>NZ_AP023355.1:6113347-6441684 GCF_016865425.1 Actinocatenispora thailandica | reverse complement strand
CACCGGTGGGCGGCCGGCCGCGGGCTGCGCCGGCTGACGCTGGAGACCGGCGCCGCCAACGCGACCGCCCGCGCCTTCTACCGTTCGCTCGGCTACCAGGAGGAGGACGTCCGGCTCAGCCGGCCGCTCGACTGACTGTGAGGCTTTTCTTCGCAGCCTGATGGTGCTGGGCTGCGGGTCGGCTCGCCGCCGCCTACACGGCCGCGGACCGGCCGCGCTGGGAGCTTTCCGACGGTGACGTGCTGATCGTGCACGGCGACGCCACCGAACTGCTGACCGCCTGACCGGCGGCACCCGGGTCGACCAGGTCCGGGCAACGGCGCGGGCCGATCGGGACCGGATCGCGGCGCGGGCCGACCAGGTCCGGGCTGCGGTGCGGCCCGGCCGGGTCCGGGTGGCGGTGCGGGCCGATCGGGACCGGACGGCGGTGTGGCCGGTGGAACAGCCGGCAGAGCGCGACGAGGGTCACGGCGAACACCGGCAGCCAGTACAACCGGTGCGCCACCCAGCCGGCGCTCGGCCGGTCGAGCAGGCCCGGCAGCCGCCCCAGCGGTACCGCGGCGAACGTCACCAGCAGCAGCGCGCTCTGGTGCCAGCAGTACACGGTCATCGCGGCCCGGTTGAGCCCGGCGATCGGCGCCCACGCCGCCGGCCGGCTCAGCAACCGGGCCAGCCACGGCCGTACCAGCAGGAACGCGCCGAGCTGGGCGGCGGCGAGCGCGAGGGCGAGCAGTGACGGCGGGTCCAGGTTCGACCAGTGGTCGCCGGGTACGCCGACCGCGCTGGCCGGGTAGCCGAGCCGCAGCAGCAGGGCGACGCCGGCGATGCCGCCGATGAGCAGCGCGCCGCCGGCCCGGCGGGGCAGCCGGCCCTGCGCGAGGGCGATGCCGAGCAGGTACGGCACCGACCAGGCGACCGGCGTCGCCACCGGCGCCAGCCAGGACGGCAGCCCGCCGCCGCGGGCGGCGTCGACGGTGGTGACGGCGAGCACCGCCGGCAGTACCGACCAGAGCCCGCAGCGTGACATCACGCGGCGCAGCAGCGGCGCGGCGGCGGCCAGGACCAGGTAGACGGCGAGGAACCACAGCGGGTGGCTGACCAGCGAGACGACCAGCCGCCGGGTTTCGGCCGGCGCCCCGACCAGGTCCAGCACCAGCAGCGCCGGCAGCCACACCGCCGCGAGCACCAGCACCGGTACCGCCAGCCGGACGACTCCCGGGCGCCTCAGCCGGCTTGCGGCGGTACGCCACGACGAGCGACCCGCTGGCACGCGGACCGCACCGTCGACCGGGGGTGGAGGTGGCCGGTGGAGCGCCGCGGGCGGGCGGCGGCGTAGCCGGCGGCGACGAAGAACAGCCCCAACGTCTCGAACAGCCAGCTCGCCGGCGCCAGCGCCGGCAGCGCCGACAGCGGGCTCGCGCCGTGCAGCGCGGCCGGCCGGTCCGGGTCGGCGACGATCGCGGAGACCAGCCAGTGCCCCAGCACCACGCCGGCGATCGCCACCGCCCGCAACGCATCGACGGTACGATCCCGCGCGCCCGGCGTCGCGGCGGCGACCTGCGCCGCCCAGACCCGGTACCGGGACGGCGCCCGGCCCGGGTCCGCACGGCGCCGCGTGGCGGTCATCGCAGCGACCCGCGGGTGGCGATGGCGGCGAGGTTCGCCAGCGACTCGGTACCGGGAGCGAAGTAGTGGTCGTGGTCGTCGACCCCGCCGGTGCCGAACACGCGCGCACCGAACGCTGGGTCGGTCGGAGCCCGACCGTGCCCGAGCCCGAACACCTGCTCCTTCGGTACCCACCGGATCCAGTCGCCGGGGCACCGGCCGGCCCAGACCCGCGCGGTGGTACCGAGGCGGGACACGTCGTCGACGCCCATGCCCGGGCTGCCGACCACGGCCAGGTCGGTGACCTGCGCCGGTAGCCGCCGCGCGGCCAGCCCGATCACGACCGATCCGTAGCTGTGCGCCAGCACCGCGACCGTCGCATGTGGACGGACGGCGCGCAGCCCGGCCACGAACCGGACCAGCGCGTCGGCGCCGGTGCGGGCCAGGTCCTCGCGTGCCTCGCTCAGCGACACCCCCTTCGGGGTGCGGTAGCCGAGCCAGGCGATCACCGCGAACCCGGAGCGTTGCGCCACGCCCTGCCGGTACAGCTGGCCGGCCTGGCGGGCCAGCGCTCGGTAGCCGCGGCCACCGGCGCCGGACCAGAAGTTCGCCGCGTCGTCCCCGGCTCCCGGTACCAGTACGGCGATCCGGTCGGCGTGTGCCAGGTCGCCGAACACCTCCGCGACCCGCCCGTCGCCGCGCGGATCGAACAGCAGGTACCGGCCGGTCCGGTCGGCGAAGCGTGGCCCGGCCGCGCGCATCGCGACCCGGTTCGCTGCGTACCGCAACGCGACCGGCGCCCCGTCCGAGCTGCCGACGACACCCGGGTACCGCCGCGCCAGCGCGCGTCGTGCCGCCGGCGACTCGGTGGCGTAGAACCGGTGTACCGCGGCGGGCTCGGCCGTCACCGGATCGGGCAGCGCACGCGGGTCGGCCCGCCACGCCGCGGTACCGATCGGGGCCGCCGGCCGGTTCGGCGCCGCTGGCGCCAGCACCGTCGCGGCCGTCGGCGACAGCGCGACCACGGCGGCCAGCACCCCGGTGCGGATCCGCTGGCGCTCGAACAGCACCCCCAGCCTGGCCACGCCGGTGACCGCGCGCGGCCCGCGCCGAACCATGAGCGCGCGCAGCCGCGTGGCGGCGGCCCGCAGGGCGGGCCGGGTCGGCATCGGGCGCATCACAGATCCCGCCGGCGCACCGCGAGGGCGGCGACGACGACGGCGGCGAGCGCCCAGATCCCGTACGTCAGGAAGCACCCGGCCGGGGTGGCCGGGAAGGGCGAGATGCCCGCCGGGCCGTGGATCTGGTGCAGCACCGACCAGGCGCCGTACGGCTGGGCGTGCAGGAGCGTCGCGGACAGGTGCCGCCGGCCGTCCAGCAGCGCCGGGAACAGCAGCAGCAGCGCGACCGCGGTCACCAGGCTGGCGGCGACGTGCCGGACCAGCGCGCCGAGCGCGAGCCCGGCCAGCCCGCACACCGGTGGCAGGAGCGCCACGGCCACCAGACCCTGCAGTACGCCGGGGTCGGCGAGCGTCACGTTGATCCCGCGGCCGGCCAGGATGCCCTGCGAGGCGGCGAACGAGCCGCCCGCGACCAGCACGCCGAACCCGAACAGCACCGCGGTGAGCACCGTCGCCTTCGCCAGCACCACCGAGCTGCGCGCCGGTACCGCGGCGAACGTGGTGCGGGCCAGCCCGCTCGCGTAGTCGCTGACGATCGCGAGCACCCCGATCGTGCCGGTGGCGAGGATCGTCACCATCGCCGCACCGGCCGTGAACGCGTCGTGCATCGCCCAGTACGGCACGAACTCGGCGCGGATCTGCGGGTTGTAGGTCGGCCAGTTGCGGTAGTCGGACAGCGCGGCGTAGGCGTTCATCCCGATCACCACGACGGCGCTGAACAGCACGCCCCACCGGGTCGACCGCAACGAGACGAACTTGAGCCATTCGGCCGCGATCAGGTCGGTGAACCGGGCGGCCGGTTCGGCGTCCAGGCGCGGTGCGGCGGTGGTCGTCATCGGTTCTCTCCTGCCAGGTAGTCGACCGCGTCCGCGGTCTGCGCCAGGAACGCCTCCTCCAGCGAGGCGTTGCGGGTGGTCAGCTGGCGCAACAGGATCCGGTGCTGGTAGGCCAGCTCGCCGACCCGCGCTGCGGTCAGGCCGGTGACGGTCAGCGTCCCGTCCGGTGCCGGTACCGCGCTGCCGCCGGCGACCTCGACCACCGCGGTCAGGGTGGCCGGATCCGGCGTGTCCACGGCGACCCGCAGCCCCTCGCCACGGGACGCGAACTCGGCCAGCGACTCGTCCGCGACCAGCCGGCCCCGGCCGATCACGATCAGATGGTCGGCGGTGTGCTCCATCTCCCGCATCAGGTGGCTGGAGACGAACACGGTGCGGCCCTCGGCCGCCAGCCGCCGGAACAGCCCGCGCACCCACAGCACGCCCTCCGGGTCCAGCCCGTTGAGCGGCTCGTCGAACAGCAGCACCGGCGGGTCGCCGAGCAGCGCCGCGGCGATACCGAGCCGCTGCCGCATCCCCAGCGAGTAGCCGCCGATCCGGCGCCGGGCGGCCGACTCCAGCCCCACCTCGGCCAGCACCTCGTCGATCCGGCGGCGCGGGATGCGGTTGCTCGCCGCCAGCGCGCGCAGGTGCGCGTACCCGCTCCGGCCGCCGTGCACGTCGGCCGCGTCGAGCAGCGCGCCGACGTGGCGCAGGCCGCGCGGCCGGTCGGCGAACGCCCGGCCGTCCACGGTGGCGGTACCGGAGGTCGGCCGGTGCAGGCCGAGCAGCAGCCGCAGCGTGGTCGATTTGCCGGCACCGTTGGGGCCGAGGAAACCGGTCACCTGCCCCGGCCGCACGGTGAACGTGAGCCGGTCCACCGCGGTGGCCTTCCCGTACCGTTTGGTCAGTTCGTTGACGTCGATCATGGGCACGACACTGCCGGTTCGGGCGGGTTGCGGGCATCGGCCCGCGGGCGCCACCCGGGGTGGCCCGCGGGCGTACGCCCGCGGATCGATGGCCGGGGCGGCGCCGGCCGCTAGGCTCGGCGCATGTCCAGCACCGCCACCCCACCCCGTCGACGACGGGTGACCGTCGCCGTCTGGTGCACCGCGGTCGGGTCGCCGTTCCTGCTCGCGGCCGTGCTGCTGCTGCGGCTGTCCGGCCCGGCCCGGTTCGTCCTGCCGGTGCTCGCGATGCTGCTGCCCTACCTGCTGCTGCGGCGCCGCCCGCTGGTCGGCCTCGGCTCGCTGCTGGCCGGGCTGCTGGTGCTGTGCACGGTGGTCACGCCGACACCGCCACGCGTCTCGCCGCTGCCCGGCCTGGTCTACCCGGTGCGCCCCGACCCCGGCGGGTACTCGCAGGGCAACCTGCTCGCGTTGCGGGAGCTGCACATCGCGGTGCTGACGCTGGCGATCGGCTACGTGGCGGCGAGCTGGCCGCGGCGGGTGTCCGTCCCGTTCGCGTCCGTGGCGCTGGCGATGCAGGTGCTCTGCCTGTACGCGTTCCGGGTCGCCAACGCCGACTACGGGAGCCTGGTCGTCGTGCTGCTCACCGTGGTGGCCTGGGTGATCGGGAACTCGGCCCGGCAGCGCCGGCAGTTCGCCGCGGCGCAACGCGAACAGCACACCGCCCAGGCGGTACAGGCGGAGCGGCTGCGGATCGCCCGCGAGCTGCACGACATGGTGGCGCACAACGTCGGCGTGATCGCGATCCAGGCCGGCGTCGGTGCCCGGGTGATCGACAGCCAGCCCGCCGAGGCCCGCAACTCGCTGACCGCGATCGAGGCCACCAGCCGGGACACCCTGGCCGGGCTGCGCCGGATGCTCGGCTCGCTGCGCCAGTCCGACCTGCAGGAGGGCGCCGCGCCGCTCGGGCCGGCACCGGGCCTCGCCGAGGTCGGTACCCTCGTCGACCGGGCCGAGCAGGCCGGCGTGCGGGTGGCCCTGGTCCGGACCGGCGACACCGACCTGCCGCCGGACGTCGACCTCGCCGCGTACCGGATCGTGCAGGAGGCGGTGACGAACGTCATCCGGCACGCCGGTACGGACCGGTGCCGGATCGAGCTTTCCGCAACGGACACGGAGGTACGCATCGTGGTCACCGACGACGGGACCGGCGGGCCGGTCGGCGCCGGGTACGGCATCGCCGGGATGCGGGAGCGGGTCGCGCTGCTGCACGGCGAGTTCGACGCCGGGCCACGCAGCGCCGGCGGGTTCCGGGTCGCCGCCACGATTCCGGTGCCGGCATGACGATCCGGGTGCTGCTGGCCGACGACCAGCCGCTGATCCGGTCCGGGCTGCGGGTGCTGATCGCCGACGCGCCCGACCTCACCGTGGTCGCGGAGGCCGGTACCGGCGTCGAGGCGGTGCGACTGGCCGCCGAGACCGCGCCGGACGTGGCGGTGATGGACATCCGGATGCCGGATCTGGACGGGATCGAGGCGACCCGCCGGATCACCGCCGCGGCCGATCCGCCGCGGGTGCTGATGCTGACCACGTTCGACGAGGACGAGTACGTCTACGGCGCGCTGCGCGCCGGGGCGAGCGGCTTCCTGGTCAAGGACATGGCGCTGGAGCAGATCCTGTCCGCGATCCGGGTGGTGGCCGCCGGCGACGCGCTGATCGCACCGAGCGTGACCCGGCGGCTGATCGCCGACTTCGTGGACCGGCCGGCCCCGACCCGGGCGGTACCGGCACTGGATGCGGTGACCGATCGGGAACGCGAGGTGCTGACGCTGGTCGGCCGCGGACTGTCCAACGCCGAGATCGCCGGCCAGCTCTACATCAGCGCCGCCACCGCCAAGGCGCACGTGGCCCGGCTGCTCACCAAGCTGGACGCGCGTGACCGGGTGCAGTTGGTGATCATCGCGCACCGCACCGGGCTGGTGTCCTGAATTGTCCACTGTGGACTGATTGGGGCTGGTGCCGTTCGCTGCGGCCCCGTCCGTCCCGGGTCCGATCGGCCGCGCCGGTCAGGTACGCCAGTGCTGGAAGATGTCCGGCAGCGCGGCGAGGCAGCGCTCCAGCTCCTGACCCATCCGTACCGGGTCGATGGCGGCGGCGTCGCACGAGCTGAGGGTGGCCACCCGCAGCGCGCCGTCGAACGTGGTGACCGCCAGCCGTGGCCGCGGGTCGTCGGTCAGGTCGACGCCCTCGCGCTCGGCGAGCAACCGGGCCAGCCGCTCGCCGCGGTCCACGGTCCGGCGCAGGTTCTCGGCCAGCAGTGCCGGGGTGCGGTTGACCAGATCGATGGTGGCGCCGAGGATCTGGCGGCGCTGCTCGGTCGCCTCCTCGTCACCGGCGAAGCCGCCGATCATCTCCCGGGCGGCGCGGCGCAGCGCCGTCATCGGCGGCTCGTCGGCCGGGCGCCGCCGTACCTCCTCGGTGAACCGGTCCTGCATCTCCGCCATCGGCGCGAGCGCCATCTCCTCCTTGCCGGCGAAGTACCGGAACAGGGTGCGCTGCGACACGTCGGCCGCGGCGGCGATCTCGTCCGTGGTGGTGCCGTCGAACCCCTGCTCGGCGAACAACCGCTGGGCGGCCGTGATCAGCGCCGCGCGCGTCTGCTGCTTCTTGCGCTCGCGCAGCCCCGCCGACTCCGTCATCGCACCCACCTCCTCCTCGATGGTCACCGGTCCTGGCCCCGCCGTCAGGGTCATGTGTCTCACATTGCCACTTGTCAGCGACTGACAATATGCTGTGTCGCGGGGGTTGAGTCGCGCGGGGGAGCGCGGCTCGGGCGTCGGCAGCGCGGCGCGGCACAGCCCGTTCAACGGGTGTCTTTGGGGGACAGCTCGCCGCGCGCCGACCGCCCACCATCAATCCATCTGCACGGGGGAGACCCAGCATGAGTACCACTGCGGCCGGTACGGCGATCTCGACCGCACGCAGCACCGGCCGCGGGGGCCCGTGGGCCACCCTCGTCGCCGTCGCCTTCGGCGTGATCATGGTGGCGCTGGACGGCACCATCGTCGCCATCGCCAACCCGGCCATCGGCAAGTCGCTGCACGCATCCCTGTCCGACCTGCAGTGGATCACGAACGGCTACCTGCTCGCGCTGGCCGTCTTCCTGGTCACCGCCGGCAAGCTCGGCGACCGGTTCGGGCACAAGAGCATGTTCCTGGTCGGCGTGGTCGGGTTCGCCGCCAGCTCCGGCATCATCGGGCTGTCGCACAGCATCGGCCTGATCATCGCGTTCCGGGTGCTGCAGGGCGTGTTCGGCGCGCTGCTGCAACCGGCGGCGCTCGGCCTGCTGCGCGAGGCGTTCCCGCGGGAGAAGCTGAACATCGCGATCGGCATCTGGGGTGCCGCGATCGGGCTGTCCACCGCGGCCGGGCCGATCGTCGGCGGTCTGCTCGTCGAGCACGTCAACTGGCAGTGGGTGTTCTTCGTGAACCTGCCGGTCGGCGCGCTGGCGCTGATCCTCGGCCTGGTCGTGCTGGGCCGCAACCACCGGGTCGACCGTGGCTCCCGGGCCGACATCCCGGGCATCGCGCTGCTGTCGGTGGCGATGTTCGCGCTGGTGTTCGGCGTGATCAAGGCGTCCGACTTCGGCTGGGGCAACTGGCGCACCATCGGCCTGTTCGTCGGTGCCGCGGTGTTCGCGGCGCTGTTCATCCTGCGCGAGCGCACCGCCAGGGACCCCCTGCTGCCGCTCGGACTGTTCCGCTCCCGCTCGCTGTCCGTCGGTACCGTGCTGATGGTCCTGATGGCGTTCGCGATGTTCGGTTCGCTGTTCTTCGTCACCTTCTACCTGCAGCTGGTGCACGGCCTGTCGCCGGTCCAGTCCGGCGTCCGGCTGCTGCCGATGACCGCCGGCATGGTGGTCGGCTCGCCCATCGCCGGGGCGCTGATCGGGCGGATCGGGCCACGCGGCCCGGTCGCCACCGGGATGGCCGCTGTCGCGATCGCCATGTTCGGGCTGTCCCGGCTGCCGATGGACGCCTCCGCCGGGCTCACCTCGCTGTGGTTCGTCATCCTCGGCCTCGGGCTGTCGGTCGTGATGGTCGGCGCCACCGAGGTGATCGTCGGCAACGCGCCGGTGCAGCTGTCCGGTGTCGCGTCCGGCGTCCAGCAGGCCGCCATGCAGGTCGGTGGCGCCCTCGGTACCGCCGTGCTCGGCGCGGTGATGACCGCCCGGGTCGGCAGCGTGCTCAACGGGCACTGGACCGACCAGCACCTGCCGGCGCTGACGCCGGCGCAGGTCGACGCGGCGAAGGGCGCGGTGGCCGGCGGGGTCGCGCCGGTGCCGCCGGGTACCAAGGCGGAGATCGCCATGTTGATCACCAAGGCCAGCAACCTGTCGTTCCTGGACGGGATGCACCTGGCGTTCACCGTGGCGGCCGTGGTCGCCGCGGTCGCGGTGGCGCTGTCGCTGCTGATCCGCCGGGGCAGCGAGTCTTCCGGCCCGGCCGTGCCGCACGTCTAGCGGGACCGGCCACCACGTTCGTCGCCGGCCGTTACCGCCGGCCGTTGCCGTCGCCGGTCCGCTCGACGTGGGCGATGCCCTCGGCGGCGAACTCGGCGTCACCGCGAAGCACGGGTGGCGGTCGCCCGGGCGGCGGCCAGGCCGAGGAGCAGACCGACGGCGCCGAGAACGGACGCCAGGGTCGCGCTCGCCGGTTGCATGCCCCACCTGCCGACGGCGTAGCCGGTGGCCACCGTGAGGATTGCGGCGGGCAGGTAGGCGCTGATGTTCAGTGCCGCGTTGGCCTCGGCCCGCCGGTCGGTCTCGACGTGCTGGGCGATCAGCCGCAGCCCGCCGAGCTGGCCGAGTCCCTGCCCGCTGCCCGCGAGAAGGGCGGCCGCGACGAACAGGACGGGGCTCCTGGTCGCGAGCGTCGCGAGCACGGCGACCATCGCCAGGACCGTGCTGGCGGCGCCGAGCCCGAACAGGCGCCGTACCTCCAGTCGACCGAGCACCAGCTGGGATCCGGTAGCGGCGAGGAACATCACGCACGCGGCGCCGCCGGCCAGCAGCGGCGACGTGTTCCCCACCGCCAGGACCAGCAGTGACGGCCCCAGCGACAGGACGAACGAGGTGGCCGTCAGCCCGGGTGCGAACACGGCCGCGCCGCGGAACAGGTGGACCCGGTTCGGGGCAGGTACGTGCGGAACGCGCGGCCACGGGAACCCCGGGGACCGCCGCCCGGTTGGGCGGTCCAGGGGCAGTCCCGCGTAACCGAGCAGGGCGACGACCAGCAGCACGATGTTGACGCTGAAGACCCACCCCACCGGCCGCGGAGTCGCCTGGTAGGCGACACCGCCGAGGAGCGGGCCGAGCCCGGCTCCGAAGACCATCGCGATGGAGGCGAGCATCGAGGTCAGCTGGCGGCGGTGCTCGCCACCCAGGTCGACCACCGCGGCCATGCCGGCCGACACCACGATGCCGACGGCGACGCCGACCAGCAGCCTGGCGACGATCAGTGCCGCGACGCCGTCGGCGGTGACGAACAGCATCGCCGAGACCAGCGCGACCCCGATCCCGGGCACGACGACCCGCTTCCGGCCGTACCGGTCGGCCGCGCGCCCGGCGACCAGCAGGGTCAGCGCCAGGCCCGCGATGTAGGCGGCGAACACCACCGTCAGGGTCCCCGCGGAGTATCCGAACTCGTGCTGCCAGTACACGTACAGCGGGGTCGGGGAGTTCGACAACGCGAACACCGCCGTCACCGCCCACGCCGCCCGGACCAGCTGCCAGGTCGTCCCGGCCCGCGTCGGGGCCTCGCTCACCACCGCCACGCCAGCCTCCTTGTACGAGAAAAGTCGTACTGCAACGTAGCAGTACGAGAATCTTCGTACAAGGCGCTAGGATGGGCTCGTGAGCGACGCTGCAACCGAGACCGAGCGGCCACCCCTCCTTCCGGAGCCGGCCGCCGCGGAACTGCGCCTGGAGACGGTGCTCGGTGCGCTGGCCGATCCGCTGCGCATGACCGTTGCGCGCAAACTTTTGCTGGAATCGGACGAGTTCGACCACCCCTGCGGCTGGTTCGGCTTCGACCGGCCGAAATCCAGCCTCACCCACCACTTCAAGGCGCTCCGCGAAGCCGGTCTGCTCCACCAACGGCAGTACGGGCTCGAACGGCGCAGCCGGCTTCGCACCGAGGACCTCAACCAGCGGTTCCCCGGTCTCCTCGACCTCATCGCCGCCACGGCCACCGACCAGGACTCGCCGCGTCCCGCCGGCACCGACCCGTCGGTTTAGTCCGACGGCGGGCCGGGACGGGCGGCGGGCGGGTCAGAGGCGGGTGGCGGTGTCGATGAGGGCGGCGATCGGGCGGGAACGGGTCTGCGGCGGCCAGGCGATGACCGTGGTGACCTCGGCGGCGTCCACCACCGGCACGGCGACCAGACCGTCGTGCAGGTGGGCGCCGACCGACTCGGGCAGCACCGCCGCCGTTCGGCCGAGCGCGACGAGCTGAAGCAGCTGGGTGTGGTCCCGGATCCGCGGCCCGGGGCCCTCCGGATAGCTGCCGTCGTCGGCCGGCCAGCGCGGCAGCGGCTGCTCGGGCAGCGCGGCGACCTCGGCCATCCGTACCTGCGCCCGGCCGGCCAGCGGATGCCCGGCCGGCAGCACCGCCACCTGCCCCTCGGTCCGCAGCACCTCGGTGTCCAGGCCGGCAATCCGGTCGAACGGGAGATGCAGCAGGCCGACGTCGGCGTGCCCGGTCCGCAGCAGCCGTTCCTGCTCGCCGGGGCCGCACAGCACCACGTCGACGTCGACCGCGCCCGGCTCGGCGGCGTACGCGTCGAGCAGCTTGGCGAGCAGTTCGCTGGCGGCGCCTGCCTTGGTGACGAGCACGATGCGGCCGGCGCCGGCCGGCGCGTGGGCGGCCCGGCGGGTGCGGCGATCGGCGGCGTCGACCGCGTCCAGCGCGGCCCGCCCCTCCCGCAGCAACGTGGCACCGGCCTCGGTGAGCGCGACCGCGCGGCTGGAGCGCTCCAGCAGGGTCGCGCCGAGCCGCCGTTCGAGCTGGCGGATCGCCCGGGACAGCGGCGGTTGCGCGATGCCGAGTCGCTGCGCCGCGCGGCCGAAGTGCAACTCCTCGGCGACCGCGACGAAGTACCGCAGCTCCCGCGTCTCCATGCCGCCACGGTATCCCGTGCCGACCGGGATCGATACCGGTGCGGTATCGCCGGGTACCCGATCGGTGTTGGAGCCGGGACCGGCAGCGACCGACGATCGAGCCATGAGCGAATCGACGATCGCGCTGGTGACCGGCGCGAACAAGGGCATCGGGTACGAGATCGCGGCCGGCCTCGGCGCCCTCGGCTGGCGGGTCGGGGTCGGCGGCCGGGACGACCGGCGCCGGGAGGAAGCCGTCGCGAAGCTGCGGGCCGCCGGCGCCGACGCGTTCGGCGTACCGCTGGACGTGACCGACGACGCCAGCGTGGCCGCCGCCGCCGACCTGATCGAGGCCCAGGCGGGCGGTCTCGACGTACTGGTCAACAATGCCGGCATCACCGGCGGGATGCCGCAGACCCCGACGACGGTGGCCGCCGAGACCATCCGGGCGGCGGTGGAGACCAACGTGATCGGCGTGCTGCGCGTCACCAACGCGATGCTGCCGATGCTGCGTCGCTCCGCGTCGCCGCGGATCGTGAACATGGGAAGCAGCGTCGGCTCGCTGACGCTGCAGACCACGCCGGGGGCGGAGGTCGGGCCGATCTCCGCCGCGTACGCGGCGTCGAAGACGTTCCTCAACGCGCTGACCGCGCAGTACGTCAAGGAACTGGCCGACACCGACATCCTGATCAACACCGGCTGCCCGGGGTTCTGCGCGACCGACCTGAACGGGTTCCGGGGCGTGCGGACGCCCGAGCAGGGGGCCCAGATCGCGATCCGGCTGGCCACGCTGCCGGACGACGGGCCGAACGGCGGCTTCTTCGACGACAACGGCGTCGTCCCCTGGTAACGGCCCGGCACGCACCTTCCGCCGGTGCGCGGCGGGTGCGGGCGGCCGGCCCGGTCACCGGCCGGCGCGCGGGCCGGCCCGCCGCGGCCGGGTTCAGGCGGGGGCGAGGGCCGGGCTGCCGGGCATCGGGTAGGGCGCGGTGCTTCGCGCCCTACGGAGGGCGGTCGACCACCAGGAGAGCTGGGTGAGCAGTTGGTCGGCGTAGCGCGCGGTGGCCGGGTCGTTCGGCCGGCCGTCCTGCCAGCTGGTGAAGTAGTTGGGGAACGACAGCCCGTCGTGGATGGTGACCGCGTGCAGTTCGGTCAGGACGTTCTCCAGGTGCAACACCGCGTGCCGGCCGCCGGCCGCGCCGCCGTAGCTGACGAACGCGACGGGCTTGGCCGTCCACTGGGTGAAGTGCCAGTCGATGAGCGCCTTCAACGATGCCGGATAGCTGTGGTTGTACTCCGGCGTGACGATGACGAACGCGTCGGCCGCGGCGAGCCGCGCACTGATCGGCCGGAGCCCGTCCGGCAACGGATAGTCGTCGCCCGCGACCTTCGGTGACACGGCGGGCAGCGTCAGCGGGAGATCGACGCCGGCCAGGTCGACGACGTCGACGTCGAACCCGCCGTGCTCCCGTGCCCGGTCGGCGATCCAGTCGCCGACGACCGGGCCGAACCGGCCCTCCCGGACGCTACCGATGATGACCGCAAGCGTGGTGTTCTCGTTCATGCCGTCGATGCTCGCCACCCGCCGGCGCCGCAACCAGGCCGGGATCAGGCTGGCCCTCGCAGGGCCACGCTGCGCCGGTCCCGGCTCGGTACGCTGCCGAGGGTGGGCACACCGTTGGGGGACTTCGTCCGGGCGAAGCGCGACAGCATCCGGCCGGCCGACCTCGGCCTGCCGGACCAGCCGCGTCGCCGGGCGCCCGGGTTGCGGCGCACGGAACTCGCCACCCGGGCCGGCGTCAGCGTCGAGTACCTCACCCGGATCGAGCAGGGTCGGGACCGGAACCCGTCGGTCGCGGTGCTCAACGCGATCGCGGACGGGTTGAGCCTGGACGCCGCCGAACGCGCCCACCTCCGTTACCTCGCCAAGATCACCGGTGGTGCCTGTGCCGCACACCAGCGCCCGGCGCCGCCGCCTCGCGAGGTACGGGCGACGGTGCTGGACACGTTGCGGCTGCTGGAGCCCGGTGTCGCGCTCGTCACCAACCGGCTCGGTGACGTACTCGCGCACACCAGCGGGTTCGCGCTGCTGATGGACGGCACCGGCCTGCTCGACCTGCCGGAACCGAACCTGACCCGGTACGTGTTCCTCGATCCCGCCGCGCGCACCGTGTTCGCCGACTGGGGGCAGGTGGCCGACGAGCAGGCGTTCGACCTGTGGCTCGGCCCGTCGGCCGGGACCGCCGAGTGGTTCCGGGCCGAGCTGGCGCCGCTGGCCGGTGCCGAGTTCACCCGTCGGGCCAACCGGCAGCTACCGCCACCGTCGACGCCGCTGCGGATCAACCACCCGTCCGGTACCGAGTTGCGCTGGCACCGCGAGGTTCTCGAACTGTCCAGTGCGGACGCGCAGCAGCTCGTCGTGCTGTTGCCGGCGGATGGCGAAACCGCGGCGGCGTTCGAACGCCTCCGTGCCGGCCGGCCCGGTCGGCTCCGCGCGCTCTGACCCCGGGTACGGCGGGACGCGGTCCGTGCAAGCATGGCGGGGCGAGGAGGTACCCATGTGGACGCAGCCGATGCCCGCCGGGTTGGCGGAGCAGGCCCGACGGTTCTACGCCGAGGGCGGTACCCCGGTGGTGCCGCGCCGGGCCGCGACCGTGGTGTTGTTGCGGGACGCGCCGGGTGGTCCGGAGGCCTTCCTGGTGCGGCGGCGCTCGACGATGCCCTTCGCCTCCGGGATGTACGCCTTCCCCGGCGGTGGCGTCGACCCCCGGGACGGCGTCGATCCGGGCAACGGTGCCGACCGGCGGGGGGACGCCGGCGCCGGGGACGGCACCGATCCGCGGGATGCTGCCGGTCCGCGGGATGGTGCCGGCCCGCGGGAAGGTGCCGGCCCGCGGGATGCTGCCGGCCCGCGGGATGCTGCCGGCCCGCGGGATGGTGCCGGCCCGCGGGGTGGCACCGCGGCGACCGGCTCGCCGTGGATCGGGCCGGACCCGCAGGCCTGGGCGCGCTTGCTCGGCCTGCCCGGCGAGGTGCGTACCGCCCGCGAGGTGGTGGCCGCGGCGGTGCGGGAGATGTTCGAGGAGACCGGCGTGCTGTTCGCCGGGGCGGACCGGCACTCGCTCGTCGGCGACGTCGACTCGGCGGACTGGGCCGCGGCCCGTCTGTCTCTTGTGGAGCGTCGGGTTTCGTTGTCCGAGTTGCTGTCCGGACGTCGGCTGTCGATGCGGGCCGACCTGTTGCATGCCTGGGCGCGGTGGATCACGCCGGAGTTCGAGCCGCGGCGCTACGACACGTTCTTCTTCCTGGCCGAGCTGCCCGCGGGGCAGACCGCGCGGGAGGTCGGCGGCGAGGCGGATCGGGTGGTGTGGGTGCGCCCGGCGGATGCGCTGGCCGGGCACGCGGCGGGTGAACTGGGGATGTTGCCGCCGACCGTGGCGGTGTTGCGGTCGTTGTCCGGGTTCGAGCGGGTGGCCGCGGCGCTGGCCGCGCCGGCGCCGTCGCTGGTGCCGGTGCAGCCGCGAGTGGAGTGGCACGGGGGCGGAGCCCGGCTGGTCCTGTGAGTTCTCGGATCGAGCCGAAATGATCTCTAAGTAGTCGTAGCCTCGCTCTGTGTAGCTCAGAATTCCACGGCATTCGGGGGAGATCGCCATGGACCGGACAATGACGCAGAACACGCATTCCACTCGCCAGTCGGCCGCCTCGCACGTGGTCGACCACGCGACGCGACCCGTTGGGGCGGAGCCGATCGCGGACCAGGAGCCGGCTCGGCGACGATCCGGACGGCGCCTGCTGCTGCTGGCCGGTACCGGCCTGTTCCTGGTCGGCGCGGCCTGGACGGTCGCGACCGTACGGACCGGCCTCGCGGCCACGTCGCGGCAGCGCAACCGCAGGAACCGCAGGCGGTTCCGCCGCCACTGAGCGGTACCCGACGGCCCGGCCCGGGCGCCCCGCACGGGGCTGCCGGACCGGGCCGTCGTCGTCTGTCCGCCGACTGCGCCATCGTCGCCGCTGCCCGGGAACGCCCGCCGCGCAACGCCGTACCGCGTTCACCAGGACGTGCGGCTCGGCCGGCGCGATCCGGTCGACAGCCGGATCAGCGAATCTGGTGGCGGATCCAGCGGGCGACGGTGTCGACCCGGGAGGTGGTCTCCGGGCCGGTGTGCGGGCAGTCCGGCCCGGTGCTCTCCACCGAGACCAGCCGCGGACCCGTTGCCGTCTCGGCGAAGTACGGCGCCCCCGAGTCGTACGGGCAGGCCGAGGTGTCGGCGGACGGCGCGGCACCGGAAACGTACACGTCGTGCTCGTCGAGGCCGGTGACGGTGAAGTCGCCCATCTGCAGGTGCGTCTCCGGGCTGCCGTCGGCGGTGGTGGCACCCCAGCCGACCAGCCGGAGCGGCTCGCCGGTGACCGGCGCGGTGCGGCTCAGCCGGAGCGGCCTGATGTCCCGCACCGGCGCGGACAGCTTGGCCAGTGCGATGTCGGTGTCCGGCGACTGCTCGACGTCCACGACGTCGAGCACGTGGCCGCCGTCGTCGGACAGGTCGGTGCGGCCGACCGTCGCGGTGGTCGACCCGTACTGCGGGGGCCGCCGACCGGATTGCGGTCCACGTCGTGGAAGCAGTGGCCGGCGGTGATCACCCAGCGCGGGGCGATCAGCGCGCCGGAGCAGGCGCTGTCGTACGTGCTGCCGTCCGGCTTCGGGATGTCGGTCATGGTGAACTTCACCGAGAACGGGTAGGCGCCGTCCGGTGCCGGGCTGCCGTGCGCGATCTCCGGGGTCACCGCGCCGCCGGCGGCGGCGTGCTGGGCGGCGGCGGGTGCGGCCCCGACCGCGAGCAACCCGATCAACCCGGCGGCCACGGCCGCGGCCCGGCGGGCGAGGGTGGTGGAACGCATCTGGCGAAGTCCTCTCCGAACCCGTTCGCGCGGGGCATGGCCGGCGGCACGGGTACTCATGCGGTGTGCTGCGCCCGGCTCCCGTCGGCCGGGCTGACGGTGTCGCGACGTGCCCGATGGTGCCCGACTCGCACCGAACCGAACACATCCAACAACCCGGACGAACATATCAAGCCGCTGCGAGTACGACGATCGCGGCAATCCACGCGGCACCGGCTGCGCCGCCTCGCTCACCGAGCGAGCCCACTGTCCACAGTGGAAGTGCCGAACTCGGGTCGGAACCGCGCACGGAACCGTCAGCGGCCCGCCGCTCGACGGTCGTACCTCGATGCGAGCGGTCGTACCTCGGTGCGAGTGCCTCGGTGCGAGTGTCTTGCCCGAGTGCCTCGGTGCGGGCGAGTGTCTCAGCGCGAGCGGTCGCGGCGCGTGGCGCGGCGCCAGATCAGCGCCATGCCGACGGCCAGCAGCAGCAGGCCGACGAACACGATGCCGACCTTGACGAGCTGGTCGAACAGCAGCTCCCGGACCACCTCGTCGCCCTTTGTTCCGGCGAGCAGGGGCACGTCACTCATCGAACGTTCTCCCTCGTCGGACCTACCTCGATGAGGAACCGCACGCGGCGTCTCCGATTCCCTCGCTCACCGAGCTTCCTCCTTGGGTGGAACCTCGGTGCGGCACTGCCCGCGGCGTTGTGGGTCGTTCGCTGGCGCTCGTTCATCGGCGGTCGCCGTCCCGGCCGCGGGTGTCGGCGAGGTAGCGGCCGGCTGCCCGCGCCGCGGCGCCGCCGAGTCCGACGCGCCGCCCGCGGGCGATGTCCCGCGCGGCGTCGGCCACCACCGGTGCCGCGTACCGCCGGGCGCGGTCGGCGTGTCGCCGCAGGGCGTCGCCGCGACCGCGGCGCCTGAGCGCGACCGCGACGGTGAACAGCGTCAGCGCGGCGAGCACCACCACTCCGACGATGATCCCGAACCGGATCAGCAGCAGGTCGAGCACTGTCTCCATCGTTGCCTCCAGCGTTCTATCACACCTGTGATAAATCCAAGGTAGCACAGGTGTGATAGAAACGAGTCGTGCCGAAGAAGGTGGACGCGGCGGCCCGCCGCCGCGACGTGGTGGACGCGCTGTTCCGGGTCGCCGAGCGGGACGGCCTGGCGCGCGTCTCGCTGCGTACGGTCGCCGACGAGGCCGGGCTCAACCTCGGCTCGTTGCGGCACTACTTCGCCAGCCAACAGGAGCTGATGCGGTTCGCGATGCAGGCGATGATCGATCAGGTCAGCGACCGGCTACAGGCGCACGTGGACCGGATCGGCTCGCTCGGTGAGCTGACCCGCCGCGGCCGGGTGGCGCCGGCCACCGAACTGCTCGCCGAGTTGCTGCCGCTGGACGACGAGCGGCGCGCCGAGTTCGCCGTCTTCCTCGACTTCACCGCGCACGCCCGCACCCATCCGGAACTCCGCGACCTCGCGGTACGGTCGGCGACCGGTTCGCGCACGCTGATCCGGCGGGTGGTCACCCGGCTGCTCGCCGACTCGGCGTGCACCGAGGAGATCGAGCTGGCGACCGAGCAGCTGGCGTCCCTGGTGGACGGCCTCGGCGTGAACGCCACCCTCTACCCGGAGGTGCTGACCGCGTCGCGGGCCCGCGAGGTGCTGCACGCGCACCTGGCCAGCCTGGCCTGCTGACCCACCTCGCGCCCCAGCCGATCCCGGGTGGACATCATCCCGAAGGGACGTCGACAAGCCTGGATCCGGCAAGGCGAAGGAGGCCGAGTGCGAACGCACTCGGCCCCGACGACGATGCCGGGCGACCCCTGGCCCCGGCGCGGCGACCCTTACCCGAACCGGCCGGTGATGTAGTCCTCGGTCCGCTTCTCGCCCGGGTTCTGGAAGATCTTCGTGGTGTCGTCGAACTCCACGAGCCGGCCCGGGTCGCCGGTCTTCTCGATCGAGAAGAACGCCGTCCGGTCCGAGACCCGCGCCGCCTGCTGCATGTTGTGCGTCACGATGACCACCGTGTAGCGGTCCTTCAGCTCGCCGATCAGGTCCTCGATCGCCAGCGTGGAGATCGGGTCCAGCGCCGAGCACGGCTCGTCCATCAGCAGCACCTGCGGCTCGACCGCGATCGCGCGGGCGATGCACAGCCGCTGCTGCTGGCCACCGGACAGCCCGCCACCCGGCCGCTTCAACCGGTCGGACACCTCGCTCCACAGGTGCGCGGCGCGCAGCGACGACTCGGCGGCATCGTCCAGTGTGGACTTCTTGCGCACCCCGTTGAGCCGCAGCCCGGCGACCACGTTGTCGTAGATGGACATCGTCGGGAACGGGTTGGGGCGCTGGAAGACCATGCCGATGGCACGGCGGACCGCGGTGACGTCGACCCGCGGGTGGTAGATGTCCTCCGCGTCGATCATCAGCTTGCCCTGCACCTTGGCGCCGGGCGTCACCTCGTGCATCCGGTTGATGGACCGCAGGAACGTCGACTTGCCGCAGCCGGACGGCCCGATCAGCGCGGTCACCGACTTCGGCTCGATCGTCATGGTGATCGAATCGATCGCCTTGAACGACCCGTAGTACGCGGTCACGTCGACCGCTTCGACGCGCTTTGCCATGTTCACAGTCACCTTCTACCGGCCGATGGTCGAGCGGCGGGCCAGCAGCTTCGCCGCGATGGTCAGGATCGCCACGATCGCGATCAGGGTCAGCGCCGCCGTCCAGGCCCGGCCCGGCGCGTACCGCGACGCGGCGCCGGCCTGCTCGTACACGAAGTACGACAGCGACTCCTGGTTGCCCGAGAACGGGTTGAAGTTGATCGCCGGCGTACCGCCGGCGACGAGCAGCACCGGGGCCGTCTCACCGGCGGCGCGGGCGATCGCGAGCATCACGCCGGTCACGATCCCGGGTGCGGCCGTCGGCAGCACCACCCGCATGATCGTCTTCCACTTCGGCACGCCCAGCGCGTACGAGCCCTCCCGCAGCGCCTGCGGCACCAGCCGCAGCATCTCCTCGGCGGAGCGCACGATCGTCGGCAGCATCAGCACGGTCAGGGCCAGCGCCGCGGCGAACCCGGAGTATCCGGGCCGGCCGTGGTTGAACACCGGCGTGACGATCAACACCCAGAACGCGAGGACGAACAGCCCGGCCACGATGGACGGGATGCCGGTCATCACGTCGACGAAGAACCGGATCGCGGCGGTGAGCCGCCCCCGGCCGTACTCGACGATGTAGACCGCGGCGGCCAGCCCGAGCGGGATCGCCAGCACGGTGGCGATGCCGACCTGCTCCAGGGTGCCGATGATCGCGTGGTAGGCACCGCCGCCGGAGTCCAGCGCGGTGATGTTGTTCATCGAGTGGTAGAAGAACTCGGCGTCGATCCGGCCGGTGCCCTTCGCCAGCAGCGTCGCGACCACCGACCCGAGCGGGATCAGCGCCAGGATGAACGCGCCGTACACGGCGATCGTCGCGACCCGGTCCCGGGCCCGCCGGCCACCCTCCACCGCCCACGCCACGACCAGGGTGGCGACGACGAACAGCAGCGCCGCCACCACCACGGTCAACACCCAGCCGCCGGCGCCGGTACCGAGGATGCCGGCCGCGGAGACACCCAACGCGGCGACGCCGAGCAGCGGCGGCAGCGCCTTCGGCAGCCGCCGGCTGCGCAGCGAACCTGCCGCCAGCGATCCGTTCTGCGACAAGGTGGTCATGACTGGCCCCCATGAACTCGCGGCGCCGGTAGATGATCGCGCGGGCCGCGACGTTGACGATCAGGGTGATCGCGAACAGCAGCAGGCCGGAGGCGATCAGCGCGCCGCGGCCGGTCGCGTTCGCCTCGCCGAAGCCGTTCGCGATGTTGGCGGCGATCGAGTTGCCGCCCACGTGGATCAGGTCGATCGACACGCCGAACGTCGCGCCGAGCGTCATCGCCAGCGCGATCGTCTCGCCGAGCGCGCGGCCCAGGCCGAGCATCACGGCCGCGACGATGCCGGGCCGGCCGTACGGCAGGACCGCGGTACGGATCATCTCCCACCGGGTCGCGCCGAGCGCCAGCGCCGCCTCCTCGTTCGCCTTCGGCGTCTGCACGAACACGTCCCGGCACAGCGCCGTGGTGATCGGCAGCACCATGATCGCCAGCACGATCGAGCCGAGCAGGATCGAGTTGCCGTACGGCCCGCCGCTGCCGAACAGCGGGATGAACCCGAGGTAGCGGTGCAGCCAGCCGGACAGGTCGGTGACCGGCCCGGACAGGTAGTCACGGCCCCACAACCCGAAGATGACGCTGGGCACCGCGGCCAGCAGGTCGATCACGAAGCCGAGCCCGGTGGCGATCCGCCGCGGTGCGTAGTGGGACAGGAACAGCGCGATCCCGAGCGCCACCGGAACCGCGATGATCAGCGCGATCGCGGCGCTCAGCACCGTACCGTAGGCGAGCGCGGCGATGCCGAACCGTGGATGCGCCACGTCGTTCGGCGACCACTTGGTGTACGTGAAGAAGTTGGCCTGGTTCGCCCTCAGCGCCGGGATCGCCTGCGTGATCAGGAATGCGGCGATCGCCACGATCACCACAAGTACCAGGATGCCGGCGCCGGTGGTGAACCACCGGAACAGCCTCTCCAGCCGCCGGCCGGCGCGGGGGAGGGCGGCGCCACCACCCAGTGTCGGTCCACCCCGGCTGGTGGGATCCGGCCCGACCTTCGTGGGCATCGGCGATTCGCTCATCTCGACCCGGTCCTCGTCTGCAAGAGGTCCTCATCCCTGAAAACGGACCGATGTGGTGCCGGTCGACGACCGGCACCACATCGAGGTCAGGCCAGTGCCTTGATGGCGCCCTGCACCTTGGCCTGCACCGACTTCGGCAGCGGCGCGTAGCCCTGCTGGGTCAGTGCGGCCTGGCCGTCATCGGACGAGATGTACGTGAGGAACGACTTGAGCAGGTCGAGCTTCGCCGAGTCGTTGCCCTTGCTGCACGCGATCTCGTACGTGACCAGCACGATCGGGTACGCCCCGTCGACCTTGGTGTTGTAGTCGATGTCCAGCTTCAGGTTGTTGCCCTGGCCGACGACCTTGGCGCCCTCGACCGTCTTGCCGGCCGCGTCCGCGGTCAGCTCGGTGTACTGCCCGGCGCCGTTGTAGATCTTCGCGATGTCCAGGCTGTTGGTCGTCGCGTACGACCACTCGTCGTAGGAGATGGTGCCCGCGGTCTGCTTCACCTTCGCCGACACGCCGTCGGAACCCTTGGCGCCCACCCCGCCCGGTGCCTTCCACTCCTTGGCGTGGTCGTACGTCCAGTCCGAGCCGGCGGTCTTCGACAGGTACTTCGTGAAGTTGTCCGAGGTGCCGGACGCCTCGGAGCGGTGCACCGCCTGGATCGGCGTCGAGGGCAGCTTCGCCTTCGGGTTGTCCGCCTTGATCGCCGGGTCGTTCCAGGTCTTGATCTTCCCGGAGAAGATCTTCGCCAGCGTGGCCGGCTTGAACTGCAGATCCTTGACGCCCTGGACGTTGTAGACCACGGCGATCGGGCCGGTCACCATCGGCAGGTCGAGCGCCTCACCGCCGGTGCAGCGCTTGTCCGCCGCCTTCTGCTCGGCACCGTCGGCGAGCGCCGAGTCGGAACCGGCGAAGTCCGCGGTGCTGTTGGTGAACGCCTGGATGCCGGCGCCCGAGCCCGTGCCGTCGTAGGTGATCTGCGCACCGGAGCACTTCGTCTGGTACGCCTTGATCCACTGGTCCATCGCGTTCTTCTGGGCCGTCGAGCCCTGCGAGGTCAGCGAACCCTTGGCGCAGTCGGTGCTCGGCGCCTTTGCGGTGCTCTTGCTGCCGCCGCCCGAGCCAGTGTTGTCCGAACCGCAGGCAGCCAACGCCAACGTGGCCGTGATGGCCAGCGCGGCGAGCGCGCCATGCCGCTGGAGCTTCACGCGAAGTTCCCTTCACTGTGCGTCTACGAGTCCCGGTCGCGGTGCAACCGGGGCCGCCGGAACTGGCGGTCTGGATCGGACGCTAGGAGCGTGAGGTTGCCGCGCTCCCGGAGCACGGTGAACGAGCCGTGAACAGCTCCCACCGCCACGGTGACATGACGCCGGAGTTGCGATGTACCCAACATGAACGCACCCGCCGCCCCACCCGTGGAGAGAGAGCTGTTCGCCCTCTCTCACACCCCTCTCTTCCACCCCACTCCTTTTCTCACCGGCGATCTGCGTTCATCTGTCGGGGATCGGGGCTGGCTTGGAAGCCTCCGGGGTTGGGGTGTGCAGGCCACCTCTGTTCGCCGCTGTACCCCCACATCCGGGGCGGCGCCGGTTCGGGGTTGGGGTGTGGAGGCCACCTCTGTTCGCGCTTTGACCCCGCGTGGGGGATGCGAGGAGAGGGCTTCGCCCCCTCCTCGCGCTCCTTCCCCGCCAAGGGGGAAACGCCCCCTTGGCGATCCCCCACCCAGCCCCCGGTGATGCTGCCCCTCGACGCCGAGCAACCGTCGAACAAGGACGGCTCCCGGCCCGGCCTTGCCCTCACGCCACCGCCCGCCACGCCAACCGCGCGCCGCGTCGAGCCGACCGCGGCGCCCAGGCCGCGCAGACCGACCACCAGCACCACACGAGCTTCCGACACGAGCCAGGCGGCGCCCGGCCCCGGGCACCGGCACCCCGGCCTTCCGAGGCGGGCCAGGCGGTGTCCCGACCCGGGCACCGGGCCCCGACCTTCCGAGGCGGGTCAGGCGGGGTCAGGATCTCGTCTCTGTTTGTCCGGCCGGGGGATCGCTAAGGGGGCGACGGCCCCCTTAGCGGGGGAGGGGTGTGGGGAGGGGGCGAAGTCCCCCTCCCACATTCCCCCACGCGGGGTCAAAGCGGCGCACAGAGGTGGCCTTCACACCCCGACCCGGAACGCACCCACCGGCACGGAAGCGGGCCGTACCCGGGCGGCCGGGCGTTACTGCCAGGCGGGGACGGCGCCGCCGGGATCGGCGATCCAGGCGCGGGTGCCGGTCAGCACGGCGGAGTGCACGGCCCGCGCCAACCGGGCACCCCACGGCGATCGAGGCCCGCCATAGGGCTCGGACCCCCCGTCCGTAGGGCAGTGCACGACGACGGCGTCCGAGGCGGTACCGGTGGCGCGGACGCCGGCCTCGTACAGCGCCTGGGTCTTCGCCTCCGTGGCGGTGACGACGGCGTTGACGAGCGCGGCGGGGGACAGCTTCACCGGCAGCGACACGACGACGTTGATGGTCCCCGGCCGGTAGGGCTCCGGCGGGCGGTACTCGACGGTCTGGTACTCGGCGAAGGCGACCGGCCGGGCGCCGGCCGGGACCTCCCGGCGGAAGTGGCCGTCCGGCGCGGCGGCCCAGGCCGGGCTGGACAGCCCGACCGTGCCGGTCGCGTGCACCCCGCCGTCGACGGCGACGTGGTGCCGGCTGACGTCGACGGCGGTGAGCAGCCCGGCGCCGGTGCCGGTGAGGCCGAGTCCGGTGCCGATCTCGGCGAGGTGCCGGTCCGGGTCGGTCCGGTCGTACCCCAGCGGTACGGTCGCGTTGACCAACCAGTCACGGACGGTGATTCCCCCGCCGAGCGGCCCGGACGAGATGCACAGCCGGGGCGCGTCGAACGTCCAGACGAGTAGCGGGATCGACCGGTTTCGTTCGGTGCGCGCGAGCAACCTGGGATCCATGGCGCCATCCTCACCTGCCGGCGCCGGCCGCGGGCTGCCGCCCCGCGTGCGCACTGAACTGGTGATACGGCAAGATCGGTGGTAGGCCGGGCCACGGGGCACAACTCCGCGCCCGGTTGACCAGGAAACTGACGGCTTATCGACGTTGTGCGTACATCTGCGGCGTTGGTACGCCTAGACTCAACCGCGCAGCGCCGGCTGCGGGGTGGAGGTGCGCGATGGATGATGTACTGGCACGGGCTGGCCTGTTCCAGGGTGTCGACCCTGAGGCAGCCGAAGCGCTCGCCAAGGACCTCGACATCATCGAGTTCCGCAAGGGCGACGTGGTCTTCACCGAGGGTGAGCCGGGCGACAGCCTGTACATCGTGCTCTCCGGCAAGGTGAAGCTCGGCCGCCGCGCCGCGGACGGGCGGCAGAACCTCATCGCGATCATGGGCCCGAGCGACATGGTCGGTGAGCTGTCCCTGTTCGACCCGGGGCCACGCACCGCGACCGGGACCGCGGTCACCGATCTGCGGCTGGCCCGGCTGCGCAAGGCCGCGATGCGGCCGTGGCTGACCAACCGGCCGGAGATCGCCGAGCAGTTGCTGCGGGTGCTGGCCCGCCGGCTGCGCCGCACCAACGACTCGCTGGCCGACCTGATCTTCACCGACGTGCCCGGCCGGGTGGCGAAGAACCTGCTGCAGATGGCCGGCCGGTTCGGCACCCGGGACGGCGGCGTCCTGCGGGTCACTCACGACCTGACCCAGGAGGAGCTGGCGCAGCTCGTCGGCGCCTCCCGGGAGACCGTCAACAAGGCGCTCGCCGACTTCGCCTCGCGCGGCTGGCTGCGGCTGGACGGCAAGAGCGTGATCATTCTCGACCCGGAGCGGCTGGCCCGGCGCGCCCGCTGACCGAACCTCATCATCGTCGCGACCCGGCCCGGGATCCCAGCTCAGGGACCCCGGGCCGGCGCGTGCGCTCACCCCGGCCGGATCGAGGCGGGTGCCTGGCGGGCACGTGAGCGGCACGGTCGGATCGAGGTGGGTGCCTGGCGGGCACGTGAGCGGCACGGCCGGATCGGGGCGGGTGCCTGGCGGGCACGTGAGCGGCACGGCCGGATCGACGCGTGGTGACCCGTGGCTGGCGCGGCGGGCCGACGTGGTCGTGGTGGGCAGGTGAGCGCGCGGTGGGTGCGCGGCGGGTGCGCGGCGGGACGGGGCAGCGGCGGTGCTCAGCCGACCGGTTCCGGCGGCGCGATCGCGGCACCGGCCAGCAACTGCTCGAACGCTGCCGCGCTCGGGCGCCGCTCCGGATCGGTGGACAGCGCCTGGCGGAGCACCGTGAGCAGCGCATCCGGTACGCCGGGTAGCCCGGGGACCGGCTGCTCGTACAGCTCCAGCAGCGCCGCGGTCGTCGGCACGCCGGGGCCGGGCAGCCGCGGCGGATGCCCGCCGAGCAGCGCGTACAGCGTGGCGGCCAGCGAATAGACGTCCCCGGACGGCAGCGCGACCGCATCGGCCACCGACTCGGGCGCCGCGTACGCCGGGGTGAGCGGGTCGAGCGCCTCCCTGCCGTCCCGCTGGTCCAGCAGGACGGCCAGACCGAAGTCGGCGAGCACCGGCGTGCCGAACCGGGTGTGCAGGATGTTGCCGGGCTTGACGTCCCGGTGCAGCACACCGGCCGCGTGCGCGGCGGCGAGGGCACTCGCGATCCGCACCCCGACGGCCCGGACCTGCGCCGGTGACAGCAGGCCCATGTCGTCGGTGTAGGAGCCGTTGCACAGCTCCATCACCAGGTAGGGGTGCCCGGCCGGGCTGACCGCGGCGTCGAACAGGTCGATCACGTGCGGGTGACCGGAGACCCGCCCGGTGGCGTTCGCCTCGTACCGGAACCGCCGCCGATCCCGCTCGGTGTCCAGCGTCCGGTTGTCGATCTTGACGGCGACCGGCCGGCCCACCGACGCCTGCAACGCCCGGTACACGGTGGCGGTGCTGCCCCGCGCGATCGGCACCAGCGCGGTGAGGCCCGGTCCGAGCACCGGCGGTGCGGCAGGAGTCGCGGGATGCATCGACGTCACGTCTCCTCCCCGACCGAACAAGTGCTTAGCCGCACGAGCCTACGGTCTCGACTGCCGGTTTGCCGACCCGCCGGGACGCATCTCGACAACGGGCCGCCGGTGCCGCGGGCCTCGCCCCCGGGCCGGCCGCGAGGCCAGCGGCGACCTCGCGTCGGGCCCAGGGTCTGCTTCGGAACCGTTCGCCCGAAACAGACCCTAGTCGTGTCCGAGGTCACCCGATGTCGTGAACCTGTCAGCCCGGCAGCTCGCCGAGCAACGCGTCGACCCGGGACCGGTCGGCAGTCTGCTCCGTCGCGTACGCCGCGTCGACGGCCAGCGCGGCCTCGCGCCGGGCGCAGTCGGTGTCGCCGGCCGCGGCCAGGCAGCGGGCCAACGCGGCATGCGCCAGGACCCCGCTGCGCACGTCCTCGGCCGGCGAGTCGAGCGCCGCCCGGGCCCGGTCGACCGCCTCGGCGGTGCGGCCGGCGCACAGCAGCGCCGTCGCGTGGATGGCCCCGGCCTGCCGCCGGGACAGCAGCAGCACCGGACGGTCCGGGTCGGCGTCGATCTCGTCCAGCAGCCGCAGCGCCGCCGGCAGGTCACCCTGCGCCCGCCGCGCCTCGGCCAGCAGCGCCATCGGGCCGACCCGCGCCGAGTCGACCACGTCGTACGGCTCGACCAGGTCGAGGGTGGCCCGCGCGTCCCGCTCCGCCGCGACCGGGTCGGACCGGTCCAGCTCGCAGAATCCCCGGATCGTCCGGGACATCCCGAGCAGCAGCGGGTGGCTGGTCTTCTCACCGAACCGTTCCGCCTCGGTCAGCAGCTCGACCGCCTGGTCGATCGCGCCCGCGCCGCGGGCCACCATCGCCCGCGCCACCAGCGCCAGGCCCCGACCCCAGTCGTCGCCCATCAGCTCGAAATCCTGGTACGCCCGCTGCGCGATCCGCTCCGCCTCGGCCAGCCGGCCCAGCTCCGCCGACGCGAACGCGGCGACGCTGCGCAACGTACCGACCGCCCAGGTGTCGCCGACCCGCTCGCCGAACGGCAGGAACGCGCGCGCCAGCTTGTCCGCCTCGGTCAGCCGGCCGGCCAGCATCCGCCCGAACGCCGTCGTACCGCGCACCCAGGTGCGGCCGGTGTCGTCGTCCAGCTCGGCGAACAGCTTCGCGGCCCGGCCCAGCGCCCCGTCCGCACCGGCGAAGTCGCCCCGGCTGGTCGTCACCCAGGCGAGGTACTGCAGCGCCCAGGCCTGGTTGCGCTTGTCCCCGGCCTCCTGCGAGACCTTGTACGCGTCGGAGATCTGCTCCTCCGCCTCGGCGAACCGGCCGGACAGGTAGTCGCTCATCGCCAGCTTGCACAGCGTGGTCGCCCGCTGCTGCGGCAGGTCGGCCGAGCCGGCCGCCTGCAACGCGGCCCGCCAGGACGCCCGCGCCTGCTCCCGGTTGCCCAGCGTGCGGTAGGCGTCGCCGGCGAGTAGCAGCGCGTCGATCCGCACCACGTCGCTGATCGCCCCCGCCGCGACCTGCTCCGCCTCCTCCCGCGCGTCGTTCGCGCGGCCCAGCTGAAGCAGCGCCTGCGCCCGCACCAGCCGGTCGGCGACCGGCAGGCTGCCCCCGCCGGTACCGCCCGCGACCCGGGCGGCGCGGCCGGCCAGCTCGACGGTACGGCCCGGTTCGCCGTCGTCGAGGGCGCGGCCGGCCATCCGGGACAGCGCCGCGGCGCCGAGCGGCGCCACCGACCGGGCGTCCGCGTCGTCGCGCAGCCCCACCTCGTCGGCCAGCAGTACCGCCTTCTCGGCGTGCTCGGCGACGAACGAGTCGTCACCCAGCGTCTCGCCGTCGGCCGGCGAGTAGGTGCCCTCCGAGTGCACCCGCTGCGCCGCCCAGCGGGCCAGCCGGGCGTGCCGGTCGGCGAGGTCCGCCTTGCCGATGCCGGCGTAGGCGGCCTCGCGCATCAGCGGCGTGGTGAAGGTGAACTCGTCCCGCCCGGTGCGGCGCAGCATGTTGCGGGCGACCAGGTCGTCCATCGCCTTGTCCTGGTCCGCGTCGGACAGCTCCGGTGACAGCGGCGACAGCGACGACACCGGTACCGTGTCGCCGACCACCGCCGCGTCCCGCAGCACGGTCCGGGCGGTCGGGGACAGCGCGTCGATGCGGGCGGCGAGCACCGCGGCCAGATCGCGGGACAGCAGCCGGCCGCCGAGCGAGCCGGCCGCGAGCGACCAGCCCACCCGGCCGTCCTCGCCCGGTTCGCCGTCGTCGACCAGCCGGCCCCGCTCCATCAGCAGTGTCACCAGCTCGGCCAGGTAGAACGGGTTGCCCTGCGCGGTGGCGAGCAGCCGGCCCTCGTCGGCGACCGACAGCGACCCGCCGGACAGGTACGCCCGCAGCAGCCGGCTCGCGTCCTCACCGCGCAGC
Organism: Actinocatenispora thailandica; assembly: GCF_016865425.1. NCBI lineage: Bacteria > Bacillati > Actinomycetota > Actinomycetes > Micromonosporales > Micromonosporaceae > Actinocatenispora > Actinocatenispora thailandica. The sequence continues at coordinate 6,413,013 of NZ_AP023355.1, read as the reverse complement.
GCCGGCAGCGGCGCCAGCTCGGCGTCCGGGATCCGGGACAGCAGCCCGGCGGTCCGGGTCAGCTCCGGCCGACCGAGCAGCAGCACCAGGACCGGCCCGGTCAGCCGGGAGATCATCGCGCCGAGCGCGGCCAGCGACTCGCTCGTCGCGTCGTGCACGTCGTCCACGATCAGGACCAGCGGCGACTCGGCGGCGAGCACGTTGAGCAGGTCGGCCACCGCGGCCGGGACCGCCTCGCCGGCGTCCCCGCCGGTACCGGCCGGGCGCTCCATCCGGTTCGGCAGGTCGCCGTGCCCGAGCAGCGCGAGCAGCAGGTCGATGGGCAGCCGCGGCGCGTCGCCGGGCTGCTTCGCCGCCAGCCGGTACAGCCGGGACTGCGCGGTGGAGCGGCTCGCGCCGCGCGGGCTGCCGTCCTCCCGGGACAGGCCGGCCGCCTGCCGGACCAGGTCGGCGAGCGGCGCGAGGCGGCGGCGCTCGCCGTACGCCTCGCAGCGCACCGACAGCACCCGGGCGCCGTGCTCGGCGGCCCGCCGCCCGGCCTCGGCCGCGAACCTGGACTTCCCGACGCCGGCCTCCGCGGTCATCACCAGGGTGCGCGGCTGGCCGCGGTCGATCACCTCGTTCAGCCGGCCGTCGAACCGGCCGGCCTCCGGCTCACGGCCGATGAACGGCGCCTCGTCGCCGAGGCCGGACCGGGTGCCCGGCGCGTCCCGCAGCCCGAGCAGCTCGTACGTCTCGACCGGCTCGCGCTTTCCCTTGAGCCGCAACGGCGGCAGCCGCCGCCACGCCGCCCGCTGCCGGGTCGCGTGGTAGGTCGTGGAGCCCGCGTACACGGTGCCGACCTGTGCGGCGTCCGCCAGCCGCGCGGCGGTGTTCACCGCGTCGCCGATCACCGTGTACTCGAGGTTGGCCTGCACCCCGGCGACCACCTGGCCGGTGTTGAGCCCGACCCGCAACCCGAGCGGCACGCCGCCGCCCTGCTCGGCGTCGAGCACCCGGCGCACCGCGCGCTGCATCGCCAGCGCGGCCCGGACCGCCCGGTCGGGGTCGTCCTCGTGCGCCACCGGCGCGCCGAACACCGCCATGATCCCGTCGCCGGTCAGCTTGTCGACATGACCGCCGAACGTGGTGACGGCGCCGGCGAACGCGGCGAGCACCCGGTCGGTCACCGAACTGACCCGCTCCGGATCGAGATCCTCCGACCACGCGGTGAAGTCGGACAGATCGCCGAACAGGATGGTCACCACGCGCCGCTCGGTCGCCGGCGCGGCCGCCACCGTCGGCAGCCGGCTCCCGCAGTGATGGCAGTAGCGAGCGCCGGGCACGGCGACGGTTCCACACACCGGGCAGGTCACGTGCGGTCCAACGGCTCGAAGGGTGGATTGTGTTCCCGCTCACGTGCCGGCTGGTGCGAAGCGGGACCGCCGGACCGCGGCCGGTCCGGCCACCCCACGCCCAGGTGCGCGAGCTGCGCGCGGACGGTCAGCTCGGCGGCCGGCCGTACGTCCGGCGCGATGTCCGGATAGACCCGCGCCAGCACCGCGTCGACGTCGCCCGCGCCGTCCGCGAGCGCCGCACGCACCTGGTCGAGCCGGGCCCGCCGGTGCGCCAGGTAGAAGCCCGCGGCCGCGGCGCAGTCGGCGAGCGCCGGCCCGTGCCCGGGCAGTACGGGCAGGCCGGCGCCGAGATCGCGGAGCCGCTCCAGGCTCGCCAGGTAAGCGCCGAGATCGCCGTCCGGCCACATCACCACGGTGGTGCCGGCGCCGAGCACGGTGTCACCGGTCAGGATCAACCGCTCGTCGCCGCAGCTCACCAGGTAGCAGGTCGATTCGGTGGTGTGGCCCGGCGTCGCGACGATCTCGACCGTCAGCCCGGCGGCCCGCAGGGTCTCGCCGTCCGCCGCGCCGGCCGAAGGTCGGTGCAGCCGGGTGGTCGGCGCCAGCTCGCGGAACCGGTCCAGCCCCTCGACGTGGTCCGGATGGTCGTGCGTGATCAGGGTCAGCTGCGGCTGCTGCGCGGCCAGTGCCGCCAGGTGGGCCTCGTCCGCCGGCCCGGGATCGACGACGACGCAGGTGTCGTGCCCCGGGGCCCGCAGCACCCAGGAATTGGTCCCGGTGAGCGTCATCGGGCCGGGATTCGGTGCCCGGAACAGCCGGACCCATCCGGGCAAGTCGGCCAGTGGGGTCGTCGCTGAACCGGTCAACCGAACCCCCGCCCGGGGGCCGGCGAGCTGATCGTCCGGCTCCGCGCTGCCCACGGCAGAGATCGTACGGCCTGCGAGCGCGATCACCCACCCTGCCGTCCGACATCCGTCATCGTCGGCCGAGAGTCGCCTTGCATTCTTTCCGAAATTCCGGAATGCACCGACGAATCCTCGCCGCCGGGGCGGCCGTCACGTTGATCATCGGCCGCCCGCGCGGGCGCCGGACGGGCTCACCACCGGTACCGGCCGGGTCACCATCCGGGCAGGTCAGGGCGCGATTCGGGCGATCACGTCGATCTCGACCGGGGCACCCTTCGGCAGCTCGGCCACCCCGACCGCGGCGCGGGCGTGCTGCCCGGCCGGCCCGAACACCGCGCCGAACAGTTCACTCGCCCCGTTCACGACCAGCGGCTGGTCGGTGAAGCCCGGCGCCGAGGCGACGTACCCGGTCACCTTGACGATCTGCCGGACCCGTTCCAGGTCGACCACCGACGCCAGCGCCGCGACGCAGTTCACCGCGCAGGTCCGGGCCAGCGCGGCGGCCGCGTCGGTGGACACCTCGGCGCCGACCTTGCCGGTGCCGGCCAGCTCGCCGGCGACCACCGGCAGCTGACCCGACACGTACACCAGGTCGCCGTCGACCAGCGCCGGTACGTACGCCGCCACCGGCGCGGCGACCTCCGGCACGGTGAGGCCCAGCTCGGCCAGCCGGTCCGCGACCGTGCCCATCAGGACTGCTCCACGGGCCGCTTGAGGTAGGCGACGAGGCTCTCCGGGTTCGGTCCCGGAATCACCGCGACGAGCTCCCAGCCGTCGGAGCCCCAGTTGTCCAGGATCTGCTTGGTGGCGTGCACCAACAGCGGCACCGTCTGGTATTCCCACTTCTGCATGCGGTCAGCTTAGGACGCCCTGGTCGGAGGCCCCGGCCGGCTCCACCGAATCGGCCGGCACCGCATCCCGGCGCAGCCGCGACCAGGCCAGCGGCGCCAGCTCGGCCACCCCGAACGCGACCTCCATCGCCAGGAACGGCCACAGCACCGGCGCGAACCCGTGCGCCAGCGCCGTCGCCTGCCACAGCGCGAACAGCGCCCGCGCCGCCCCGTCGTACCCGCCGTACCGGTGGCTCGGCCGGCGCAGCCGCAGCACCGCCCAGACCACGACGATCGACCCCAGCAGGTTCGCGTACAGCACCTGGGCCGGTTCGAGCGCGGGCAGCGTACCGAGCCCGAGCCGGTCACCCAGCCCGGACAGCGCGGCGTGCACCAGCGGATAGCTCCACGGCGTGCAGAAACCGGCGGTGACGACCAGGTCGTAGCCGGCACTCGCGCGCACCACGCGCAGGTACCTGCGTTCGGCCGGTCCGGTGACAGCGGGCATGGGGTACCTCCAACCAGTGGTGATGCCCGGCGCGCCGGGCCAGTTGGCCGGATGCGCCGGTGCGGGCGCATCCGGCGGCCGCAGGCGGACCGTAGGGGGCGGAGTACGGTCCAAGGTCAAGTCCGGCGGCAGGGGAGCGGCGTGCTGATCGGTGAGGTGGCCCGGCGGGTCGGGGTCAGCAAGGACACCGTCCGGCTCTACGAGCGGCTCGGGCTGGTGCGCGGCAGCCGGCTACCCAACGGGTACCGGGACTTCCCGGCCGAGGCGGTGACCTGGCTCGGTTACGTACGCACCGCGCAGGCGCTGGGGTTCACCCTGGCCGAGATTTCGCGGCACGCGGACACGCTGAGCCCGGCGCCTTCGGACGCACCGGCGGTGTCGGAGCTGGTCGCGGCGAAGCTCCGGCTGATCGACGCGCGGATCGCGGAGCTGGCCGCGCTGCGGGCCGAACTCGCCGGCCGGGTCGGTACCGACTGCCCGATGCGGCCGATACCTCGACCACCGGGCGGCTCGGCACGGTCGGGTGGACCGGCTTGCCCGACGGCTTAGGGTGACGGGCATGACCGCGCCGTACCCTGCCCCGACACCGCCGGCGCCGCCCGGACCGACCCGCACCAGGGCCGGCACGGTGACGGTGTTCGTCCTGATCGGTGTCGTGCTGATCTGCCTGGGCCTGGGTACCACGGGGTACCTGCTGGTCGTGAAGGTGGATCCGGGGGCCAAGCAGCCCACCGGGGCGGCGTCCGGGCTGCTCGACGCGATCTTCGTGCAGCAGGACGAGAAGGCCGCCGAGCGGTACGTGTGCGCCAAGCAGCGGGACGCCAAGTCGGTGCAGCAGCTGCTCGACCAGGCGGCCCAGTACCAGCAGGCCGGCAGCAAGGTGACCTGGAGCGACCTGACCCAGACCGCGCGGCACGGCGACCAGGCGACCGTGACGGCCGTCCTGCACCTGCGCCGGAACGTCGGCGGTCAGGACCGCACCGACCAGCAGAAGTGGCGGTTCGCGGTGACCGACGAGCGCGGCTGGCGGGTCTGCGACATCCGCACCGGTCGATGACCTGCCGCTCCCGGGTACGCTCGGGAGCGTGCCGCGACCAGCCGACAACGCCGGGCCGGCCGATCCGTCGGCCTGGCCCCGTGCCCGACTGCACGTCGTCACCGGCAAGGGCGGGACGGGCAAGACCACGGTCGCCGGGGCCCTCGCGCTGGCGCTCGCCGCCGACGGCCGCCGCACCCTGATCGTCGAGGTCGAGGGGCGCCAGGGCCTCGCCCAGCTGTTCGACACACCCCCGCTGCCCTACGCGGAGCGCCGCGTCGCGGTCGCGCCGGGCGGTGGCGAGGTGCGCGCGCTCGCGGTGGACGCCGAGGAGGCGCTGCTCGACTACCTCGACATGTTCTACCGGCTGGGCACCGCCGGCCGGGCGCTGAAGCGGCTCGGCGCCATCGACTTCGCCACCACCATCGCGCCGGGCCTGCGTGACGTGCTGCTCACCGGCAAGGTGAAGGAGGCGGTCACCCGCACCGAGCAGGGCCGCCGGGCGCGCGGCCGGACGTACGACGCGGTGGTGCTGGACGCCCCGCCCACCGGCCGGATCGCCCGGTTCCTCAACGTCACGGCGGAGACGGCGAAGCTCGCCAAGGTCGGCCCGATCAAGACGCAGAGCGAGGGCGTCGCGGCGATCCTGCGGTCCCCGCTGACCGCGGTGCACGTGGTCACCCTGCTGGAGGAGATGCCGGTCCAGGAGACCGCGGACGCCACCGCCGAGCTCGCCGAGCTGGGCATGTCGGTCGGCTCGGTCATCGTGAACGAGACCCGCCCGGCGCTGCTCGACGGCGCCAAGGTGACCCAGGCGGAGCTGCGCCGCGGGTTGACCACCGCGGGGCTGCCGGCGGACCGGGCCACGGTGGCCGGCCTGGCCGCCGAGGTCGCCGAGTACCGGTCGCGGCTCGATCTGGAGCGCCGGCTGCGCGACGAGCTGGCGAGGCTCGACCGGCTGATGCTGGAGCTGCCGCTGCTGCCCGACGGTATCGACGTCTCCGCGCTGTACTCGCTGGCCGAAACGCTGACCAAGCAGGGGGTGGTGGCGGCATGACCGCGGTCGACGACGTGCTGTCCGGCCGGCCGGCCGCCTCGCCCACCCTCGACGTGGACGCGATCATCGGCGACCCGTCGGTTCGGATCGTGGTGTGCTGCGGTTCCGGCGGGGTGGGCAAGACGACCACCGCCGCGGCGCTCGGGCTGCGCGCCGCCGAGCAGGGCCGCCGGACGGTCGTGTTGACGATCGACCCGGCCCGCCGGCTGGCGCAGTCGATGGGGCTGACCGAGCTGTCCAACACCCCGCGCGAGGTGGCCGGGGTCGACACCGGCAACGGCGGTGCGCTGTTCGCGATGATGCTGGACATGAAGCGCACCTTCGACGAGGTGGTGCTCGCGCACACCGACCCGGCGAAGGCGCAGGAGATCTTCGCGAACCCCTTCTACCAGGCCATGTCGTCGACCTTCGCCGGCACCCAGGAGTACATGGCGATGGAGAAGCTGGGGCAGCTGCGGGCCACCGACGAGTGGGACCTGATCGTGGTGGACACCCCGCCGTCCCGGTCCGCGCTGGACTTCCTGGACGCGCCGCAGCACCTGGCCAAGTTCCTGGACGGCCGGATGCTGCGGATGCTGCTGGTCCCGGCCCGAAACGGTGGCCGCTCCGTGCTGCGGCTGATGACCGCCTCGTTCTCGCTGGTCGGCCGGGCGTTCATGAAGGTGCTCGGCACCGAGCTGATCTCGGACGTGTCGACGTTCGTGTCCTCGCTCGACTCGACGTTCGGCGGGTTCCGCCAGCGCGCCGAGCGCACCTACCGGGTGCTGCAGCACCGTGAGACGGCGTTCCTGCTGGTCGCCGCGCCGGAGCCGGACGCGATCCGGGAGGCGACGTACTTCGCGGAGCGGTTGTCCGCCGACCGGATGCCGCTGTCCGGCCTGGTGCTGAACCGAGTGCACCAGGTGGCGGCGGCGCAGCTGTCCACCGACCGCAGCCTCGGCGCCGCCGAGTCGCTGACCGCCGCCGCCGAGTCGCCGCAGACCGCGGCCGCGCTGCGGATCCATGCCGGGCTGCGCCGCCGGGTGGCCCGGGAGCGGTCCGTCGCCGAACGCTTCGCGCTGGCGCATCCGCAGGTACCGCTGTCGGCGGTGCCGGCACAACCGGCGGACGTGCACGACCTGGACGGGCTGCGCGCGGTCGGCGCCGCCCTCGGCGACGCGCACTGACCCATCGCCGCGCCGGCCCCGCCTGCCCTGGGCACCGGGGCCCGCTGCCCTGGGCACCGGAAGGCGCCCGGCCGCGGCTGCCCGGGACACCGGAAACGCCCGGCCGCGGCTGCCCGGGACACCGGAAAGCGCCCGGCCGGTGTGGCCGGGCGCCTCCTGTTGGTCGTGTCGGATGCCGGGTGACAGCTCCGTGGCCCGTTCGTTTCCCCCCGTACGGGCCGATCATGTTCGCGTCCGGAACGACCTCCGGTTGTTCCCCCACCGATCCGATCCACGTCCGGGTCCCCCACCCGGTACGTCGATGCGGAGCGGTCGTGTCAGCCGGCCAATGCCGCGGTGACCGGCGTCCGCTGGTTCTTCAACGCCGTCTCGAAGACTGCCCGCCAGCTTCGGATCTGCGGGTGCCGACGCAGTAGCGCCCGGCGTTCCCGTTCCGTCATGCCGCCCCACACGCCGAACTCGATACGGTTGTCGAGCGCGTCTGCGAGACACTCGAACCGGACCGGGCACGACCGACAAACTCGCTTGGCGATGTTCTGTTCCGCTCCCTGTACGAACAGTGCGTCCGGGTCCCCATCCCGGCACGCGGCACTTGTTGCCCATTCGGCGTTCAGCCCCATAACCCAAGACCCCCCTCTTGGTCCCCCTGCCGAGCCACCGTCGTGGCCCGCTGGTGTGGGTTGGAGCTGCCCCCGTGCGCAGACTAGATACTGATCGCCCCAACCACAACAGCCTGTACGGGCTTCGTCGCTCTCAAGCGTGAGAGATCGGCCAACCCGTCGCCCCGTCATGATCCTCTGTAGTCGCTCGGTTACGCAACGTCGTCGGAGGATTTTTCTTCGCGAATCTCGGCTCGCCCGCGATGGTGACCTTCGCTACGCTCTCGGGCCGGCACGCAACCGTCCAACGCCGCACGCCGTCTGGTGTTACGGGGGTGCGTGCCGCGATGCCCGACATCGCAGCGGCCGCGCCCGCTGGGTCGATCGACCGGCGAACGGCCGGGTTCGGCCCTCCTGGGCGCTCAACCGACCGCGGTTGGGCCAGTAGACGTCACGTACCCTGGGACGGTGATCCGGATGCGCGAACACTCCCTGCTGTCCAACGCCGCGTCATTGCTGATCTGTGGTCTGCTTGCGGGCGTTGTGGTGGCCGCCGCGGCGTTTCCGGCGGTCGCCTTCGGCGGACTCACCGCCAAGGCCGGCTCCGACTCGTTCGAGAACCTGCCGAGCGATCTCAAGATCGCCCCGTCCCAGCAGATCTCGTACCTGTACGCGAAGGACGGCAAGACGCTCATCGCGCAGATGTACGACGAGAACCGCAAGGACGTGCCGCTCAGCCAGGTCTCCAAGAACATGCAGCGGGCCATCGTCGCGGCCGAGGACACCCGCTTCTACCACCACCACGGCGTCGACCTGAAGGGCGTGATGCGCGCCCTGGTCGCGAACGGGCAGAGCGGCCAGGTCCAGCAGGGTTCGTCCACGCTGACCATGCAGTACGTGCGGAACGTGCTCAAGAGCGACCCGAACCTGACGCCGGAGGAGCAGAAGGAGGCGCTCGCCGACACCCCGGCCCGCAAGCTCAAGGAGATGCGGTACGCGGTGGCGCTGGAGAAGAAGCTGACCAAGCAGCAGATCCTGGAGCGCTACCTCAACATCTCCTACTTCGGGCACGGCGCCTACGGGATCTACGCGGCCAGCAAGACCTACTTCTCCAAGCCGCCGAGCGAGCTGACGGTGCCCGAGGCGGCCATGATCGCCGGTCTGGTCCAGTCGCCCGACCAGTACGACCCGACCAAGGACATGAAGGACGCCACCGCGCGGCGCGACTACGTGCTCGGCGCGATGGCCAAGATGCACTACATCAGCACCGACACCGCCCGCAAGGACAAGAAGGAGCACATCAAGCTGCACGTCAGCCAGGAGGAGAACGGCTGCAGCAGTGTCCCGGACAACCACAACGACTGGGGCTTCTTCTGCGACTACCTGCAGAACTGGTGGTCGCACCAGAAGGCGTTCGGCGCCACCCCGGCCGAGCGGGTGAAGAACCTCAAGCAGGGCGGCTACAAGATCATCACGTCGCTGGACCCGAAGGTGCAGCAGACCGCGATGGAGCAGTCCACCAGCGTGTACTCCAAGGACAACCCGCTGGCCCTGCCGATCGCCGCGGTCCAGCCCGGGACCGGGCGGGTGCTCGCCCTCGCGGTGAACCGCAACTACAGCTACGCGAAGAACCCGCACGGCCAGAACGGCTACCCGAACACGGTGAACCCGCTGATCACCGGCACCGGTGACGCGGTGCACGACGGCGGCTACCAGACCGGCTCGACGTACAAGATGTTCACCATGCTCGCGGCGTTGGCCGACGGCAAGCCGCTGGACACCGGCTTCGACGCGCCGATCCAGTACAAGACGCACTACCCGGTGGGCCAGGGGCCAGCCGGCTGCCCGAACGGCAACGGCGGCTACGACTACTGCGTCAAGAACGACAGCGACAACAACTACTTCGCCGGCTACCGCAACATGTGGACCGGGTTCGCGCACTCGGTCAACACGTACTTCGTCTGGCTGGAGGAGCAGGTCGGGCCGCAGAAGGCGGTCGACATGGCGAAGAAGCTCGGGATCAAGTTCAAGGGTGACCCGAACCAGGGGTACACCCAGAACCACTCGGCGACCGACGCCTACCTGGCCAACCACGCCGACCAGTGGGGTGCGTTCACCCTCGGCGTCGCCAGCACCTACCCGCTGGAGCTGGCGAACGCGTACGCGACGGTCGCCGCGGACGGCAAGTACTGCGCCCCGCTGCCGGTCATGAAGATCATCAACAACGAGGGCAAGGAAGTCTCGGCCGGCAAGCCGAACTGCCACCAGGCGATCGACAAGGACGTGGCGCGGGCCGCCACCGACGCGACCCGGTGCACCGTCAACAACACGCCCTACTACGGCAGCTGCAACGGACCCGGCGGCAGCAACGGTACGGCGAACGCGGTGGCCGGCTGGCTCGGCGACCACCAGTTCGGCGGCAAGACCGGTAGCTCGGAGAACAACGCCACCGAGACGTTCGCCGGGATCACCACCCAAGTGGCCGCGGCCGGAACGGCGGTCGACCCCGCGAACCCGCACAACTACGTCGGCGGCGGCGTCTCCAACTCGGTCGACGAGGCGGTGACGAAGGTCATGCAGACGGCGCTGAAGGGCAAGAAGCCGATCGACTTCAAGAAGGAGTCGAAGAAGATCGCCTACGGCGACAAGGGCTACCTGCGCCAGCCGCCGCCGGAGAAGAAAAAGAAGAAGGACGACCCCAAGCACCCTGGCGGCGGCGCCAACCCCGGTGGCGGCACCGGGCACGGCCGCGGCGGTACCGGTGGCACCGGCGGGGCGCCTGGCCGTTCGGCGAGACCCCGCAGAGCACCACCACCTCCACCGGCCGCCGCAACTGACGGCTGGTCCCCGGGCCCCGGCCAGCCGGCCGGGGCCCGGGGACCGCGGTGCCTCCGATCAGCCGACCGGGGACCGCGGCGGTGCCTCCGATCAGCCGGCGGCGAGCTGCCGTTTCACCTCGGCGGCCACCCGCTTCCCGTCGGCCCGGCCGGCGACCTTCGGCTGGATCTGCTTCATCGCCTGCCCCATCTGGCGCGGCTCGGTGAAGCCTCCCGCGGCGAGCTCGGCGGCGACCAGCTCGGTCAGGTCGGCGTCGGACAGCTCCGCCGGCAGGTAGCGGGCCAGCACCTTCGCCTCGTCCCGCTCCCGCTGCGCCGACTCGGTCCGGCCGGCACCGTCGAACGCCTCCGCCGCCTCCCGGCGCTTCTTCGCCTCCTTGGTCAGCACCGCCAGCACCTCGTCGTCGGACAGCTCGGTCGCCGTCGTCCCGGACGTCTCGGCGGTGCGTACCGCGGTCAGCGCCATCCGCAGCGTGTCCCGGGTCAGCCCGTCCTTGGCCTTCATCGCCGCGGTCATGTCCGCGCGCAACCGTTCGTTCAGAGAACTCATCGGTCCATGATCCTCCCGCCCCCGGTACGGGCCGGTGCCGCATCGGAGGGGCCCGCCGCGCCGACCTCGGAGCTGTCGCCGGGCGCCAACGGTTCTCCCTGCCCAGACCTCTACAGTTGCGACATGCGGACCCGGACCAAGCTGCTCGCCGCCGGTGTGCTCACCGCGGGCGCGGCCACCCTCGCGTACGCCAGCCTGATCGAGCGCAACCGTTTCACGCTGCGCCGCTACGACGTGCCGGTGCTCGCGCCGGACGCCGAGCCGCTGCGGGTACTGCAGATCTCCGACCTGCACATGATGCCGGACCAGCGGCGCAAGCAGGACTGGACCGCCGGCCTCGCCGCGCTCGACCCCGACCTGGTCCTGCTCACCGGCGACAACATGGCCCACCCGGGCTCGCTGCCCGGCGTGCTGCGGGCGCTGCAGCCGCTGCTGACCACCGCACCGGGCGCGTTCGTCTTCGGCTCCAACGACTACCAGGGGCCGATCCTGAAGAACCCGTTCACCTATTTCAACCCGAATCGGGTGTACCGGCAGGGTGTGCACCTGCCCGTCGAGGACCTGCGCGACGTGCTCGCCGCGCACGGCTGGGTCGACCTGAACAACGCCCGCAGCGTACTCAAGGCCGGTGGCCGCACCGTCCAGCTCGTCGGCGTCGACGACCCGCACATCGAACGTGACGACTACGCCGCGGTCGCCGGCGACGCCGACCGGGTCGCCGACGTACATATCGGGCTGACCCACTCGCCGGAGCCGCGGGTGCTCGACCCGATGTCCGACGACGGCTTCGAACTCATCGTCGCCGGCCACACCCACGGCGGCCAGGTCCGGATGCCCGGCGTCGGCGCCCTCGTCACCAACTGCGGCCTGGACCGCCGGCGCGCCCGTGGCCTGCACCGGTACGGCGCCTCCTGGCTGCACGTGTCCGCCGGCCTGGGCACCAGCCCGTACGCCCCGGTGCGGTTCGCCTGCCCGCCGGAAGCGACACTGCTCACCCTGGTACCCCGGTCCTGACCGCCCTCGGTCCGCGGCGCGGAGCGGGTTCCGCCGAGGCCCGTCCGTTCATGGGACCCCCGCGTTCGCGCCGGGCCACGGCGGTCGGCTAGTATTGCCCCGCACCACCGGGGTGTGGCGCAGCTTGGCAGCGCGCTTCGTTCGGGACGAAGAGGCCGTGGGTTCAAATCCCGCCACCCCGACGCATGGTTGAGGCAGTTCAGCGGGCCTGACGGATCATCCGTCAGGCCCGCTCTGTGTGTCCGAGCGCCCGGTCACCACGACTCCGGCAGCAGGGGGGTCGACGGCGAAGTGGCCTCCTACTGCGTGACACCGGGCGGGTCGAGGACGATCATGCCAACGAGCCCGTGATGCCGTGCGGGGGTGGGTTCCGGTATCCGTTCCGAGCGAGGGGCGAGGTACCCCTGCCGCCCGGTCGAACGGCGGAAACGCCCCGGCCCGTACGGGGGCCGGGGCGTCCGGTGCTGCCCGCGTCAGCTCTGCTGCGGGAGCAGGGCGGTGAAGTGCTGCGCCACCTTGAGGATCTTGACGATGTCGATCGAGGCGAGCGTCCGGCCGAACTCGGCCAGTACGTGCAGGGCGGCCTCGGCCTCGGGGGCGCGCAGCTGGCTGGGCAGGGTGTGGAAGACCTTGGCGCCGTCGCTGCTGAGCGGGTCGATGACGTCGAGAAGATCGTTGAACTGCGGCAGGTTCGCGCTGGCCTGGTAGACGGTCAGCCCGGTGATCAGCAGGGCGAGTACTGCGGTGCCGGCGGCTCCGCCGCTGGTGAGCAGCTTCGCGATGGCGTCGGGTGACGGGCCCTGGCCGGTGGAGACCTCGCCCGCGATCTCGGTGACCGCCTCGGACAGCGGTCCGCTCTGCTCGACCAGCGTCGCGATTTCCTTGGTGTCCAGGGCCATGGCGACGTCCACCAGGTCGCCCAACGCCGCAGCCGCCTTGCGCGCCACGTCGGGCGCGATCGACGGATCGTTCTTGGTGATCATGTTGACCAGCAGGGTGGTGAGCTTCGCCTTCGGGATGTTGCTGCTGCCGGTCCCGAAGCCGGTGTTCGCGATCAGCTCGCGGAGCACCTGGTTGAGCTTGTCGGTCTCCGCTTCGAGCTGCGTCGCGTCGCTGCGGGAGTTGCCGACCTGCTGCACGCGTACGGAGGTTCCGGTGCCGTGCAGGTTCGCCGCTTCCCAGCGCATCACGGCGGCGCGGGCGTCAGCCGTGCGTGCCGTGCCCGGATGGGCGGCGGCGGGCGTACCGACCAGGGCGATAGCGCCCAGGCTCGCGGCGACCACGCCGGCCACGATCCTCGTTGCACCCTTCATTCGTGCCTCTCTCCTTCTGTCCGACGGCTCCCGGACGGGGAGCCGTACCCACACCTGCGAACCGCAGGTGAGCCTTGTCGTCCTCAGAGGCGGGTGACGGTGGCGCTGGCGCAGCGCACGCTGGCGGATCGCAGCGTCGCCAGGTCGGTGGAGGACCAGCTGCCGTCGTGGAAGGCCATCGGCGTGACCTGCAGCAGCACGTTGCCGCGGAGCACCTGGACGTAGAGGATCACGGTGCCGGACGAGCCGTCGCTCACGTCACTGCGGTACGAGCAGGCCCGGTCGCCGACGGTCGCGCTCCTCGTCGGCCCGCTCTTCTTCCCGCCACCGCCGCCGCAGAGGGCGTCGTACCGGCTGCGCGCCTGGCTCGCGCTGCCGAAGTACCGGGCGTCCGCGGTGACCGCTGCCAGCCCGGCCCGGTCGTAGGCGCCGAACGACCGGCTCGCCCGTACCTGGGTGACGCCGCCGTGGGCCGACGTGCTGCCGGCCGCGGGTTCGGTGGCGCTGCCGTACGCGTGCTCGAACGGCGACCAGTCGACCTTGTCGCGGATCTCGGCCGGCGGCCGGTGCGCGGGCGGCTCGCTCCGGTGCGTGCCGCGGTGGCTGGCCCGCGGTGAGGCGGAGGGCGGGCCGCTCCGGGCATCCGCGGTACGGGTCGGGGCCGGTGACGTGGTCGCCACGCTGCGGCTCGCGACCTGCCGGGCACCCTCGCTCCGGTCCGGCCGGGTCAGCACGACCGCGGTGACCGCGACGATCGCCACCAGCAGCAGCGCCCCGCCGCCGAGCACCCCGACCCGGCGGCGCCGGGTGGATCGGTCGCCGCTGCCGACCCTGGCCGGTTCGGCCGGGAGGTCGGCGCCCGGTGCGCCGGCGGGCTCGTACGGCGGGCGGGGGCGACCGGCGGAGTCGTCCGGCGGCTCGGGCCGGTCTGCGCGGCACGCTGCGTGGGGCCGGTCTGCGCGGCACGCTGCGTGGGTCCGATCGGCGCCGTCCGGCGGCTGAGTCCGGTCGGCGCCGTCCGGCGGCTGGGTCCGGTCGGGTCCGGCGCCGGCGGCACCGTCGCGGTACGGATGGTCGGGGGGCTGCGTCACGTCGACACCTTCAGCTCTCGGTCTGTGTCCTGGCACCGCCGGCCGGGCCGACCGGCGGGGTGCGGGCGGCCGGTGACCCGCCGGGTCACGTGTCCTGCTCGGTGACCTGGCCGCTGCGGTCCTCGGCCGTCTGGTGCGTCTCCTCCGGCGCCGCGCGGGTACCACCGGGGGCGCGGGGCGGGCCGTCGGCGCCCGGAACGAGGCCGGCGGGGAGCACGCCAGCAGCGCGCAGGAGCCGGCCAACGGGGATCTGCATGGCACCCACCACAGCCGTCCGGCATGGTGTCCGGCAACGGTTCGCGCCGTCCGGACGTGATCCGGACGGCGATCCGGACCCCGCCGGGGCCCTGTCCGGACGCGATCCGGCCAGCGCCGAACGCCTCCGGACGGATGATCTTGCCCGTTCTGGACTTGATGGGATACTCCTGGGCAATCCACATCGGTAAGGAGAGTCGCGCGATGGACGTCACCCCCGAGCGTCGTCCCGACCCGTCCGCGGCCACCACGGCCGCCGAGTTCCTGGCCGCGCTCCGCGGGCTCCGGGCCTGGGCCGGGCAGCCGTCGCTGCGGGCGATGACCGCACTGGCCGGCGTCGTCGAGGTGCCCAACCGGCCGCCGAACGACGTGCTGCCGGTGAGTACGTTGTCGGACAACCTCGCCGGGAAGCGGTTGCCGAACCTGTCCCGCGAGTCGTTCGTCGAGGCGTACGTGCGGGCCTGCCTGCGGGCGTCCGGCGCCGACGACGCGGCGACCGCGGCGGCGGTGGAGGAGTGGTGCGCCGCCCGCCGCGCCCTCGCGGCGCGGATCGCCGCGCCCGCGGTGCCCACCGCGGCGGCCGGATCCGACCTGGCCGCCGAGCCCGCCACGTCGAGCGCCACGAGTACGGACCGGTCCGACCTCGCCGGCCCGGCGCCCGAGGAAACGCCGGACGACCGGCCGACGGAGGCGGGATCGTACGCGGTGGGGCAAGGCGGCGCAGTGGGAGAGAGCAGCCCGGGTTCGGGCGCTGCGGGGGAAGTGGAGGGCGGCGGCTCGGGCGGCGTGGTGCGCGCGGGTGGCCCGGGTTCGGGCGCTGCGGGGGGAGTGGAGGGCGGCGGCTCGGGCGGCGTGGTGGGGTCCGGACGGCTCCGGCCGGTACGGCCGACCGAACGGCTGCCGCGGCAGGAGCGGTCGCGGGTCCGCCGGCTCGCGGTCGTCGGAATCGCCGCCGCGGTGGTCGCGGCCGGCGTCGCCGTCGCGCTGCCGATGTTGTCGGCACCGGAGCGCGGTGCGCCGGCTCCGCCACCTGCGGCGAAGCCACCGGTGTCGCGTTCTGCCGCGACGCCGTCGTCCCGGCATCCGACCGGCGCGGTGCCGAACCGGGGGGTCGGGAGACCGCCGTCGCCGTCCGGCACTGGCCGGGAGACCGCCTCACCGACGCGCCGGCCGACCGCGACGCGGCAGGCGTCCGCCTCGCCGTTCCCGTGGGAGTCCGGGTACCAGTGGTCGCCGAGCTGCCCGTGGTGTTCCGGCTATCCCAGCTCGTACCCGTCCGCCTACCCGACGGCGAACGCCGCCGCGGGGTCGTAGCGCCGCGACGGCCGGGCCGGGGACGTCAGCTGGCGCAGTCCTGGTTGTCCATCATGGAGATGGCGAGGACCGTGCCGCCGTCGAACGCGAACCGGTACTGCGCGGCCGGGTTCCCGGGCACCGGTGCGACCTTGGTGCCGTTGTGGGAGGGGGCCAGCTTCGGGTACGCGGCCTGCACCTGCGCCAGGGTCGACCCGGCGCCGATGTGCTGCGGGGTACGCACCGCGCGCGGCGCCGCGATCACCACCACCCCGCGGTCCGGCGAGACCATCGCGAACGCGTCCTGCACGGTGCCACCGGTCAGCGGGTACTCGGTGCACCGGTCGGCTTCCGGCGCGCGGGTGGCCGGGGTGGCCAGCATGCCGGTGGCGGTGGCCTGCCGGGTGGTCATCCCGAAGTGCAGCGGCCCCAGCCCGGTCGGCCCGAGCACCAGCCCCGCCGGCAGCGTGGCCTGCGACGATGCGCTCGGTGCGTGCGACGGGCCGCTGGAGGTGCTCGCAGGCGGGGCGCCGCTCGGCGTGCCCGCGTGGTGCGCGCTCGCGGTGCCGGGGCCGCAGGCCGTCATGGTCAGCAGTGGCACGACCAGCAGACCCACCAACGCATTTCGCCGCACCGTCACGCCTCCCGGCTTGCCGGGCGGGCGATCCCGCCAGGGACGATCACCCTATCGCGTACCGCCCGTCGAGTTCTGCCCGCGCGGCGGCACCCGGTCAGGCGGCCAGGCGGCGGGCGTACGTCAGGGCCGGCTTGCCGTTCAGCTCGGTCTCGCCGGTCGGAGTGAACGCGTTGCGGGTGAGGACGACGCGGGACGCGGCGTTGGCCACGGTGGCGCGGGCGCGCAGCCCGGACAGGCCGTACTCGGTGGCCGCGCGGACGCACACGTCGGCCACCGCGGCGGTGGCGAGGCCGCGGCCGGTGGCGTGCTCGGCCATCCGGTACCCCAGTTCGGCCTCGCCGTCGGCGATGTCGACCAGGTTGAACCGGCCGAGCACCGAGCCGTCGTCGTCGACGAGCAGATGGAAACGGCAGGTACCGGCGTCCTGTTCGGCAAGCCGTTCGGCGAGCAGGGCGTCGAAGTCGGTGAAGAAGGCGTCGCCGCGGTCCGGGATCGACGCGGCGAAGTACGCCCGGTTCTGGCGTTCGAACAGGAGCAGGGCCGCTGCGTGGTCGGCACGGAGCAGTTCCAGCGTGGGCATCTCGCGAAGGTATCGAACCTGCTCCGTCGCCGCGGCCGATTTATCTGCGAACAGAATGGTCGGCGGACGGTCGGTGGTGGCGGGTTCGGAGGTTGATGCTGTGACGGCGGTGCGGTGGGCGGCGGATGCGGTCGCGGACGGGGTGCTGGAGCGCGGGTTCGAGGTGGCGGGGGTGCCCGGGGTGGTGTGGCTGCCGGAACGGGCGGTGGCGCCGGTTCCGTTGGTACTGCTCGGGCACGGCGGCAGCGGGCACAAGCGGGCGCCGCGGCAGGTCCGGCTCGGCCGCTGGTTCGCCGGTACCGCGGGAGTCGCGGCGGCCGCGATCGACGGCCCGTATCACGGGGACCGGGCCGGCGGGCGGTTCGACGTGGCGCGGTACCAGGCGCGGATGGTGGCGGCCGGGATGGAGCGCGTCGTCGGCGGCATGGTCGCCGACTGGCAGGCGGCCCGGGAGGCGGTGACGGCGCTGGCCGCGGTCGATGCGGACCGGGTCGGTTACCTGGGGCTGTCGATGGGGACCCGGTTCGGACTGCCGTTCGTGGCCGCCGCCGGTGAGCTGGTGCGGTGCGCGGTACTCGGCAAGTTCGGGCTGCGCCACCCGGATCAGCTGCCGGCCGGGTTGGCCGCCGGTCCGCGGCTCGCCGCGGATGCGGCCCGGCTGCGGGTACCGGTGCTGTACCACGTGCAGTGGGACGACGAGCTGTTCGATCGCGCCGGGCAGTTCGAGCTGTTCGATCGGTTGGGATCGCCGGACAAGCAGCTGATCGCGTTCCCGGGCGGGCACGCGACGGCCAGCGAGGCGGCGATCGCCGCCTGGTGCGAGTTCCTGGTTCGGCACCTGCGCGAGCCGGCCTGACCGGCGGCCCAGCCCCACCGTCGGCCCACCCGGCCCGGCCTCATCGTCGGCCCAGCTGGCCTGATCGCCGGCCGGCCCGGCTGGGTCGGCACGGGCGCCGGGATCCGCGGGTCAGGTGGTGATGCGGTAGTTGTTGGTGGCGCGTTCGGTGAACCCGAGCCGGCGGTAGAGCCGGTTCGCGGCCTCCCGGGACGGTCGTGAGGTCAGGTCGACGGTACGGGCGCCGGCGGCGCGGGCCAGCGCCACCGCCTCGGTGACCAGCGCCGCGCCGACACCGTGCCCGCGGGCGGCGCCGTCCACCACCACGTCCTCGATCCAGGCCCGTATCCCGGTCGGGATCGGGAACGTGACGAGCGTCAGGGTGCCGAGGATCCGGCCGTCGACGCGCGCGACGAGCAGCTGGTTCGCCGGATGGTCGGCGAGCGCCTGCAGCGCGGCGGCGTCCGGCGGGGCGGCCGACCTGGACAGTTGCGGTAGCAGCCGGCGGAACGCCTCGGTGACCTCACCGGAGACGGTACCGACCACCTCGATCTCGACGCCCATGCCCGGCACTGTAGAGGCAGCGCGGTCCGGACTCACGGTCGCCGGGCGGCAACGACCCGGTTACACCCTTTGAGTGATCATGAATGTTCCGTCCGTGACCCGAGGATCGATCCGGCGTTGAACTCCGCAGAACTCCAAGCAAGTTGCAGCGAGGGAAAACCGTTGTGCGTTGCCGGTTTTCTGCCCGCCTGACCGAGCAGGGAGGAACGATGTTGGACCGGATCCGGCGCCGGCTGCTGTCCTGGCCGCACCGTGGCGGGAGCGCCGTGGCGTCGGTCGCCGACCCCTACGAGGGCGCCCAGCGGTTGGCCCAGCGACACCAAGCGATTCGCCGCACGCTGGCCGAGATCCGCGCGGAGCGGGTGCCAGGTCAGCGCTGATCGGTGCTGCGGGGCCGCCGGGGGCGTCGGACTTCGCAGCGGGTGAGCAGGCCGTCGGCGACGGTGGGGTCGCCGACGGTGTTCGAGGACGGCCGGCATCGATGCCGGCCGTTACTCGTGTTCGGACTCGTACGTCCAGGTTGGATAGTCCCATCAGGACGGTCGTACCGCTGCGCCGGGGACGCTGCCCGGCGCGCGGCGTCGAGGGGAACGAAAGCGCAGACATGCCGTGACACCGACCGGTGTCACGGCATGTCTGCGCGTGCTCCGCGGGGCCGCGCCGTACCCGCGGCTCACGGCTCGGCGTGCGACTGCCCGGCTGTGCCGGCGCAGCCGCACCGAGCCGTGGCGTCAGCGCCGGACCAGCAGGCCCGCCGCGTTCACCAACACCGTGCGCTCGGCGCGGTGTCGCCGGTTGTGATCGAGTTCCCAGCCGGTCAGGTAGAGCCAGCCGGCGCGGGCCGGCGACCGGCCCCGGCTGGCGTCCACACTGGACGGTTCGACCTTGACGACCTGCAACAGGATCGACTCGCGCGCGAACTGCGGTGACGCGCGTCCGGTCAGGTGAACGACCTCGCCAGCGGTCGGAACCTGACCGGTCGGAAGTGCCTCGTAACGGGGAAGTGACTGCGATAGCAGAGTGTGCGCGGCATTGGTCACCTCCGTCATCTTGCCGCCCGGGATGTGCGAGCGGGAGCCGGCCACCCCCCGAACGGGTGTGTCCGGTTTCACTGGCGCCGGGCAAGCGGACATCGGGTCCGCAACCGACGCAACGAGCGCGCCCGGCCATCGTGACGGCTACTCAACGTACACTTTAAAGCGACGGAGAGAGATCATCACGCCGGTCAACGACGTGCCCGGCGTTGCGGCTCGACAGGAAGGCTCGGCCCCGGCACGTGAGCATCGACGGCATCGACCAGGGACGGCTCGTCGACGCGCTGGCGACCACGGTGACCATCGCGCCGTCGGTACCGGACGCCTGCCAGGCGGCGGTGCGGGCACTGTCCGACCAACTGCCCGGCACCATCGCCGTGCTGCTCGACCTGCGCGGCCGGCTGCGCTGCTTCGGCGCCGCCGGCGCCTGGCAGGTCTTCGACGGGGTACCGTCCGACGCCGGCGTGATCGGCCGGGTCTTCCGCACCGGCAAGGCCGCCGAGGTCTGCGACGTGCGCGCCGACCCCGACTACATCCCCCTCGACCCGGACGTCCGTACCGAGGTGTGCACGCCGATCGTCGGCCCGCACGGCCCCGCCTTCGGCGTCGTCAACATCGAATCGGTCGACGGCCCGCCGCTCGATCAGGTACGCGCCGCGCTGGACCGGACCGCGCAGGTGCTCGGCGAGCGCATCGCCGGGCTCGGCGGGCTGCCGGCGGAGAGCGCCGGCCAGCGACTGCTGCGGCACGCCGTCGAACTGTCCGCCGCCGCCGACGAACCCGCCGTGCTGCAACGCTGCCTCGCCGCCGCGCAGGACATCGCCGGGCTGTCCTCGGCGGCCATCGCGGTCGGCGTCGGCAGCGACACCCGGGTACAGGCCGCCCGCGGACCGCTCGCCGGGCTGCTGGTCGTGGCCGACCGGCCGGCGCTCGCGCTGCTCGCCGCCCGCACCCGCCGGCACGGGTCCACCTACAGCCTCGGTGATCCGGAAAGCCTGGACGCACGCGGCTTCGAATCGCTCACCGAGGCCGGCATCCGGACCATGATCGCGGTACCGATCGGCGGCCGGCACGACGACGGCGGCGTCCTGATCGCGGTCGACCACCGGGTCGACGTGCCCGAGACCGGCACCGTGAGCCTGCTCGAACTGCTCGCCGCGCAGACCCTCGTCTGCCTGGAACGGGTCCGGCTGGTCGGCCAGCTGCGGCTGCGGGCCAGTTCCGATCCGCTCACCGGGCTGGGGCACCACGGCCGCTTCACCGAGCGGCTGGCCCGCGCCCAACCCGCCCGTACCGCCGTGCTCGCGGTCGACGTCGACCAGTTCAAGGCGGTCAACGACACCTACGGCCACCAGGAAGGCGACCGGCTGCTGGTCGAACTCGTCCGCGCGTTGCAGGCCACCCTCCGCGCCGAGGACGACCTGTACCGGATCGGCGGCGACGAGTTCGCCGCCGTCGTCGAGGTCGGCCACGAGACCGAGGCGCAGGCCGTCGCCGAGCGGCTCGTCTCCGCGGCGCGCCGGGTCGGCCGGACGATCAGCGTCGGGGTGGCGTTGCGGGAACCCGGCGAGACCGCCGAGAACACCCTGCGCCGGGCCGACGACGCGCTCTATGCCGTCAAGCGCAGCGGGCGGGACGGGGCGAAGCTGGCCGAGCCCGGGGCGGTGTCTCGGCCGCTGATGGTCCTTCCGCCGACGGTTACCGAGCCCTGACGTCCGGTCGTCGTGCCGGTACGGGGGTGCGCCTTCCTTCCGTGGGCCGGGGTTCGGGGTGCGGGGGTGAACGCCACCTCTGTGTGCGCTTTGACCCCGCGTGGGGGAGCGTGGGGAGGGGGACTTCGCCCCCTCCCCACACCCCTCCCCCGCTAAGGGGGCCTTCGCCCCTTAGCGATCCCCCGGCCGGACAAACAGAGACGAGATCCGGACCCCGCCTGACCCGCCTCGGAACCTCGGGGCCCGGTGCCCGTGGCCGGACCCCGCCTGACCCGCGTCGGAAGGTCGGGGCCCGGTGCCCGGGTCCGGACCCCGCCTGACCCGCGTCGGAAGGTCGGGGCCCGGTGCCCGGGTCCGGACCCCGCCTGGCTCGCTTCGGAAGGTCGGGGCCCGGTGCCCGGGTCCGGACGCCGCCTGGCTCGCTTCGGAAGGCCAGGGCGCCGGTGCCCGGGGCCGGGCGCCGCCTGGCTCGTGTCGGAAGCTCGTGTGGTGCTGGTGGTCGGTCTGCGCGGCCTGGGCGCCGCGGGCGGTTGGCGTGGCGGGCGGTGTCGTGGTGGGAAGGCCGGGCCGAGACCCGCCTCTTGTTCGACGGTTGCCCGGCGTCGAGGAGCAGCATCACCGGGGGCTGGGTGGGGGATCGCCAAGGGGGCTTTTCCCCCTTGGCGGGGAAGGAGCGCGAGGAGGGGGCGAAGCCCTCTCCTCGCATCCCCCCACGCGGGGTCCAGCGGCGAACAGAGGTGGCCTTCATGCCGCAACCCCGAAGCGGCGCCGCCCCGGATGTGGGGTACAGCGGCGAACAGAGGTGGCCTTCATGCCGCAACCCCGAAGCGGCGCCGCCCGCGGATGTCGAGTACAGCGGCGAGCAGAGGTGGCCTGCACACCGCAAACCCCGAAGCGGCGCCGCCCCGGATGTGGGGTCAGCGGCGGCCGGAGCTGATGCCGGCGGCGGTGATCCAGACGATGAGCAACGGCAGCGCGACGATCGCGGCCTGCGCGGGGAGCGGCAGCAGGAAGACGTAGCCCACGGCGCAGATCGCCATCGATCCGGCGACGGCCGCGCCGAGCCAGGCGACCCACCGGGGCAGGCCGCGTCCGGCGAGCGCGATCCCGATCGCGGCCATCGCGCCGAGCAGGGCCATTTTCACGCCGTCCACCCGGCTGATGGTGTCGAACAGGGTGCCGGCGGTGGCGGCGTCGCCGTGCGGGGCGTCCCAGAGGGTGAGGTGCAGGCCGAGCGCGCACATGACGAGGGAGAGCAGCGCGGCGACCAGGCCGGTACCGGCGAGGGCGCGGCCGGCGGTGGACCGGGCGCGGCGGGCGACGGCGACCGCGACGATCGCGATCCCGATGGCGGGCAGCCCCTCGGTCAGCAGGTACTGGGTGGTCTGCGCGGCGGTGTGGCCGGCGAGGTCGGCGATGACCTCGGCGCCGGTGGCGTGCGGGCTGGTGGAGACGGACGACACGGACAGCCCGATCACCCAGGAGAGCGCGAAGCCGATACCGGCGAGGGCGGGTGCGGTGCCGAGGGTGCGGTACCAGGTGCGGGTCGCGGGGAGGGCGGGGCTGGTCATGAGCACTCCTTAGCTAGCTTTGATAGCTGTAAAGCTAATAGCATTAGCCTAGGAATGCAAGTACCGGTCAGTGGATCAGGCGGGCGGCCACCCGGCGGGCCAGCGCCTCCGCGTCGTCGGGCTGGTCGGGCAGTGCGCCCGCGTTGTACAGCGAGGTGAACCCGTGCACGAGCGACCATCCCGCGAGTCCCGTGGTGCTGGCGTCCGCGTCGACGGTCGCCGCACCGGAGTAGAGCAGGTCGGAGGCTCGCTGCTGGGCCGCGACGAGATCGGGGTCGTCCGGCCGGTGCAGGTCGGGGCGGAACATCACCTGGAAGTGGGCGCGGTGCCGGGTGCCGAACCGCACGTAGGCGACGCCGCGCTCCAGGAAGTCCTCGCCGGCCTCGGTCAGCGCATCGGACAGCAGCCGGAAGCCGTCCGCGGCGAGCGCGGTGAGCAGGCCGGCCCGGTCGCCGAAGTGGTGCGCCGGTGCGGCGTGCGAGACGCCGGCCCGCCGGGCCAGGTCGCGAAGGCTCAGGGTGGCGAGGCCGCCGGCCTCGATCGTCTCGACGGCCGCGGCGAGGATCGCCTCCCGCAACTGCCCGTGGTGGTACGCCATGCCGCCCACTCTACCCGTGATCTAGCCATTGACAAGATTCGGTCGCCGAGGCAATCTAGGCAATGCCAAGATTCCCCAGGGAGGGCCCGATGACCGCCACCACCGAACGACCCCCGTCCCGCGCGTCCGGTACCGCCGCACGGAAAGCGCCGCCGCGGCTGCTCCGGCTGGTGCTCGGGAACATCACGCTGACCGCGCTGCTGGTCGGTGCGCTCGGTACCGCCGCGATCGGCCTGGCCGTGCCGGCACTCGACGGCTGGCGCACCCCGGTACGGGTGGGGCTCGCGTTGCTGTTCCTCGTCGCCGCGTCCGGTCGGCTCGGCCCGCCGAAGGCCCAGCTGGCGGCGATGGTGCCGCCGCGGCTGCCCCGGCCCGCCCTGCTGGTCGGGCTCACCGGCGCGCTGGAGGCGCTCGGCGCGGTCGGCCTGCTGGTACCGGTGACCGACCGGCTCGCCGCCGCCTGCCTCGGCCTGCTGCTGCTCGCGGTGTTCCCGGCCAACGTGTACGCCGCCCGGCACCGCGTCGGGCTGCACACCGCGCTGCTGCCCCGAACCCTCGAACAGCTGCTCTACCTGGCCTGCTGCGCCACCGTGGTGGCCACGCACTGAACTCTGGACTCAGTTTGTTTTTGCATCGAGTCTGATTTAAGCTCCCGGCATGACCGGGCTCCGGGAACGCAAGAAGGCGCAGACTCGCCACCGCATCACCGAGGTCGCGCTCCGGCTGTTCGCCGAGCGCGGCTTCGACGCCGTCACGATGACCGAGATCGCCAGCGCCGCCGACGTCTCCCGCGCCAGCCTGTTCGGCTACTTCCCGACCAAGGAGTCGCTGGTCGTGCAGGACGTCGGCGACGAGGACCTGGCCGGCGTCGTCGATGCCCGGCGCCCCGACGAGGACCCCGTCACCGCGCTCCGCGGCCACTACCGTGCGCTCGCGGCCGAGACGCCCACCGGCCCCGAGATCGCCGACCTGCTCACCCGCATCCGGGTGATCGTCGACAACCCGACGCTCGGCGCCGCGGCACACGCCCGGCGGCACCGGCAACAGGCGGCGCTCGCCGCCGCGCTGGCCCCGGCGTACGGGCAACGCGTCGCCGAGCTGGTCGCCGCCCAGCTCGCCGCGACCGCGCTGACGATCCAGCAGGCGTACTTCCGGCGCCTGGCCGGGAGCGTTCCGCCGGTCGACGCGGCCCGCGCCCTCGCCGCCGACGTCGAGCTCGCCTTCGACCTGCTGGCCCGCGGCATCCAGGGGCTCGACGAGACCGGCGCCGGGTCCACCGCCAGCGGGACCGCTGCCGGGACCACTTCGCCCGACGCGCTCGGCGAGACGCACGCCGAGACCACACCGCCCGACGCGCTCGGCGAGACCGGTGCCGGGGCCGCGTCACCCGGTGTCGCCCGGGGGTCGGTGCCCGCTGGCGGGACCGACACCGCGACGTCCGACGATCCCAGCAGAGACGAGTGATGCACGGTCGCGGGATCAACTACGACACCGGGTTCCTGCCCGGTTTGGCCAGCCGGCCCGGGTTCGACCCCGACACGGTGCGGCGCGACATGGGCACGATCGCCGCCGACCTGCACTGCGACACGGTACGCATCTCCGGCGGCGACCTGGATCGGCTCGACGTCGCGGCCGGGGCGGCGGCGAAGCGCGGCCTGCGAATCTGGTACTGCCCGTTCCCGGTCGACCTGCCGCCGGCCGGGATGACCGAGCTGTTCGTCAACGGTGCGGTCCGGGCCGAGCGGCTGCGCCGGCGCGGCGCCGACGTGGTCTACCTCACCGGCTGCGAGCTGAGCCTGTTCGGCGCCGGGTTCCTGCCCGGCGACACCTACCGGGACCGGCTGGCCGCGATCGCCACCGCGGACCTGGACTGGTGGCTGTCGCTGGGCCCGGTCGCGGAACGGGTGAACGAGTTCCTCGCGGCGACCGTCGCCCGGGTCCGGGCCGTCTTCGGCGGCGCGGTCAGCTACGCGTCCGGCGCGTGGGAGACGGTCGACTGGACGCCGTACGACCTCGTCGGAGTCGACGCCTACCGCACCGCGCACAACGCCGCGAGCTACCGCGAGCTGCTGCTGGAGCAGTTCGGGTATGGCAAGCCGGTGGCGGTCACCGAGTTCGGCACCTGCCCGTACCGGGGAGCCGCCGACCGTGGCGGCAACGCCTGGCAACCGCCCGACGGTGCGGTGCGCGACGAGCAGGAGCAGGTGCGGTACCTGACCGAACTGCTCGACGTGTTCGAGGCGGTGGGCGTGCACACCGCGCTCTGGTTCACCTTCGCCGACTTCCTGCGCACCGGCGACGCCGACCTCGGCTCGTACGGCGTGGTCGGCGTCGGCGCCGACGGGGCGCGGACCCGGCGGGCGGTGTTCACCGCGATGGCCGCCCGCTACCAGCGCTGACCAGCGCCGCGAACCGGCGCCGGATCGGCCCGGCAACCGGGCCGACTGCCCGGCGAACCGGCGCCGCGAACCGGCGCCGCGAACCGGCGCCGCGAACCGGCGCCGCGAACCGGCGCCGCGAACCGGCGCCGAGCTGGCCCCGCCAGTACCGAACCAGCGTCGACCCGGAACCTGCGTCAGTGGGGTTCGGCGGCGATCAGTTCGGCGATCTGCACGGTGTTGAGCGCGGCGCCCTTGCGCAGGTTGTCGCCGACCAGGAACAGGTCCAGCGCGCGCGGGTCGTCCAGCGCCCGGCGGACCCGGCCGGCCCAGGTCGGGTCGGTACCGACGGCGTCGGCCGGGGTCGGAAACTCTCCCTCGCCGGGGTCGTCGACCAGCACCACCCCGGGCGCCTGCTTGATGATCTCCTGCGCGTCCTCGGCGGTCACCTCGGCGCCGAACACGGCGTGCACGGACACCGAGTGCCCGGTCACCACCGGCACCCGGACGCAGGTGGCGGACACCTTCAGGTCGGGCAGGCCGAGGATCTTGCGGGACTCGTTGCGCAGCTTGAGCTCCTCCGACGACCAGCCGTGGTCGCGCAGCGAACCGGCCCACGGCACCACGTTGAGTGCCAGCGGCGCCGGGAACGGGCCGAGCTCGTCGCCGACGGTGCGCCGCACGTCGCCGGCCCGGGTCCCGACGGTGCGGTCCCCGGACACCTTCGTCACCTGGTCGTGCAGCGTGTCGATGCCGGACTGGCCGGCCCCGGACGCGGCCTGGTAGCTGGAGATGATCAGCTCGCGCAGCCCGTACTCCCGGTGCAGGGCACCGATCGCCACGATCATCGCCAGCGTGGTGCAGTTCGGGTTCGCGACGACGCCCTTGCCGCGGGCCCGGATCCGCTCCGGGTTGACCTCCGGCACGACCAGCGGCACGTCCGGATCCAGCCGGAACGCGGCGGAGTTGTCCACCACGGTCGCGCCGCGCTCGACGGCGACCGGCACCCACTCGGCGGCCACCTCGTCCGGGACGTCGAACAGCGCGACGTCGACGCCGTCGAACGCCGCCGGGGCGAGCTCTCGTACCGTCAGCTGCTCGCCGCGGACCGGCAGGGTGCGGCCGGCCGAGCGCGCGGAGGCGATCAGCCGGATCTCACCCCAGACGTCCCTGCGGGACGACAGCAGCTCGCACACCACCCGGCCCACCGCACCGGTGGCGCCGACGACGGCCAGGCACGGCGCCGGCGCGGCGGCTCTGGCCGGCTCGTTCGGGGCCACCGCGTCACCGACCGGTGCCGGCGTAGACCACCGCTTCCTCGTCGCCGCCGAGGTCGAACGCCTCGTGCAGCGCGCGGACCGCCTCGTCGAGGTCGGTGTCCCGGCACACCACGGAGACCCGGATCTCGGACGTGGAGATCATCTCGATGTTGACCCCGGCCTCGGACAGCGCCCGGAAGAACGTCGCCGCGACGCCCGGGTTCGATCGCATCCCGGCGCCGACCAGCGACACCTTGCCGATGTGGTCGTCGAACAGCAGGCCCTCGAAGCCGATCTCGTCGCGCGTCTTCTGCAGCGCGGTCATCGCGGCGGCGCCGTCGGTCTTCGGCAGCGTGAACGAGATGTCGGTGCGGCCGGTCGCCTTGGTCGACACGTTCTGCACGATCATGTCGATGTTGATCTCGGCGTCGGTGACGACCTGGAAGATCTTCGCCGCCCGGCCCGGCTCGTCCGGCACCGACAGGACGGTGATCTTGGCTTCGCTGCGGTCGTGCGCGACCCCTGAGATCAGTGCCTGTTCCACGGGAAGATCCTCCATCGAGCCGGCGACGATCGTGCCGGGCTTGGTCGAGTACGACGAGCGGACATGGATCGGCATGTTGAACCGGCGGGCGTACTCCACGGCGCGCAGGTGCAGCACCTTCGCGCCGGACGCGGCCAGTTCCAGCATCTCCTCGTACGTCACGGTATCGAGCTTGTGCGCGGTCGGCACGATGCGCGGGTCGGCGGTGAACACGCCGTCCACGTCGGTGTAGATCTCGCACTGGTCGGCGTGCATCGCGGCGGCCAGCGCCACCGCGGTGGTGTCCGAACCGCCCCGGCCGAGGGTGGTGATGTCCTTGGTGTCCTGCGCGATGCCCTGGAATCCGGCCAGGATCGCGACCGCGCCCTCGTCGATCGCGCTCTGCAGCCGGCCCGGCGTCACGTCGATGATCCGCGCCTTGCCGTGCGACGAGGTGGTGATCACGCCGGCCTGCGAGCCGGTGAAGGAGCGCGCCTCGTAGCCGAGGTTGTGGATCGCCATCGCCAGCAGCGCCATCGAGATGCGCTCACCGGAGGTGAGCAGCATGTCCATCTCCCGGCCGGGCGGCAGCGGGGACACCTGGTGGGCCAGGTCGAGCAGTTCGTCGGTGGTGTCGCCCATCGCGGAGACCACGACCGCCACGTCGTCGCCGGCTTTGCGGGCCGAGACGATGCGCTCGGCGACCCGCTTGATCCGCTCCGCGTCGGCGACCGATGAGCCGCCGTACTTCTGGACGACGAGTGTCACACCTACCCCTTCTGCGAGGGTGCCCGGATGGCCCTCAGGTCGATCTGGCGCTGCCAGGGTACCGGCCGGGCCGGTTCCGGCCACCCCACGTCCCAGCATGCGACGAATCGCTCACACGCGGTACGCCCAGGATGGTGTGGTATGCCGCGCGTGCCGGCCGAGGTCCCGGGGCGCGGCCCTGCGTGGCATCCCGGGGATCCGGGCCCGCGGCACCCACAATGATCGAGTGCGTACCCGGACCGCTGCCCTGACCTCCGCGTTGCTCGTCGCCGCAACACCGCTGCTGACCGGCTGTGGTGGCGGGGCGAAGGCACCGACGACCCCGACCGAGTCGCCGACGCCGGCCGCGCACGACGAGGGCAGCCCGGCCGACCGGCTCGCCGGCCTGGTCGCCGCGGCCGCGGACAAGCGGTACGTGGCGCGGTACGAGTACTCGCCCGGCGGCCGGAAGCCGACCTCGACGATCACCGTGACGCTGGCCACGGACGGCTCCTGGCGCTTCGACGTACCGAAGGGTGGCCTCGGCGGCGGCACCGACGTCGCGGTCGCCGGCAACGCCGCCGGGGTGTACCAGTGCGGGCTGGGCGACGCGAAGTCCTGCGCCAGGGTCGCCGGCAAGGGTGGCTCGGTGCCGGCGAAGTACGACCCGAAGATCGAGCGGCTGTGGCTGTCCTGGCTGGGCGTCCTGGGTGATCGCAGCGAGGCGCTGTCGATCGACACGGCGAAGAACCCGTCCGGGGTGCCGGGCTCCTGCTTCTCCGTCGAGCCGACCGCGGCGTCACTGTCCTCACCGGTCCCGTCCGGCACGTACTGCCTGGATCAGGACGGTGTGGTCACCGGTGCCCGGTTGAGCGTCGGTTCGCTGACCCTGGTCGGTGCGGCCACCGCGGCGCCGAAGTCGGTCAAGTTGCCCGGCCCGGTCGCGGCCGGCGGCGCGGTCCCGACGACCTCGCCGTCCCCGTCGCCGAGCGCCTCGGCGTCCGCCTCCGCCTCGGCGTCCCCGTCCACAGCCCGCTGATTCCGCTGATCCCCGCCCGCCGCCACCGCGACACCACCACTCGCCCCGGCCAGCCGCTGGTACCGTGCCGTTCCGCGTCGCGCCGGTAGCCCCACCGTCTCGCCGGTGGCCCCACCGTGCCGATCCGCTCCGTCTCGCCGGTCATACCGTGCGATCCCGCCGTCTCACCAGCGAACCCAGGCGCCGGCCCGCTGGACGCGGGCCGGCGCCGTTACGATGGGCCGCGGCAACGGGGCCGGCCGGCCCCTCACCAAGGCAGGGCCGAAGGAGTTTTCGTGAGCGTCGCACTCGTGACCGGCTCGGCCGGCCTGATCGGTTCGGAGTCGGTCCGGCACTTCGCCAGGCTGGGCCTGACCGTGGTCGGCATCGACAACGACATGCGCGGCTACTTCTTCGGCGCGGACGGCTCGACCGCCTGGCAGGTGGAGCAGCTCAAGTCCGAACTGGGCGCCTCCTACCAGCACCACAGCATCGACATCCGGGATCGGGACGCGGTCGCGGCGCTGTTCACGCGGTACGGCAAGGACATCTCGGTGGTGATCCACACCGCGGCGCAGCCGAGCCACGACTGGGCCGCGAAGGAGCCGTTCACCGACTTCGACGTGAACGCCGTCGGCACCCTGAACCTGCTGGAGAACACCCGGCTGCACGCGCCGGACGCGCCGTTCATCTTCACCTCCACCAACAAGGTGTACGGCGACACCCCGAACCGGCTGCCGCTGGTCGAGCAGGAGACGCGGTACGAGCTGGACCCCGCGCACACCTACTACGAGGGCATCCGCGAGGACATGTCCATCGACCACTCGCTGCACTCGATCTTCGGCGTCTCCAAGGTCGCCGCCGACGTGCTGGTGCAGGAGTACGGCCGCTACTTCGGGCTGAAGACCGCGGCGTTCCGCGGTGGCACGCTGACCGGCCCGGCGCACTCGGCCGCCGAACTGCACGGCTTCCTCGCATACCTGATGCGCTGCAACATGGAGCGCCGCGTCTACACCATCTACGGGTACAAGGGAAAGATGGTGCGGGACGCGATCCACAGCAACGACGTGGTGACCGCGTTCGAGGCGTTCTTCCGCGCGCCGCGGGTCGGCGAGGTGTACAACCTGGGCGGCGGCCGGCAGTCCAACTGCTCGCACCTGGAAGCCTTCCAGCTCGCCGAGGAGATCTCCGGCGTCGAGATGCGGCACGTGTACGACGAGCAGGCGCGCACCGGCGACCACCAGTGGTACGTCAGCGACATGGGCCGGTTCCGCGAGCACTACCCGGACTGGAAGCAGCAGTACGACGTGCCGGCGATCCTGCGCGAGATGTACGAGGCGAACGCCGAGCGCTGGACGCCGCAGGCGTGACCCGGCAGTACCGGTGAGGGGCGGCAGGTCGTGATCGATCGGGGCAAGGGCAACGTGCTCGGTGTCTGCGTGGACGCCGTCGACTACGAGGCCGCGACCGACAAGGTGCTCGCCGCGGCGCGCGAGCAGCGACCGCTGGCGCTGACCGCGCTGGCCGTGCACGGCGTGATGACCGGCGTGCAGGACCGGGCGCACGAGGCCCGGCTCAACTCGTTCGACGTGGTCACGCCGGACGGGCAGCCGGTGCGCTGGGCGCTGAACCTGCTGCACAAGGCGCAGCTGCCGGACCGCACGTACGGCCCGACGCTGACGCTGAAGGTGGTCGAGCGGTGCGCCGCCGAGGGGCTGCCGATCTACCTGTACGGGTCGACCCAGCCGGTGCTGGACAAGCTGTCCGCGGCGCTGACCGAGCAGTTCGGCGGGTTGAAGATCGCCGGCGCGGAGCCGTCGAAGTTCCGCTCCGCGCGGCCGGGCGAGCCGGCCGAGATCGCCCGCCGGATCAGCGACTCCGGCGCCCGGGTCGTCCTGGTCGGGCTGGGCTGCCCGCGCCAGGAGATCTTCGTGCACGCGATGCGGCCGCTGCTGTCGATGCCGCTGCTCGCGGTCGGTGCCGCGTTCGACTACCACGCGGGTGACCTGCGCAAGCCGCCGCCGTGGATGCAGCAGCGCGGGCTGGAATGGTTGTGGCGCCTCGGGCTGGAACCGAAGCGGCTCTGGCGCCGCTACCTGATCCTCAACCCCGCCTACCTGGCCCGGTTGGGCGCGCAGGCCAGCCACCTCTGGCGGGCCCGCCCCGCCGAACCCACCAGCGCCCCCGCCGACAGCTTCGCCGTCTGACCCGGCCCGGCCGGCTCAGCCGGACCACTGGGTTCGGGCCAGGTCGAGCAGCGCGGTGAGCGCCGGGGTGGGTGCGCGGCGCGCCAGGCGGACCGCCTGGGTGTGCAGCGCGGGCGCGTCGGTGCCGGGGTGCCAGGGGAGTACCACGAGGTCGCCGCGGCGCAGCTCGCCGGCCATCGCGACGGCGGGCAGCATCGCCACGCCGAGGCCCGCCACCGCGCACTGCTTGACCGCCTCCAGGCTGACGAACTCGGCCAGTACCGGTGGGGCGACGCCGGCCGCGCGCAGCTGCCGGTCGAACACCTCCCGGTGCGCGCAGCCCTCCTCGACCTGGATCAGCGGCTGGTCGGCGAGGTCGGCCGGGGACACCGAGGTCGCGCCGGCGAGCTTGTGGTCCGGGGCGGCGACGAGCCGCAGCGGCTCGACGGCGAGCGACTCGACGGCGAGCCCGGTGCCGGCGATCGGCTCCTCCAGCAGCAGCGCCGCGTCCAGCCGGGCCGCCGACAGGTCGGCGAGCAGCTCGGTCCGGGCGGCCGGGCGGAAGACCACCCGCAGCCGCGGGTGCCGGTCGGCGAGGGCCCGCAGCACGTGCGGCAGCCGGTACGCGCAGAGCGTCTCGGCGGCGCCGATCCGCAGCGTGCCGACGAGGTCGCCGTCGCCGGCGGAGAGGGCGTGCAGCTCGGCGCGGGCGTCGTCGGCGAGCCGGAGGATGCGGTCCGCGTACTCGACGAGGCGGCGGCCGGCGTCGGTGATCACGATCCGCCGGCCGAGCCGTTCGAACAGCGGTGCGCCGACCTCCCGTTCCAGCGACTTGATCTGCGCGGTGACGTTGGACTGCACGTACCCGAGGTCGGCGGCGGCGCGGGTGAAGCTGCCGGTGGTGGCCACGGCTCGGAACGTGCGCAGCAGGCGAAGCTCCATGCATCAACAGTAGCGATGGGTTGCATCAACAACATTCGTTTGACGTGATGGGTCCGTAGCCCTAGACAGGAACCGTGTCCGTTACCTGCGAGCCGGTCGCCGCGCCCACCCGGCACGGCTTCCCCGCCCTGCTGCTCGCCACCGTCGGTGCCTTCGCGAACTACGCCGTCCTGCTGCCGGTGGTCACCGGATGGGCCGCGCACGGCGGCGCCAGCCCGGCCGGCGCCGGCCTCACCACCAGCGTGTTCATGCTCACCACGGTGCTCACCCAGGCGCTGGTACCGCTGCTCGGCCGGCGCCTCGGATTCCGCGTCACGTTCGCCGCCGGGGTGGCGGTCATGGTGCCCCCGACCATCGGGTACGCACTGACCGACGCGCTGCCGCCGCTGATCGCGGTGTCCGCCCTGCGCGGCATCGGGTTCGGCCTGCTCAGCGTCTCCGGTAGCGCGCTCGTCGCCGAACTCGCGCCACCCCAGCGGCGCGGCCGGGCCGGCGGCGCGTACGGGCTGGCTGTCGCGCTGCCCAACGTGGCCCTGGTGCCGGTCGCGGTCGCCGGCGTCGACCTGGTCGGTTACCCGTGGCTGTTCGTCGCGATCACCCTCGCTCCGCTCGCCGCGGCGGCCGCGATCCTGGCCATTCGCCGCGCCCCGGCGCCGGCCCCGCCGGCCGACCTCGGCCGGCCGCCACTGTCCGCGATCGTCGGGCCGGTCGCGGTGATGCTGCCGATCGCCGTCGCGGCGACCGGCATCATCACGTTCGCACCGCTGGCGGTACCGGCCGCGTCCGCCGCGGTGCTCGCCGTCTTCGGCGCCGCCGCCCTCGCCGCCCGCTGGGGCGCCGGGCAGCTCGCCGACCGCGCCCCCGGCACCCGCGCGGTACGGGCGGTGCTGCCGGTCACGGTGCTGGTGGCCGCCGCTGGGCTGGCCCTCGTCGGCCTCGGCGGCCACCTCGGAACCGGTCTCGGCGTCGCCGTCGCGCTGCTCGGCGCGTTGCTGCTCGGCGTCGGGTTCGGCGCCGCCCAGAACCAGACCCTCGTCCTGCTCTTCGACCGGGCCGGCGCCGGCCGGCACGGCACCGCGAGCGCCGTCTGGAACATGTCCCTGGACGCCGGTACCGGCGTCGGTGGCGTCCTGCTCGGCACCCTCGCGACCCGCGCCGGCTTCCCGGTGGCCTTCGCCCTCACCGCCGCCGCCTCCTCGCCACCTGCCTCCCCCTCGCCCGGCACACCTCCCGCCCCTGACCCACCCAGCCTCCCGAAGCGGCCAGGCCCGTCACCCCCCGCTTCCGAAGCGAGCCAGGCGGCGTCGGGCCAGCATCACCGTGCCCCGAGGTTCCGATGCGAGCCAGGCGGCGTCCAAGCCGATCACCGGGCCCCGACGTTCCGAGGCGGCCAGGCGGCGTCAGGATCTCGTCTCCGCTTCCCCGGCGGGGGATGGTCAAGGGGGCGACTGCCCCCTTGGCGGGGAGGGGCGAAGCCCCGCCCCACGTTCCCCCACGCGGGGTCAGAGCAGCGGACAGAGGTGGCCTTCACCCCACCAGCCCGCGCACCGAAGTGACCGGAGCTGGCCCTGCACCTGGCACCCCGGCGCACAGAGCAGGACCCGACCCTTATTCACACCTCGAAGACCGCAGCGATGCCCTGACCGACCCCGATGCAGGCGGCCGCGACACCGAAGCCACCGCCCCGCCGCCGCACCTCGCGGCACACGTCGACCATGACCCGCGCCGCGGACGCGCCCAGCGGATGCCCCATCGCGATCGCGCCACCGTTCGGGTTGACCCGGTCGACCGGGATCCCCGGCATCTCGTGCAGGCAGCTGAGCACCATCGCGGCGAACGCCTCGTTCAGCTCCCAGGCCACGACGTCCGCAGTGGACAGCCCGGTACGGTCCAGCACGCGGCCGATCGCTGCGACCGGCGCGGTGGAGAACCGGTCCGGCTCGACCCCGACGACCGCGGTCGCCACCAGCCGGCCGAGCGGCTCGACGCCCAGCTCCGCAGCGAGCTCGGCGGTACCGACGATCGCGGCGAGCGCGCCGTCGTTGAGCGGCGAGGAGTTGCCGGCCGTGACCGGCCCGTCGGGGGTGAACGCCGGCTTCAACCGGGCCAGTTTCGCCGCCGAGGTGTCGTCCCGGATCGACTCGTCCCGCCGTACCCCCTCGACCGGCAGCACGTAGTCGTCGTGCCGGCCGCGCTGCCAGGCCGCGGCGGCCAGCTGGTGGCTGCGCAGCGCCCACTCGTCCTGCTGGGCCCGGCCGATGCCCAGCTCGACGGCGACCTGCTCGGCGCAGACGCCCAGCGAGGCGGTCCACCGGTCCGGGAAGGCCGGGTTGACCATCCGCCAGCCGAGCCGGCTCGGGTACAGCTGCATCGCCCGCGGCAGCGCCTCGTCCGGCGGGGGCAGCACGTACGGCGCGCGGCTCATGCTCTCCACCCCACCCGCGACGACCAGCCGGGCATCGCCGAGGGCGACCGCCCGGGCGGCCTGCACGATCGCCTCGCCACCGGAACCGCACAGCCGGTTGACCGTACTGCCGGGCACGGTCACCGGCAGTTCGGCGAGCAGGGCGGCCATCCGGGCCACGTTGCGGTTGTCCTCGCCGGCGCCGTTCGCGTCGCCGAGGATCACGTCGTCGATGGTCGCCGGGTCGAGGCCGTGGTGACGGCGGACGAGTTCGGCGATGGGCAGGGCGGCAAGGTCGTCGGTCCGGATCCCGGACAGGCCGCCGCGGTAGCGCCCGAACGGGGTGCGTACCGCGTCGATGAGGTAGGCATCCACGCCGGCGAATCTACCGGCACGCCGACCGCCCCGAAATGGTGCATGCAGCTGAGCAGAGCGGCTCTGCGCACCTCAGCGCACCAGTCGTGGTGCGTCCAGGTGCGCAGAGCAAAGGACCCCGCACACCTACCCGCTCCGTGCACCGCCCCGAACCGGCGGTCCGGCTGCGGTGAACCCCGGCTGGCCGGTGCTGGCAGAGTGGGTGGATGCGGAAGATCAGGTGGGGCATCCTCGCCACCGGTGGGATCGCGGCCACGTTCACCGAGGACCTGTCGACGATGCCGGACGCCGAGGTGGTGGCGGTCGGTTCGCGCAGCGCGGTGGCGGCCCGGCGGTTCGCCGACCGGTACGGCATCGCCCGGGCGTACGGCAGCTGGGCGGAGCTGGCCGCGGACGCCGAGGTGGACGTCGTGTACGTGGCGACCCCGCACAGTGCGCATCACGCCGCGGCGGCGGCCTGCCTGGACGCCGGCAAGGCGGTACTGGTGGAGAAGCCGGCGGCGCTGTCCGCGGCGCAGGGCGAGGACCTCGCGGCGCGCGCCCGGGCGGCCGGGGTGCTGTTCGTCGAGGCGATGTGGACCCGGGCCCTCCCGGCGGTACGGGAGCTGACCGCGCGGATCGCCGCCGGCGCCATCGGTGCCCCACGGGTGGTGTCCGCGGACTTCGGCCTCGCCGGGCCGTTCGCGCCGGCGCACCGGCTGCGCGACCCGGCGCTCGGCGGCGGCGCGCTGCTCGATCTCGGCGTCTACCCGGTGGCGTTCGCGCAGCTGGTGCTCGGCGAGCCGGCGACGGTGACGGCCACCGGCACCCGGACCGCGGAGGGTGTGGACGAGACGGTCGGGCTGCTGCTCGGCCACGCCTCCGGCGCGGTCGCCACGCTGTCCTGCTCGATCGCCGCAGACACCCCGCGGGTGGCGGCGGTGTCCGGCGACGAGGGCCGGATCGAGCTGGATCGCGGTTTCTTCGCCCCGCACGGCTTCCGGCTGTACCGGGGTGGGCGGGTCGAGCAGGTCACCGCGGCGCCGGCCGGGCGGGGGTACGTGCACGAGGCGGCCGAGGTGATGCGGTGCCTGCGTGCCGGCGAGACGGACAGCCCGCTGCTGCCGCTCGCCGACACCCTCGCCGTACTGCGCACCCTGGACGCCGCCCGTGCCCAGCTCGGCGTCCGCTACCCGGGTGAGTGACCGTCAGCCCAGGATCAGGTGCGCGAGGTAGTACACCACGAGCGCGAACAGGCCGGCCGCCGGCAGGGTGAGGACCCAGGCGACGACGATGTTGCCGGCCACCCCCAGCGCACCGCTGACAGCCGCTTCGTCGCGCCGACGCCCATGATCGCCGCCGTGATGGTGTGCGTGGTCGAGATCGGCACGCCGAAGCCGATCGAGGCGCCGAACAGCACCGCCGCGCCGCTCAGCTCGGCGGCGAAACCCTGCGGCGGATCGAGGTGGATGATCCGGCGACCGAGCGTGCGGATCACCCGCCAACCGCCGGAATAGGTGCCCGCGGCCATCACCCCGGCCGTCAACAGGTACACCCACCACGGGATGTGGTGGTCATGCTGGATGCCGCTGATGTTCAGCGCCAGCACCACGATGCCCATCGACTTGGCGGCGTCCTGCATGCCGTGGCCGAGCGCCATCAGGGCGGCCGACCCGGTCTGCGCGAACCGGAAACCGCGGTTCAGCCGGCCCGGCGCCGAGCGGCGGAACGTCCACATCACCGCGAGCATGACCAGGTAGCCGACCACCAGGCCGATCACCGGGGAGATGATCATCGGGACGATGACCTTGTCCAGGATGCCGGACCAGAGCACCTGACCGCTGAGCCCGAGGCTCAGCGCCGCCAGGGTGGCGCCGACCAGCCCGCCGATCAGCGAGTGCGACGACGACGCCGGCAGCCCGAAGTACCAGGTGATCAGGTTCCACACGACGGCGCCGACGAGGCCGGCGAACACCACGACCAGGCTCTTGGTACCGGGCGGCAGCGACACGATGCCCTCGCCGACGGTGCCGGCGACCTTGGCACCCAGGAAGGAGCCGACGAGGTTGCCGAGCGCCGCCATCAACAGTGCGACCCGGGGTGGCAGTGCGCGCGTCGACACCGAGGTGGCGATCGCGTTGGCGGCGTCGTGGAAACCGTTCGTGAAGGCGAACACCATCGTCATCACGATCACCACGATGGCGCCGATCAGCAGAGCGCTCACCGGGTCAGGACTCCTTGGCCGCGATCGTCTCGACCGTGTTGGCGACGTGCTCGAAAGCGTCGATCGCCTCTTCCAGGTCGTCCGCGACTTCCTTCATCTTCATCACGCTGAGCGGCTCGTACTCGCCGGAGAACAGCCGCACCAGCAGCATCCGGTACTGCCGGTCGCCCTCGTTCTCCAGCCGGTTGACCTCTATCCAGTACGGCTCGAGGCCCTTCATGCCCTTCAGCTTGGGCATCGCCTCGGCGGTGAGCCGGGCCAGCTGGTTGAGCGTCTCGATCTGCTCGGACATCTCCCGCGGCAGCGACGGGATGTCGGACAGCCCGTACAGGTAGACCAGGTTGCCGGCGGACTCCATCGCGTCCATCACGTCGTCCAGGCCGGATCCGAGCCGGTAGATGTCCTCCCGGTCGAACGGGGTGATGAACGTCGAGTTCACCTTGTTGTACAGCGCGTGGGTGACGTCGTCGTTGGCGTGTTCGACCTCCTGCAGCCCCTCCGAGATGGATTGGATCGTCTCGGCGCTGGCGCCGACGGTCAGGCCGGTCAGCAGCTCGGCGCCGCGGACCAGGTTCTGGGCCGCCTGGTTGAAGAAGTCGTAGAAGGCGTCCTCGGACGGACGGAGCTTGAATCGCACGGCAACCTCGTCGCGATCGCGGATGGTGTCACGGCGGATGCCGCGAGCCGGAGCGCCTGCCGCCGTCGAATGACGGCGCGACCCGGCGCCCGGCCGGTCCGATGCTAGGCATGCCTCGAGCTGGCAAAACACCCGACCACCCCTGGTCGAGACCGGTTCAGTCGGCGTTCACCTCCCGTTCATGTACGCCACGCTCGCCATGCACGATGCGCGCTGCCGAGGGCACGGTGAGTGCTCAGGGCTTCGCAATGGCATACTGCCGTACCCAAGCCGCGCAGTCTCGACATTCGGCCCACGCGAAGGGGCTTCCTCGCCGCGGCGTCAGGCCCGGAACACGGCGGCGCGACGCGGGTTGTGCGACCCGCGTCGCGCCTGGGCCGCCGCGAGGTCCGGCTGGATCGCGCGGCGGCCTTGGCAACTCAGTTCCGTGTCCGTCGGGGCTGGCCCAGCCCCGACGGCCCCTTCAGGATGACGTCGGAATCCGCACCGGGCGAACGGTTTTCCGCCGCGCTGGGCGACCCGACCGGGACGCCGCGCGATGCTCCTGGGACATCCTCGGGCCCGACCGGGACGCCGGGCGACGTGCCGGGGGCCTGCCGCGGCCGGGCCGCGCCGGTCTGTGATCCGCCCGGAGCGCCCCCGGCCGATTCCGGCCGGCCCGACGCGGGCCCGGCGTCGGCGCGGCGGCCCGCGACCAGCGTCAGTACCAGCACTCCGGCGACGGCGGCGAGCACGCCGGACACGACCAGGGTGCGGTTCAGTCCGACCGCGAACGCGCCGCGCAGCGCGTGCGCCACGGTGTCCCGGGCGGCGGCCGGTACGTGCGCCACGACCGCCTGGCCCTGTCCCGCCGCAAGCGCCGCCGCGGTACCGGCCGGGGCCCGCGCCGGCAGCCCCGCGGCCAGGCCACCGGCGAACACCGCACCCAGTACGGCGATGCCGAGCGCCTGGCCGAGCTGGCGGAACGTGTTCAGCGCGCCGCCGGCCATGCCGGCCCGGTGCGAAGGTACGGCGGCCATCACGGCACTCGACAGCGTCGGCAGCGCCAGGCCCATCCCGACGCCGGCCACCAGCAGCCCGGGGATCAGCCGGGTACCGGGCGCGTCGGCGGTCAGCCGGGCCTCCAGCAGGTCGCCGGCGGCGAGAACCAGCAGCCCGACACCGACGGGCAGCTTCGGCGACACGTCGTGCAGCAGCCGGCCACCGAGCGCGGACACCACGAACCCGGCCGCGGACAGTGCCATCCCGCCGACCAGGCCGGCCCGGACCGGCCCGTCGCCGAGCATCGACTGCAGCCACAGCGACGTGTACGGCAGGTAGCCGAACGCGCCGGCCTGCAGCAGCAGCGCCGCCACGAGCAGCGCGGTGACCGACCGGTTCCGGAACAGCGACAGGTCCAGCATCGGCTGCCGCCGCCGCGACTCGACGGCCAGGAACACCACCAGCGACACGGCCGCGAGCGCGAACGGGACCAGCGTGCCGGCCGAGGTCCAGCCGTTGGCGGCGCCCCGGATCAGCGCGTACGTCAGCGCGCCGCTCGCGATCGAGAAGCCGGCCATGCCGGGCAGATCCAGCCGGCCGGCGTGCGGGTTGCGCGACTCGGTGAGTACGCGCGCCGACAGGGCCACCGCGACCACGCACACCGGCACGTTGACCAGGAAGATCGACTGCCAGTTCAGGTACTCGGTGAGCAGCCCGCCGGCGATCGGCCCGGCCGCGGCGGACGCGCCGGACACCGCGCCCCACACGCCGAACGCGACCCCGCGATCCCGGCCCGAGTAGGTGGCCGTCAGCAGTGCCATCGAGGTGGCGAGCATCGCCGCGCCGCCGACGCCCTGGACCGCGCGGGCGGCGATCAGTACCGGCGCGTTCGGTGCGAGGGCGCTGGCCAGCGACGCGGCGGCGAACACCACCAGGCCGGCCAGGTAGGCGCGGCGCCGCCCGTACCGGTCGGCCAGCGAACCGGCCGTCAGCAGCACCGCCGCCAGTACCAGCGCGTACCCGTCGATGACCCACTGCAGTTCGCCGAACGAGGCGTGCAGGTGGGCACCCATCGTCGGCAGCGCGACGACCACGATCGTCACGTCGATCATCAGCATCAGGTTGCCCAGGCAGACCGCGAGCAACGGCCCCCATTTCCGCATGATCGTTCCTCCCGTTGCGGATTCGTCTCGCCGGCCAGCGTGCGGCGGTCGCGGCGCGATTCCCAATCACGCGGGTTTCCGTGGCGGAATCCGACGTCAGTTATGGTCGAACGATGGAATCCGTCGCGCTCGATCGGCTCGACCGGCGGCTCGTGCACGCGTTGAAGGTGGACGGCCGTGCCTCGTTCGCGCGGATCGGCGCCGTGCTCGGGGTGTCCGACCAGACCGTCGCCCGGCGGTACGCGCGGCTCCGGTC
The DNA here is from genome assembly GCF_016865425.1 of Actinocatenispora thailandica. NCBI lineage: Bacteria > Bacillati > Actinomycetota > Actinomycetes > Micromonosporales > Micromonosporaceae > Actinocatenispora > Actinocatenispora thailandica. The sequence continues at coordinate 6,372,619 of NZ_AP023355.1, read as the reverse complement.
GTCCGGCGGGCTGCGCGTCGTCGGCGTCCCCGAGTGGTACGGGATGGAGCAGTGGTTCTTCCGGCTGCGCAGCACCCCGGACGCGGCGGCGCCGATCGCCGAGGCGCTCGCCCGCCGCACCGACACGTACTGGGTGCACCTGGTCTCCGGCGGCAGCGAGGTGCTGTGCTCCACCCGCCCGGACACCCGGGCCAGCCGGGACGCGCTGCTGCTCGGCAAGCTGCCGCGCACCCCGCGGATCACCGACTTCACCGCGTACCAGCTGCTCCGCGGCTACGAGCCGGACCCGGCGCTGTTCGTGCACCGGCTCGGCGGCGGTCTCGACCCCGACGAGGTGGACGCGCTGCGGCAGCCACCACCGGTCGACCCGCCGCACACGGCGCCGGACGCGGCCGACCGCGCGATCCTCGCGGTGCTCGGCCGCGACGGGCGGGCCGGCCACGCCGAACTCGCCGGCGCCGCCGGCTGCTCGGAGTCGACCGCCCGGCGCCGGCTCGACGCGCTGCGCGCGAGCGGCCAGGTCCGGTTCGACATCGACCTGGTCAACGACCTGATCGAGATCGACACCACCGCGATGATCTTCCTGTCGGTACTGCCCAACCAGCTGTTCGCGGCGGCCGACGAGCTGATCCGGCACCACCCGGTGAACTTCGCCGCCGCGGTGACCGGACCGACCAACCTGATCGCGAGCATCAGCTGCCCGGACGCCCGCGCGCTGTACGAGTACCTCGGCGGCCCGATCGGCCGGCTCCCCGGCGTCACCGGCTACGAAACCGCCCCGTCGGTACGGGTCCTCAAGCGGCACGGCCAGCTCGGCTGACCGCGAGGCCGGGCAACCGCCCGCAGCGTGGAGATCTCGATCACCGTGGCGACGTACCGGCGTCCACCCGGGTACCCAGATCGGCGGCGAGGTCGGCAAGTTCACGCAGGTGATCGCTGCCGAGATAGTCCACCCCGGCGGTGGCCAGCTCGCGCCAGAACCGGCGGCGCACCCCGGACCGCCAGGACGGGCCACCCCAGAACCGCAGCGCCCGCCCGTCCGCGTGCACCCGGTCGACCAGCCCGGCCAGCCGGCGTCGCTCCCGGGTCGGGAACCGACCGTTGCCCCGCCACCGGAACAGGTTCGTCCAGCGCTCGCTGACCAGCGGCACCAGCTGCGGCGGCAGCCGCTTGCCGGACACCTCGGCCAGCGTCCCGTCGCAGCCCAGCAGCCGGTCACGCTGGGCGGCGACGAACTCGTGCGGGGTCCCGGCGCCGGTCAGCACCACGCTGATCGGCCCCCGTGCACGGCGCCGTCCGCGTACCGGGTGAACAGGCCCGGATAGCGGGCCAGCTGCGCGGCCAGCAGCGTGCAGCACTCCTCCGGCCGGCGCTTCGCCTCCACCAGCAACTGCAGCCCGCCCGGTGCGCCCGGATACACGGCGCCGAGCCGGCCGACCCGCTCGGCCAGCGGGTCCAGGTACAGCCGGGTCAGGGTGCGCCCCGGCGACAGCTCCCGCCGGCCGTGCCCGACGAGCAGCTCGCCGCGCACCGGCCAGACGTCGGCCTCGATGCTCGCGTACCCGAAGTGCAGCGCGGCGAACAGCGGCAGCCGGTGCCGGTAGTCGTTGTGCGCGTGCCCGAACCGCAGGTACGGGTAGTCCGGCTCACCGGCCGTGACCCGCGCTGCGGCAGCCCGAAACATGGCTCCACGCTGGCACACCGGGCCGGTGTCCGGGGCCGGATCGGTACCCGTTCGTGGGCAGGGCGCAGAATCGGAGCATGGCTGACCAGGCTGCCGACGAGTTCCAGCGGCACCGGGACCATCTCACCGGGGTGGCATACCGCCTGCTCGGTGGCATCGCCGAGGCCGAGGACGCGGTTCAGGAGACGTGGCTGCGCTGGCGCGACGTGGACCAGGACGCGATCGAGCAACCGCGGGCCTGGCTGACCACCGTCACCGGCCGGATCTGCCTGGACGTGCTGCGCTCGGCGCGGGTGCGCCGCGAGTCGTACGTCGGGTCGTGGCTGCCCGAGCCGGTCGTGCGACCGCTGGCCGACACCGGCACGCTCGACCCGGGCGAGCACGCCGCCCGTACCGACGAGGTGAGCATCGCGCTGCTCGCCCTGCTGGAGCGGCTCACCCCGGAGCAGCGCGTCGCGTTCGTCCTGCACGACGTGTTCGACGTACCGTTCGACCAGATCGCCGACGCGCTCGGGATCCGCACCGAGGCGGCCCGCGCGCTCGCCTCCCGCGGCCGGCGCGCGGTGCGGGATTCCGGCGCGCCCCGGCACGACGCCGCGCTCGCCGAGCAGCGCCAGGTCGTCGCCGCCTTCCTGCGGGCGTGCCAGCAGGGTGACCTGGCCGGGCTGCTCGCCGTGCTGGCCCCGGACGTCACCCTGACCGGTGACGGTGGTGGCCTCGCCCCGTCGATCCGGGAGCCGGTCAGCGGCGCCGAGCGGGTCGGCCGCTTCCTGCTCAACCTCGGCCGGCGGGCCAACGACCCGGAGGTGGTGCTGCTGCCGGTGCTGGTCAACGGCGATCTCGGCCTGTACGGCGCGGGCGAGCTGGGCGGCAACCACACCGCGGTGGTGATGGCGTTCGGCATCGCGGACGGCCGCATCACCGCGGTCTTCAACCAGCTCAACCCGGAGAAACTGGGCCACCTCCCGCCGCTGGCGCCGAGCCGACGCGGCGACGGCTAGCCAGCCTGTTCGCGCAGCGTGAGCCGACCCGCCCGGGCCAGCCACGGGCGGTACTCGGTGGCGAACGGCTCGGCGCCGGCGCTGACGGCCTGGAACACCTCGTCGGCGGCCGCCTCGGCCGCGGCGACCACCTCGGCCGGGTAGCCGTACCGCAGCTGGTGCTCGGCGAACTCGTCCTCGTCCAGCCGTTCGATCCGGCCGTCGCGGCGGCGGACCACGTCGAGATCGAGGTCGACGGCGCGCAGCTCGTCGCCGTGCCAGCTGGGCACCGTGGTCATGTCGGAGTACATCTCGGTCGGGTGCGGCGCGGCGTTGAAGTTCGCCGTCCACCACTTGCCGCCCTCGGCGACCAGCAACACCTGCGCCACTTCCCAGGTCAGCGGCGGCTCCGAGCCGCGTTGCAGGGCGGTCCCGGCCGGCGCGCCCAGCCAGGTGCCGAACCGGTCGGCGCCGAGCCGAACGGCGTCGAAATGCCAGTGCAGCGACCCGTCGTACTTGAAATAGCGCACCCGCACCCAGTCATCGGCAACCATGCCGCGACGGTACCTCCGGGGCGCACGAGCCGGCCGCGGCCGGTGGACGAAGCCGGGGGCTGTGGACGACGCCGGGACGCCGGGACTCCGGTGGCCGACGCCGGGGGCTGTGGACGACGCCCGGGAGTTTGGTGTACATCGCCGGGGCTGTGGACGACGCCCGGGACTCCGGTGGACAACGCCGGGGGCTGTGGACGACGCGGGGGAGGCGCGGCCGGGTCGGGTAGCGTCGGGCGGCGTGACGAGCACCGTGCCGCAGACCCGGAGACCGTCCGCCCTCGACCTGCTGGGCGCGGCGGTCGCCGCGGTGCCCGGCGGGGCGAGCCGGCCCGGCCAGGTGCGGATGACCGAGGCCGTCGACGAGGCGATCCGCACCGGGGAACACCTGCTGGTCCAGGCCGGCACCGGCACCGGCAAGTCGCTCGCCTACCTGGTCGGCGCGCTGCGCGAGCGCGGCCCGGTGGTGGTGTCCACCGCCACCCTCGCGCTGCAGGCGCAGCTGATCGAGCACGACCTGCCACGCCTGGCCGAGGCGGTGACCCCGCTGCTCGGCCGGCCGCCCACGTTCGCGGTGTTGAAGGGCCGGCACCACTACGCCTGCCGGGCCCGGCTGGACGCCGGCGCCGAGGAGCCGGAGCCGGACCTGTTCGGCGAGTCCGGCGGCGGTTCGCAGTGGCTGGGTGCCGCCGGCCGGATCGGCAAGCAGGTGGTCCGGCTGCGCGAGTGGGCGTCGGACAGCGAGACCGGCGACCGGGACGAGCTGGACCCGGGCGTGGACGACATGGTCTGGCGCACGGTGTCGATGCCGGCCCGGGAATGCGTCGGCGCGCAACGCTGCCCGTTCGGCGACGAGTGCTTCGCGGAGGCGTCCCGGGTGCGCGCCCGGTCCGCCGACATCGTGGTCACCAACCACAGCCTGCTCGCCGTCGACATGATGTCCGGCCGGCACATCCTGCCCCCGCACGAGGTGCTGATCATCGACGAGGCGCACGAGCTCGCCGACCGGATGACCTCGGCGGCCCGGGCCGAGCTGTCCGCGGAGGCGATCGACCGGGCCACCCGGCGGGCCCGCACCCTGCTCGACGGCGGGGTGCTGGACCGGCTGACCGAGGCGTCCGACGCGCTGGCGCTGGCGCTGGCCGCGGCACCGCCGGGCCGGCTGGTGGAGTTGCCGGCCGCGGTGCGCGACGCGGTGAGCCTGGTGCAGGCCGCCGGCCGGGCCGCGGTGAACGCGTTCGGGGACGTGCGGGCCGACGACCCCGACCCGGTGCACAAGCAGCAGGCGAAGTCGACCGTGCAGACGATCGCCGAGGTGGCGGAGCGGCTGCTCGACTGCTCGCCGCAGGACGTGATCTGGGTCGAGGGCATCACCCAGGAGCATCCCGGGCTGCACGTGGCGCCGCTGTCGGTCGCCGGTCTGCTGCGCTCGTTGCTCTTCACCGACCGGACGGTGGTCGCCACCTCGGCCACCCTGGCACTCGGCGGTCGGTTCGACACCGTCGCGGCGGGCCTCGGGCTGCCGGCCGGCTACGGGCGGACGCCGGACACCGGTGACGTGCGGCCGGACCCACCGGCCGATGGTGCCGCCGCACCGTCACTGCGGCCGACCCGGTCCACCCAGCCGTTCCTGCTCGCCGGTGCGGACGAGGACGGCGACGAGGAGCCGCCGGCCTGGCGGGCGCTGGACGTCGGTTCCCCGTTCGACTACGCCAAGCAGGGCATTCTCTACGTCGCGGCGCGGCTGCCGCGGCCGACCCAGTCCGGGCTGTCCGACCCGGCGGCCGACGAGCTGGTCCGGCTGGTGCAGGCGCTCGGTGGCCGCACTCTCGGGCTGTTCTCGTCCCGCCGGGCCGCCGACCGGGCCGCCGAGGTGGTGCGCGCCGCCACCGGCGTCGAGGTCTACCTGCAGGGCGACGAGGCGTTGCCGATCCTGGTCCGCAAGTTCCGGCAGGAGCAGTCGAGCTGCCTGTTCGGGGTGATGTCGCTGTGGCAGGGGGTGGACGTGCCGGGCGACGCCTGCCAGCTGGTGGTGATCGACCGGTTGCCGTTCCCACGGCCGGACGAACCGCTGTCCGCCGCCCGCAGCGCCGCGGTCGACGCCGCCGGCGGGTCCGGCTTCGCCGCGGTCAGCGTCCCGGCCGCGGCGGTCCGGCTGGCCCAGGGGGTCGGCCGGCTGGTGCGCGCCGACACCGACCGGGGGGTGGTCGCAGTGCTCGACTCCCGCCTGCACACCGCCCGGTCGTACGGGACGTTCCTGCGCAACTCGCTGCCGCCCTTCTGGTACACCACGAGTCCGGATGTCGTGCTCGGTGCGCTGCAACGCCTCCGGGGCACCCCGGCAACCAGCTGACTCGGTGCCGGGGGCACCGGACCCGGTCGGGCCGGCCGACCGGTGCGGTCAGCCGGTGCCGTGCAGCAGGTCCTCGAACGCGGTGGCGGCGGCGAACGGGTCGGCCTCGGCGGCCGGTTCGCGGGCCGCGACCAGGGCGGCGAGTTCCCGGCCGGCTCGCCGGATCCGTTTCGCCAGGCCGGTTTCCGCGTCCGGCCCGCCCCATTCCTCGGTGGCCGCGTACACGCCGGTCGGCGCCACGACCGCGTGCAGGTAGCTGAACAGCGGGCGCAGCGCGTGGTCGAGCACCAGCGAGTGCCGGGCCGTCCCGCCGGTGGCGCCGATCAGCACCGGGCGGTCGGTGAGCGTGCCCTCGTCGAGTACGTCGAAGAACGACTTGAACAGCCCGCTGTACGAGGCGTTGAACGTCGGGGTCACCGCGATCAGCGCGTCCGCGCCGGCCACCGCGGACAGCACCGGGCGCAGCTTCGCGTTCGCGAAGCCGGTGACGAGGTTGTCCGCGATGTCGTGCGCGGCCTCGCGCAGTTCGACGGTCTCGACGTCGGCTTCGATGCCCAGCTCGGCCAGCCCGTGCACGGTCGCCTCGGTGAGCCGGTCGGCGAGCAGCCGGGTCGAGGACGGTGCCCCGAGCCCGGCGCTGATCGTCACTATGGTGCGCCGGCCGGCCGGTGTGGCCGCGGTCATCGCGTGCTCCCTCGCCTCGTCGTCTGGCTCATCGGTTCGTGTCGCCGATCGGCTGGCCGCTCGCGGCGAGCAGGCCGGCGTGCGTCGGCGCGTCCGGCACGTGCGCCGGCCGTACCGCGGCGAACTCCTTGCGCAGCACCGGCACCACCTCCTCGCCGAGCAGGTCGAGCTGCTCCAGGACGACCTTCTCCGGCAGCCCGGCGTGATCCATCAGGAACAGCTGCCGCTGGTAGTCACCCACGTAGTCGCGGAACCCGAGGGTACGGTCGATGACCTGCTGCGGGCTGCCCACGGTGAGCGGCGTCTCGGCGCTGAACTCCTCCAGCGACGGCCCGTGCCCGTACACCGGGGCGTTGTCGAAGTACGGCCGGAACTCGCGCACCGCGTCCTGTGAGTTCTTGCGCATGAACACCTGCCCGCCGAGCCCGACGATCGCCTGGTCCGCGGAGCCGTGCCCGTAGTGCTCGAACCGCTTGCGGTAGAACGCGACCATCTTCTGGGTGTGCTCGGCCGGCCAGAAGATGTGGTTCGCGAAGAACCCGTCACCGTAGTAGGCGGCCTGCTCGGCGATCTCCGGGCTGCGGATCGACCCGTGCCACACGAACGGCGGTACGCCGTCGAGCGGTCGCGGCGTGGCGGTGAAGCCGTGCAGCGGGGTGCGGTGCTTGCCCTCCCAGTCGACGACCTCCTCGGTCCACAGCCGGTGCAGCAGGTGGTAGTTCTCGATCGCGAGGTCGATGCCGTCCCGGATGTCCTTGCCGAACCACGGGTACACCGGGCCGGTGTTGCCGCGGCCCAGCGTCAGGTCGACCCGGCCGTCCGCGAGGTGTTGCAGCATCGCGTAGTCCTCGGCGATCTTCACCGGGTCGTTGGTGGTGATCAGCGTCGTCGCGGTGGACAGGATGAGCCGGCTGGTGCGGGCCGCCACGTAGCCGAGCATCGTCGTCGGGGACGACGGTACGAACGGCGGGTTGTGGTGTTCGCCGAACGCGGCGACGTCCAGACCGACCTCTTCGGCCTTCTGCGCGATCCGGACCATGCTCTTGATCCGTTCGCCCTCGGTGGGCGTGCGGCCGGTCGTCGGGTCCGGAGTCACGTCCCCCACGGTGAAGATCCCGAACTGCATTGCCCGCCACTCCTGTCAATAGTTGACTTCGCAAATACATCTGGGTCAACGACGGCGCGGCGCAGGTATTCCCGCGGGCCCGACGGCGTGCGATGCCTGGCGGCATGCACCGCCGAGGCATGCGCCGCCGGGGCACGTGATGTCGCGGTGGGTCGGATCACGCTTGCGTTCGCCCAAAAACTGTGTCTAAAGTAAACAGCATCCAACGGACACAATTAGGGAGTGACAGTGGTGGCGCAACTGAGCGACAGGACGGCACTGGTGACCGGTGGTTCGCGGGGCATCGGGCGGGCGATCGCCGAGCGGCTCGCCGCGGCCGGCGCGCTGGTCGCGGTGCACTACGGCAGCGACGACGCGGCGGCCAAGGACACCGTCGCCGCGATCGAGGCGGCCGGCGGGCAGGCCTTCGCGATCCGGGTCGAATTCGGTACCGACGGGGCGGTCGAGCGGCTCGCCGCCGCGCTGGCCGCCGGGTTGCGCGAGCGCACCGGCAGCGACCGGCTCGACATCCTGGTCAACAACGCGGCGATCAGCGAGTCGGACGGCGGTATCGAGACCGAGACGCCGGCCGGGTTCGACCGGCTGTTCACGGTGAACGTGCGGACGCCGTTCTTCCTGATCCAGCGGCTGCTGCCGACGATGGGCGCCGGTGGCCGGATCATCGACATCGGCTCCGCCGTCACCCGGATCGCGCTGCCGGGTGAACTCGCGTACGCGATGACCAAGGCGGCGATCGCCACCCTCGGACGCAACCTGGCCAACGAGGTCGGTGCCCGCGGCATCACCGTCAACACCGTCGAGCCGGGCCCGACCCGTACCGACCGGACCGCCTTCCTGTTCGACCGGCCGGAGGCGGCCGCGATGGTGTCCGCCGGGCAGGCGATCGAGCGGATCGGCCAGCCGGCCGACATCGCCGCCGTCGTGGCGTTCCTGGCCACCGACGACGCCGGCTGGATCACCGCGAACACCATCGACGCCACCGGCGGCAGCTACCTGGGGCCCAAGCGGCTACGGGGTTGAGCGGCCGTGCCGACCCGGTACGGACCCCCGGTGCGCCCGATGGCGCCGGCCGAACCTCGGCCGGCGCCGGGACACGCGGCGGCGCCGCGATCGAGAGGTGGCGCAGGTGCGGCTGGTGCCGGGGTCACGAGGCGGCGTCGAGGGCGCCCCGGGCGAGGGTACGGGCGTCGTCGACGAGATGCGTCAACGACGCCGGGGTGGGCCGGGCGACCGCGACCAGCTCGTCCAGCGCGGCCAGCCCGGCGCGGTCCAGCAGCGTCTTCTCGTTCGTGACCCACTCGCCGCGCGCGGCGAGGATCGCGTGCGCCGCCTGGCTCGCGGCGACCGCCACCAGCCCGGTGCACGCCGCGAGCCGGCCGTGCCGGGCGTGGTTGGCCCGGGCGTACTCGAACACCAGGTCGGCGTTGCCCCACCACACCGGCGGTGCGGACCGCCGCAGCGCCGGTGGGTAGTCCGGCCGGGGCAGGTCGCCGCGCAGCACCCGGGCGATGGCGAGTTCGCCGACCACCAGGTAGCTCGGGATGCCGGCGAGATGGAACAGCAGCGGTTCGATCCGGAACCGGCCGGCACGGGCCTCGGCCAGCTCGTGCTCGACCGCGTCGAGATCGCGGTAGTGCACGTCGACCGGCCGGCCGTCGATGTGCAGCCAGGCGCCGCCGTTGAACACGCCGCCGCCCCAGCCACCCAGCTCGGACACCTCGCCGGGCCAGCCGATCGCCCGCAGCGTCTCCGGGTCGAACCCGTCGCGGTAGTAGATCGCCAGATCCCAGTCGCTGTCGCTGCGGCAGGTGCCCTGCGCCCGGGACCCGCCGAGCGCCACCGCCGTGACGCCGGGCAGCCCGGCCAGCGCGTCGGCCACGTCGTCCAGGAACGTCGCGTCGTCCATCGGCTCCCCGCATCCGTATCGACGGTTACCGACAACGGTCTACCAGCACCGCCGCCCCGGCGCACCCGTTCGAGGCACCCGCACCCGCCTGATCGCGTTCGACCGTGCCCGCGGCGCGGGAACTGGCCGGGGCGTCGCGGGAACTGGCCGGGCGGCGCGGGACTGGCCGGGGGTGGCGCGGGAACTGGCCGGAGCGGCGCGGGAACTGGCCGGGGGCGGCGCGCGACGGTGCGGCGTCAGGTGACGAGATCGGCCGCCGGGTCGATGGCCCAGTGGTTGGTGCGCAGCGTCTGGCCGGCGTACTCCGTGTCGGTCGGCCCCAGCAGGCGGAACCCGACCGACCGGCAGACCCCGTTCGAGGCGGCGTTGCCGACGCCGGGGAACGCGTGCACCTCGCCCCACCGCCGCTCGTCGCGGGCGCGGGCCAGCAGCTGCCGCACCGCACGCTTCGCGTACCCCCGGCCCTGGTACTCGGGGAGCACCATCCAGCCGATCTCGCTGATCGGCGTGCCGGCCAGCTCGTGCGTCCAGATCACCACGTTGCCGGCGACCTGCGCCGGGTCGGCCGGGTCGGCTGGGCCGGCCGGGTCGGGCACGATCATCTGGATCCAGGCCAGGTCGGCCGCGGCCTCGGCGACGTCGCGGCGCACCTTGTCGGGCATCCGGTCGGCCGGCTGCGGCCCGCCCAGCTCGGCCATCATCACCGGATCGCACCGCATCCGAACATAGGCGTCGACGTCGTCCAGCCGCACATCCCGAAGTTCCATCCCTCCCGTCTACCACCCACCCCCGACGGTTCGGCCGCGGTGCCGCGGATGTCGCTCGGCTCGACGTCGAAGTGGTACTGGGCGCCGCCGCCTTCGGGTGCGTCGCGCACCATCGGGTCTCCTCAGGGTCAGTCGATGGGGGGCTGGTAGGCGAGCTGGACGAGCTGGGCGCCGTCCCGTCGGCGGACCAGCCAGCCGCGGCCCGGCGGGAGCGGCTCGGGGCGCCGGTTGCCGTACAGGATGCCCTCGTCGCGCGGGCCGGACAGCATCATCGCCGGCATGTTCAGCTCCCGCAGCGACTGCACGATCGGCTCGTACATGGCGCGGGACATGCCGCCGATGCGCCGGGTCAGGATCAGGTGCAGGCCGATGTCGCGGGACTGCGGGACGAGGTCGGCGAGCGCGGCGACCGGATTGCCGCTGCCGGTGACGACCAGGTCGTAGTCGTCGATCAGCAGGTACAGTTCCGGCCCACGCCACCAGGACCGGGTGCGCAGCTGCTCGGCGGTGACGTCCGGGCCGGGCAGCCGCTTGCGCATCGCGTCGGCGACCGAGGCGAGCGCGCTGCGCAGCGCGTCCGACGACGGCGCGTACTCCAACAGGTGCGACTCGGGCACCGCGCCGAGCAGGGTGCGCCGGTAGTCGCCGACGATGATCCGGGCCTGCTCCGGCCGGTACCGCCGGGTCAGCTGCCCGGCGAGCATCCGCAGGAACGCGGTCTTGCCCGACTCGGTGTCACCGACCAGCACCATGTGCGGCTCGGTGGCGAAGTCGAGCCGGACCGGCGCCAGGTCCTGCTCGGACAGCCCGATGGGGACGCCGGCCGGGTCGTCCGGTCGCGGCAGGTCGGCCGACTGGTACATCCGGGGCAGCAGCCGCACCGCCGGTGCCGGTGCGTGCTTCCACGCGCTGGCGACCGAGTCGACCAGGCCGGACACGCCGCCGGCCAGGTCCTCGGTGCTGCTGACGCCGTCGATGCGGGGCACCGCGACGAGGAACTGCTTGCCGTCCACGGCGAGGCCACGGCCGGGGGAACGTTCCGGTACCGAGGCGGCCAGCCGGCGGTCCACCTCGGACTCGGCCGGGTCGCCGAGCCGCAGCTCGTACCTGGTGCCGAGCAGGTCGCGCAGGTTGAGCCGGATCTCCGCCCAGCGGGCCGCGGTGATCACCACGTGGATGCCGTAGCCGAGGCCGCGGGCGGCGAGGTCGGTGATCCGTTCCTCCAGCTCGCCGAACTCCGACCGGACGGTGCCCCAGCCGTCGACCACCAGCAGCACGTCGCCGAATCGTTCGTCCGGCAGCGTGCCGGCGGCGAGGCGGCGGCGGAACGTCGGCATCCCGTCGATGCCCGCCTCGGCGAACCGCGCCTCCCGCTCCGCCAGCAGCCCGGTCAACTCCGCCACGGTACGGCGGAGCAGCTCCGGGTCGCGCCGGGTGGCGACCGAACCGACGTGTGGCAGGTCGCGCAGCGAGGAGAGCGCGCCGCCGCCGAGGTCCAGGCAGTACACCTGGACCTCGCGCGGGGTGTGGGTCAGTGCCAGGCCGCCGATCAGCGCGCGGGCCAGCGTGGACTTGCCGGACTGCGGGCCGCCGACCACGACGACGTGGCCGCCGGCGCCGTCGAGTTCGGCCCACAGCACGTCGCGGCGCTGCTCGTACGGCCGGTCCACGACGCCGAGCGGGATCCGCAGCTGGCCGCGCGGCGCCCAGTCGGTCGGGGTCAGGCCGAGCTGCGGATCGCTGGACAGCGGCGGCAGCAGCTCGGACAGCGCCGGCGGGTCGCCGAGCGGCGGCAGCCACACCTGGTGCGCCGGCCGGCCGTGCCCGCGCAGCCGGGACACCATCACGTCCAGCACCGTCGACTGGTCCTTGGGCGCCGGTAGCGGTGCCGGCTGCTCGGCCGGTGCCGGGGCCGGGGTCGGGCCGACCGGCAGCTCGGCCGGTGCGGTCAGGTCGATCCGGAACGCGGCGATGCTGCGCCCGGCCCGCTGCTGGGCCGCCTCGCCGGAACCCACCTGCCGGTACGGCCCGGACACGTAGGCGGCGCGGAACCGCAGCATCGTCGACGTGTCGGTCTTCAGGTAGCCGTGGCCGGGCGCGTTCGGCAGCTCGTGCGCGGCCGAGTTGCCGAGCACGATCCGGGACTCCATCGCGGAGAAGGTGCGCAACCCGATCCGGTACGACAGGTGGGTGTCCAGGCCGCGCAGCTTCCCCTCCTCCAGGCGTTGGGAGGCGAGGAGAAGGTGCACGCCGAGGGACCGGCCGAGCCGGCCGATCATCACGAACAGGTCGATGAAGTCGGGCTTGGCGGCCAGCAGCTCGCTGAACTCGTCACAGATGATCATCAAGGCGGGCAACGGTTCCAGCGGTTCGCCGGCCCGCCGGGCGCGCTCGTAGTCGCGCTGCGAGACGTAGTTGCCGGCCGCCCGCAGCACCTCCTGGCGGCGCACCAGCTCGCCGGACAACGCGTCCTTCATCCGGTCCACCAGCGGCAGCTCGTCGGACAGGTTGGTGATCACGGCGCTGGTGTGCGGCAACGCATCCAGCTTGGTGAACGTCGCACCACCCTTGAAGTCGACCAGGACGAAGTTGAGTTCCTCGGACGAGTGCGTCGCAGCCAGCCCGAGGACCAGGGTGCGCAGCAGTTCCGACTTGCCGGAGCCGGTGGCGCCGATGATCAGGCCGTGCGGCCCCATGCCGCCCTGCGCCGCCTCCTTGACGTCCAGCTCGACCGGCGCGCCGTCCGGGCCGACGCCGATCGGGATGCGCAGCCGTTCCCGTTCCGGCCTGGTCCGCCAGCTCAGCGTCGGGTCCAGCGCCGCGGCATCGCCCAACCCCAACAGATCCGAGAGCTCGAACGTGGTGGCGAGCGGCTCGTCCGACCCGCCGGACCCGCTCAACCGGTACGGGGCGAGCCCGCGGGCGAACGCCGCGGCCTGCGTGTCGGTGAGCAGATCCGGGGTACCGAGGGTCTCGTGTTGCAGGCCGGCCAGGTCGTCGTCGCTGGCCCGGTACGCGCTCTGCTCGCCCCGGAACAGCGTGACCGCCTGCGCCGACACGTCGAGTACCAGCAGCCAGCTGTCGGCGTCGCGGGGGATCTGGCCGGACAGGTCGAGCAGCGTGGCGCCCTGCACGCCCGCCCCGTACAGCTGGGCGTCGGCGCTGACCTCGCCGCCGTCCAGCACGACGAGCAGGTGCGGGCGTTCGGTGAGCGGCTCGGCGGACTTGGCGTGCCGCGGCCGGTTCGCCACCTCCTCGCCGAGGATGTTCTCCAGCTCGCGCAGCGAGCCGGCGACGAGCAGCTGGCCGCCGCCGGGCGTCTCGGCGTGCGGCAGCCACTTGACCCAGTCCCAGCGGGCCCGCCGGTCGGGGCTCGCGACCACGGCGACCCGGGCGTCCTCCGGGGCGTGGAACGCCGCGTACTGGCAGAGCATCGACCGGACCAGCGCGAGCACGGTGGGTTCGGCGCCGCGCAGGGCGATCCGGCTGAACGACCGGATCGCGATCGCGACCGGGACGTTGAGCGAGTTGGTGTGTGCGGTGGTGAACCGGCGCAGCGCGATCGCGCTGAGCGGTTCCAGGTCCTCCACCGGTTTGGTCTCCGGGGTGCCGAGGTGCACCGACATCCGTTGGGTGCCGACCGCGACCCGCAGCGCGCCGAAGTCGGCGTCGGTCTGCCGGCGTTCCCAGAGCCGGCCGCCGGCGACGATCGACCACAGCGCGTCGGGTGCCGGGTGGGTCCAGATCAGCGAGGCGCGTTGCTGCGCGGCGGCGCGCCGGGCCCGGCGCCGCATCTGCGCCAGGTAGCGCAGGTAGTCGCGGCGCTCGGCGTCCAGTTGCGCGGTCTTGTCCTGGCCCAGGCCGGACATCGAGCCGAAGAACATGCCGAGCATCGACACCCCGAACAGGCCACCGGCCACATAGGACAGTGTGCCGCCGCGACCGGTGTACAGCATGGCCATCGCGCCGGCGCCGGCGAGCATCGGCAGCAGCATCAACAACTGCCCGATGCCGCGTGGTAACTGTTCGGGTACTTCGGGTGGTGCCTCCAGGGTCAGTTCGCCGGAAGGGAGGGTCGGTCCGTGCCGTCGGGCCGGCCGGGACACCACGATCGTGCTCGTCACGCGCGATACCTTCCCACTTCTCCTACCGCCTGGTGTGCACCGGGATACCCAGCGTTGGCCATCGTAGGTACTCTGCACACCGCACGGAATGCCGTGGTGGTACGGGAAGGGACGGAAAGGTGACAGTAGCGACCGGGGCCGGGCTCACCCGGGTGACCGTGGTGGCGCCGAAGACGCGCGTCGATCTGTCCATCCCGGACGACCTGCCGCTCGCCGACCTGCTGCCCACCCTGCTGCGCTACGTCGGGGAGGACGTGGCGCGGGCCGGGGTGGTGCACGGCGGCTGGGCGCTCGCCCGGCTCGGTGGCAGCCCGCTCGCCACCGACCGCACCCCGGCCCAGCTCGCCATCAAGCACGGTGAGGAACTCCACTTCACCCCGCGCGAACAGCTCGCGCCCGAGGTCGTGTTCGACGACGTGGTGGACGCGATCGCGGCCGGCGTCGACGGGCACAGCCGGCGCTGGTCGCCCACCACCACCCGGCGCTTCGGGCTCGGCGTGCTCGCCGGTGCCATGCTGCTCGGCGCCGCCCTGCTGGCGCTGGCCGCACCGCCGATCCCGGGCGGTGTCGCCGGGCTCGCGGTGGCGGCGCTGCTGCTGGTGACCGCGACCGTGCTGGCCCGTGCCGTCGGCGACGCCCGGGCCGGGCTGCTCGCGGCGGCCCTCGCCGCCGGGTACGGGTTCGCCGGCGGCCTGCTGCTGCTTGCCCCGGCACCCGGTCGGTACGGCGCGGGTGCCGTGCTGCTCGGCGCGATGGTGACGCTGCTGTGCCTGGTGCTCGGGGCGATCGCGGTCGCCTACCAGGTGCCCGCGTTCGTCGGCGCCGCGCTCGCGGTCTTCGCGCTGTGCCTGGCCGCGTTCGCGGTGCTGGCGTTCGGGGTGCCCGCCGCGGCCACCGCGTCGGTCCTGGCGGCGGTCGTGCTCGGCGCGCTGCCGGTGCTGCCGATGTCGGCGTTCCGGCTGGCCCGGTTGCCGGTGCCGACGATCCCGGTCACCGTGGACGAGCTGAAGTCCGACGCGGTCGAGATCGCCGGTGCCGACGTGCTGGCGCGCACCGTCACCGCCGGGCACTACCTGACCGCGTTGCTCGCCGCGGCGTCGGCGGTGCTGGTCGGCTGTTTCCCGGTCCTGGTGGCCGGCGGCGGCTGGGCCGGCCCGGCGCTCGCGTTCGTGGCGAGCGTCGTGCTGCTCTGCCGGTGCCGGGTGTTTCCGGTGCTGACGCAGCGGTTGCCGCTGCTGTCGGCCGGGCTGCTCGGCCTGGCCGTGCTGCTCGCCGGGATGGTGCTGGTCGGCTCGTTCGGGCCGGTCGCGCTGTCCGCCGGAGTGCGGGTCGCCGTCGCGGTCGCCGCGCTGCTGGTCGTCGGTGCCGCCGGCGGCGGGTACGGGCTGGCCGCCGCCGGTCGCCGCGCCACCCCGGTCGGTGGCCGGGTGCTGGACATCGTCGAGGTGGTGCTCGGCCTCTCCGTGGTGCCGCTGGTGCTCGCGGTCTGCGGCCTCTACTCCGTCATCCGCGCCCTCAACGGCTGACCCCACCCCCGCTGCGGTTGATCGTGGCATTGTCCGGCTGGGCAAGCGCTTCCCGACGAGATGACACCGTGATCGACCGGGCCGACGGGTGGGGCGGGGCGTGGGTCAGCGGGGCGGGGCGCCGAGGGCCGGTTGGTGGCGGCGGGGTGGAGTGAGGATCTCGGCCTCCACCGCGGTCGGGGTCGGCCAGCAGAACCGGACGCTGCCGGGCTCGACGATCGCCACCATGTCGTCGTACATCCGGCTCAACAGGCCGAGCTGCTCGTCCGGCAGGCCGAACGCGGTACCGAGCAGGCGGGCATCGGCGGGCAGCAGCTTGCCGGTGAGGACCAGGTCGGCGCCGGACAGCAGCGCGGCCGATGGCCGGGTCGCGGTGGCGGCGACGGTCTGCCACGGCACCGGCGGCGGCGCGGCCGGGCCGGTCGGGTCGACCGCGACGAGCACCGGCGCGGCCGGATGCGCCGCCGGTACCGGCGCGCCCGCCGGCAGCACCCAGTGGTCTGCGCCCGTCGCCCAGCGGCCCAGCGACACCCAGTCCGGGGTACCCGCGGAGGCGCGCGCCCGGGCACCCACGGCGAGGCAACGCAGCAGTACCAGCCGGGTCGGCCAGATCGAGCCGATCAGCAGCACGCGTCGTGGCCGCTCACCGAACAGCGGTACCAGCACCGGCTGCCGGTCGGGGTCGCGGCCGAGCAGCAACCCGCCGGCCGGTACCGCCGGGGCGAGCCGGTCCAGCGCCGCCACCGGTGCGGCGTGCACCGCGGTACCCGGCGGTTCGGCGCCGGTGGGTGCCGTCGCGTACAGCGCGGTGTGCTGTTCCCCGTCCAGCCGGCGCAGCGTGACGCCGTGCAGCGCAGCCGCCTTGGCCAGCGCCTCGGTGGCCGGGCCGAACGCGTCCGGCGGCGCCGCGACGCGCAGGTATCCGCGCAGCGGCGGCGCATCGTGGCCGCTCGATCCGGTACCCGGGCCGAGTACCAGGGTCAGCGTCGTCCAGGCGGTGGGCCCGGTGGCGAGCAGCGCGTCCAGCCGGCCGGCCCGCGGCGGCCACCCGGTCACCTGGTACGACACCTGCCGGTAGCCGTCGACGTCGCAGCGGTCCCAGCCGGGCGCGATCCGCCGGCCGGGGGCGGGCACCGGCGCCAGCCCGACCGAGGTGGTCAGCGCGGCGAGCAGTTCGTCGGCGCGCAGCGTGCGGTGCCGGGCGCCGACGGCCGAGAGCACCCGCTCGGCGCGGCGCAGCGCGGCGGCGAGCGCCCGGGAGACCCCGGCGGTACCGCCGCCGCGGCTGTCCGCCGCGGTGACCGCGTCGGCGGTGTCCAGCCGCAGGCAGAGGTGGGTGGCCGCGTCGCCGGGCGGCACCCGGCCGGCCAGCTTCGCCGAACCGTCCTGATAGGACATCGCCGCCGGCGCCCAGGCGGTCAGCCGCGGGGTCGGCGCGGCCCGGTAGCGGTAGCTGACCGTCACCCGGGTGAGCCGCTCGTCCAGCAGCTCGGCCAGCGCGGACAGCGGCACCGCGGCGTCGCGTACCTCGATCACCGCGAACCAGCCGGTGCCGTCGTAGCCGAGACCGTAGGTGGCGTCGCGCTCGGTCACGTCGGTGGCGGACAACCGCGGTGCCAGCTCCCGCAACGCACCCCGGCGCGGGTCGAGCGTGCCGCGCGCGCCGCGCCGGGCCCGGCGGTACCGCAGCCGCAACGGAACCTGCTGGTACCACCAGCGTCCCCGCCAGCGCCCCAGCAACACCACCGTGACCAGCACCGCGAGCGTGACCACGACCGGCAGCAGCAGACCGCGGCCGATGACCAAGGCGACCGCGAACGCGGCGATCTCGACCGCGACGAGCTGCCCGACCGCCGGACCGGGCAGCCGTCGCCGGCCGGCCGGCAGCGCCCGTAGCGCAGGCAACTCGGTACCGGCCGGGCCGCTGCGACCGGCCAACCTGTCGTCCATGGTCGGTCGCGGTCCCGTGGCGGTGCCCCGGTTCGGGGTCTCGGTACCCCGCGGTGCCGCCGTCCTGCCGGTGCTCATGGAGCCGTGATCCTCCGCTGTGACTGACGGTTGGTGCACCATAGTCTGCCGGGCCGCGCCGGTCCGTTCGCCGGCCGGCACCGTCGATCGTGACCGCCCGCTTGCGCCCGGTTGCGGCGATCCGATACAACGCTCGTCGGTGCCTGTCGGCGTACGCCGGGGGCCACCGGAGGCTCCGCCCACCGCCGAGGTTCGGGCGGGCCTCATCGTATGTGCCGACGGGTTCGCGCACCGAGCGGGCACGCGGATCGAGTGGGAGGAGTGGCGATGCGGTCGCGTCGCGAGCAGATCCGGGCGTACCGGTTCGTCACCAGGCGGATCGTCTCGGCGCTGCTCGGCGGTGATCCGGAGGTCGCGGACCCGCCGCTGCGCCGCGCCGGTCTCACCACCTTCGCCAGCGTCATGGTCGGTGCCCTGGTGCTCGCCGGCTTCGGGGTGTACGGGCTGGTCCGCCCGGGTGGCAACACGTCCTGGCGCAGCGGTGACGTGCTGATCGTGGAGAAGGAGACCGGCACCCGGTTCGTCTACCGCGGTGGCCGGCTGCACCCGGTGCTCAACTACGCGTCCGCCCGGCTGGTGCTGAAGAACGCCGCGCCGACCACGACGACGGTGTCGGCGACCTCGCTGGCCGGGGTGGCCCGGGGCCGGCCGGTCGGCATCGCGGGCGCACCGGACGCCCTGCCGGCGGCCGATTCGCTGCACGCGCTGCCCTGGTCGGTCTGCTCCGCGAACGACACCGGTGACGTGACCACCGGTACGCCGCGGGTCACGGTGGCCGTGCACCGCAACTTCGGTGGTACCGATCTGGGTCGGCTCGGCGTGATCGTGCACGCGTCCGGCGAGAAGCCGGCCCTGTTGTGGCACGGCCAGCGGCTGCGCATCCCGAACCGGGAGTCGCTGGCCTCGCTGGGCTGGGGTACGGCGCCGCAGGTCGCGGTGGCTCCGGCGTTCCTGAACGCGATCCCGGCGGGACCCGACCTGGTGGCGCCGACGATCCCCGATCTCGGCAGGTCCGGGCCGACCGTCGGCGCGGGCCCGGCGAAGATCGGTACCGTGTACCGGCTGACCAGCGCCGCGAACAGCGAGCAGTTCTTCGTACTGCTCGACGACGGGCTGGCGCAGGTGTCGCAACCGGTCGAGGAACTGTTGCTGGGCAAGCAGGGTCTGCCCTCGCCGCAGCAGCTGAGCCCGGCGGACTACAAGAACGTCCCGTCGTCCAAGCGCGACCTGTCGGTACCCGGGTTGCCGGACCACCAGCCGGTGCTGGCGACCAGGGACAACGGCCAGGTGGCGGCGTTGTGCGTGTCGTGGCGTGGGCGTGGCGGCACCACCATCCAGCGGTACCGGAGCGCCCCGGACGCGCTGACCGGCACCGAGCAGGCCGCGGCCGGCGGCGTCGACGACACGGGCGCCCTCACCGCCGACGCGGTACTGGTCCCGGGCGGTGGCGGTGCGCTGGTGGCACCGGCCGCGGCCCGGGGCGTGTCGACCAGCACCACCTACGTCGTCACCGACCAGGGCATCCGGTACGCGGTGCCGGACGACGAGGCGCGCACCGCTCTCGGCTACGGCGACGTGACGCCGGTGTCGTTGCCGGAGAACCTGATCGACCTCGTCCCCGCCGGGCCGGTGCTGGACCAGAAGAAGGCGAGCCAGTACGTGTCGACGACGCCGACCTCGCCGTCCCCGTCGCCGAGCCGGAAGTAACGGCGGCAGTTCCCGTGACAGTTTGCGTCCTGGGCGCAGCGGAGTGTTGCATCGACCCGATAACGTATGCACCCGGTCGGGGCGTCACCTGTCGCCCGATTCACACCGCACCACCGTCTTCGGAGGATCGATGAGTCTTCATGTCGACACGACGTCGTTGCGGCAGAGCGTGCGCACCCTCGATGACCGGGTGTCCGATCTGGCCGACGCGATCGGTGGGCTGAGCGACCTCGGATCCCCGCCGCTCGGCACCTCCCCGCACGCCCAGGACGTGATCGCCTGGCACGCCCAGGCCAAGGAGCAGATGTTGGGTCGGTTGACCCAGCTGCAGAGCGCGCTGGTCGCGTTGCGGGACGGCAACGCCACCATCGCCGAGGCGTACGACGCGGTCGAGCGCGGCACGCACCACGACGTCGACCGGCACACGGTCTGAGGGGACGGCGATGGACCACGTGGGTGACCACAGCTACCAGCAGTACAGCCACGAGCAGTTGCGGGCCATGCTCGACTCCGCCCGGCCTAAGGACGTGGAGGACACCCATGTGGTGGCCTGGCACCGGGTGTCGCGCGCGCTGGCGGACCTGACCGCGGCGCTGGACGCGACGATCGGCCACGGCGACTGGTCCGGCCCGGCCGCGGACGAGTTCCACCGCCGGTTGTCCGCCACCAAGCGCTGCTCCAGCGACGCCGGTGACACCTCGGGCCGGCTGTCCCTCGGGTTGAACGCGGTGGCGCACCTGGTGGCGGACGCCCAGGCGCAGATGCCGGACGTGCCGACCAAGAACGTGCTGAACCCGAACGCGGTCGAGCCGGACGGCACGGTCGGCGCGAGCCAGGGCTACCTGAACCAGATCCCGGTGCGCAAGCAGGCATCGGACGCGGCGCAGGTGGTGATGGCCTCGCTGGGCAGCCAGATGCAGGTGACGACGGAGTCCACCTTCCCGGCGCAGGTGGCGCCGGCGCCGGCGGACCTGCCGGGCAGCGCCTCCACCAGCCAGGTGTCGCTGCGCCGGTCCACCGCCGGTGCCGGCCCGTCGGCGGTGCCGCCGACCGGACACGGCAACGGTGCCGGTTCGACCACCACCGCCGGGCAGGTGCCGACCGTGCAGATCACCGCGCCGCACCTGCACGGCACCGAGCTGGCCGGTTCCGGCGTCAGCCTGCCCGCCGGTGGTGCGGGCGGTGCCGGTCCGGCGGGCCTGGCACCGGGCGGTGTCGGTGCCGTGCCGGGTGCCGGTTCGGGCGCCCTGCCCACCACGCCGGGGGTGGCGGTCGGGTCCGGCCTCGCCGCCGCCAACGGTGCGCCCGGCAATCCGCGGCTGGCTCCCGGGGCCGCCGGGGAGGAGCCGCTGGCGGGCCGGGCCGGTAACCCGATGGTCGGCTCGTCGGCCGGTCGCCGCATCGACGATCCGGACGAGCACCACACCTGGCTGACCGAGGACGACATGGTCTGGCAGGCCCGGCAGGCGCCTCCCGGCCTGATCGAGTAACCGGGCGCCGTCGCGCAACCGGGCGCCGACACGCAACCGGGCGCCGAGACGCAACCGGGCCGTCGCGCAACCGCGCCGCATCGAGTGACCGCGCGGCGTCGCGCAACCGCCGGCCGAGGAACCGCGGGGCGGTCAGCTGGCGTCGCTGTCGACCGGGGTGTCGGCGGCACGCTGGGTGGGGCCGGTCGCCGGCGAGCCGGCGACCGAGATCCGGTTGCGGCCGGCGGCCTTCGCCGCGTACAGCGCGGTGTCGGCGACCCGCAGCAGCGAGTCGAGGGTGTCGGCGTGGTCCGGGTACACGGCGGCGCCGATGGAGACGCTCAGCCCGCGCACCGGCTCCGCGTCCGCCACCTCGATCCGGCTCGGCACCTGCAGCGTCGCGATCCGGCCGCGGAGCCGTTCGGCGACGGCGGCGGCCCGGTCCGCGTTGGTCTCCGGCAGCGCCAGTACGAACTCCTCGCCGCCGAAGCGGCCGGCGAGATCCTTGCCCCGGACCCCGGCGGCGAACGCGTCGCCGACGGCGCGCAGCACCTCGTCACCGACCAGGTGCCCGTACGCGTCGTTGATGCGCTTGAAGTGGTCGAGGTCGGCGACCAGGATCGCCAGACTGGTCCCGCGGGCGTGCGCGACGGCGAGTTCGGCGCTGGCGCGCTCGTGCCACCAGCCGGCGACCGACAGCCCGGTCTTGGTGTCGGTCCGGGCGTCGGCGGCGAGCTGGTCGACCAGCAGCACCCGTTGCAGCAGCACCACCCCGGGCAGCGCGAGCAGCATCGCCCACGGTTCGTACAGCGCGAGGATCGAGACCAGCCCGCCGAAGGTGAGGGCGGCCGCGTCGATCGACGCGGTGGTGCGGTCGCCGAACGCCTCGACTCGGCTGGTTCCGGGTGACAGCAGCAGGATCAGCGCGCCGCACAGCGCCACGTCGACGATCTCGTACGCCAGCGCCGCCGCGAGCACGCCGACCGTGCTGGACAGGCCGCCGATCGCGGGCACGTCCCGCAGCCCCGACTCGGTCAGGTGGTAGACGGTGCCGGCGGCGAGCACCGCGAGCAGCGTCATCGAGCAGCTGAACACCCAGGCGAACGGGCGGCACCGGCCGGCGCGGAACCGCCACCAGGCGTACATGGCGACCGCGGCGACGACCGCGACACCGGCCGGCAGCAGCAGCGCCGCCGCGAGCGACCAGGCGCTCTGCAGGTCCTTGTGCAGGGTGCCGGTGGATCGGCGGGCACGCTCCACCCGGCGGGCGCCCTCGATCGCGACCGCGGCGCAGATCAGCAGCGGGGCCAGCACGATCTGCGGCCGGTCGAGCCGGAACGCGATGGCGGCCACGCCGAGCACCAGAGCCACGGCGTCCACGGTGAGTGCCATCGCACGGGCGGGCGCCGGCGCGGACCAGATCGCCCAGCCGCGGATGCCGCGCTGCCGTACCTGCACCCGATTCGTCGCCGTCTGAACACACCCCTCCCGCCACCCGCGGGTGGCGATGCGCAGTTCGATGGTCCGGGCCCAGATCGTCGCACGCGAACGCCAGCGCGTCATGTCCCTTCCGGCGTGTGGCGTCCGATCGTTTGGCGTGCTCGTCGGCGGTATGGCCGCATCTCGCACGATGCAAGCTGTTGCCGGCCAGGTGCACGGTTCGCCACACCCGGGCATTGCGCGATCTCACCGTTGTTTGTCAGGCTTGACGAGGGGAGGCCGACGGGGCCGGGCACGCGGGGGAGTCCGGCCGATGCCCGGGTGGGCGTGGCGGGTCGGACACGACCGCCCGGACGGGGGCGAATACAGCCGGCGTGCGGGACCCCCGGGGGGTCCTAGAGTGGGATCGCGGTGACGGGTTGGGGAACTCGGCCCCGGCTGACTGTCGCTCCCCGACCGGTCGGCCTCCGATGACGGCTCGGGAGGTATGGCATGGGTGAAGGCCTGCAACGGCGCCCGGAGCTGGACGACGGTGTTCGGCCACTGGACGCCACGACCCGGCTGGAGCGGACGACGTTCCCGAGCGACATCGAGGCGTCGCCGGAGACCGACCGGCCGCCGGCCGGTACCGCGCTGCTGGTGACGGTGCGCGGCCCCGGCCTCGGGACCCGGTATCCGGTCGATGGCCCGATGGTGACGATCGGTCGGCATCCCGAGTCCGACATCCGGCTGGAGGACGTGACGGTGTCCCGGCGGCACGCCCAGGTGCGGGTCGCGGAGGGGACGTACACGGTTGCCGACCTCGGCAGCCTCAACGGCACGTACGTGAACCAGGAGCGGATCGAGTCGGTGGTGCTGGAGGACGGCGACGAGATCCAGATCGGCAAGTTCCGGCTGATGCTGCGCGTCGGCCGCTGACGGCGCATCGCGCAGCGGAAGGCCCCGCACCTGTCCAGGGCGGGGCCTTCCGCTGTGGCACGCTCAGCTGGCGAACGGGTTCGCCTCACCGCTGGTGTACTGCACGGTGTCGTAGTTGCCGTTGAAGTCGGAGTCGGTCGTCACCGTGTCGGTGGTGCCGTTGTAGTTGACATCCTTGGCGTCGTAGTCGTCGCTGCCGTCGAGGTTGCGGTCCAGCACGACCTCGTCGACCTTGCCGTCCTCGTTGTGGTCGTACACCCGCTCGTCGAAGTGGCCGTCCTGGTTGGTGTCCTGGCCGGCCTCGTCGACGGTGCCGTCCTTGTTGTTGTCGGACACCTCGGTGTTCTGCCAGCCGTCACCGTTGGTGTCGCCGGTGTGCTGCTCGAAGTAGCCGTCGTGGTTGTTGTCGTACTCGGCCGAGTCGATGGTGCCGTTGGAGTCGACATCATGGCCGACGAAGTCGGCTTGACCGTCGCCGTTCATGTCGGCGTACACGTAGTGCCCGCCGTGGCCGTCGGACTCGGTCCAGTGGTCGTCCCAGGTGCCGTTGCCGTCCACGTCGACCGAGGTGTCGTAGCCGTCGTCGCTCATGATCTCGTTCCCTCCCGAAGCATCCCCTGTGTTGCGCTCAGCTTATGGGCGGCGTGCGCGCCGACGTCTCCCCCATCCATGCCACGAACCTCCGGCCTTGCGGCGCCCGCTGGCCGGTTTGCGGCATATCTTCCGATCGGGTACTCATAGAAACCGGCCAGCCAGCGCCCATCGAACTGCTAGAACGGGACTCGACGATGAGGAAATGGTGGACGACGTGTGTGCCAGCCCGGTGACGCCGTGAGCGAACCGGAGCGAGGGGCGGCCGATCGGATCCTGGTCGTCGAGGACGAACGCGACATCCGCGAGCTGCTCGCCCGCAGCCTCGGTTTCTCCGGGTTCGAGGTCGCCACCGCCGATACCGGCGCCGAGGCGGTCCGGGCAGCGGGCCGGCTCCGACCGAACCTGATCGTGCTCGACGTGATGCTGCCCGACATGGACGGCTTCGACGTGCTCAAACAGCTCGGTACGGCGGGGCAGCGGCCGGCGGTGGTGTTCCTGACCGCGCGCGGCGAGACCGAGGACAAGCTGCGCGGCCTGGCCATGGGCGACGACTACCTGACCAAGCCGTTCAGCCTGGACGAGCTGGTCGCACGGATCCGGGCGGTGCTGCGCCGCGCGTCGCCGGACGCGCCGGCCACCTCGCGGCTGACCGTCGCCGACCTGGAGCTGGACGAGGACAGCCACGAGGTGTGGCGCGGCGGCACCGCGGTGCACCTGTCCGCGACCGAGTTCCGGCTGCTGCACTACCTGATGGTCAATGCCGGCCGGGTCGTCTCCAAGGCGCAGATCCGCAACCACGTCTGGCAGTACGACTACAGCGGCGAGACGAACGTCGTCGAGCTGTACGTGTCGTACGTGCGGCGCAAGGTGGACACCGTGCAGCCGAAACTGATCCACACCCTGCGCGGCATCGGGTACGTGCTCCGGGCCCCGCGCGGGTGACCGTGCCCGACCCGTCGGTACCCGCGGCGACGCCGTCGATCCTCGGCCGGCTGGACCGCCGGGTGCCGTTGTGGTTGCGGCTGGTGTGCGGCGTGCTGGTGCTGGTCGCGATCGCGCTCGGGGTCACCGGGTACGCCGGGACCACGCTGCTGCGCCGGCACCTCGTCGCGAAGACCGGTGACGAGTTGCGGCTCGCCGCGCCCCGCGCGGAGCGTGCCCTGATCGCCAACGGCCGCGGCGTGTCGCCGTCCGCGCACGGCGTGCCGTCCGCGTTCGGCGCGTACCTGATCGGGCCGGACGGGCGGGTGCTGGAACGCAGCGATCCGGCGCTGACCGGCGAGCGGCCCGAGCTGCCGGACCTGACCGGCTCCCGCCCGGTGCCGCTGCTGCGGCCGTTCTCGGCGCACGGCACCGGCCGTTCCCGGTGGCTGCTGCTGGTGCGCCCGGTCCGGCAGCCGGCGGGCGGTCACGTGGTGGTGGCGGAGAGCCTCGCCGAGGTGGACGCGACGGTCCGGCAGCTCGCGTTGATCAACCTGAGCGCCGGCCTGGCCGTACTCGCGGCGCTCGCGGTGGCCTGCTTCTGGCTGGTGCGGCTCAGCCTGCACCCGGTGCGCAGCATCCAGACCACGGCGCAGCGCATCGCCGCCGGTGAGCTGTCGGTTCGGGTGCCCGATCACGGCAACCGTACCGAGGTGGGCCGGCTGGCCGCCGCGGTGAACGGGATGCTGGCGCGGATCGCCACCGCGCTCGCCGACCGGGCCGCGTCCGAGGCAGCGGCCCGGCGGTCCGAGGCGCAGATGCGCCGGTTCGCCGCGGACGCCTCGCACGAGCTGCGCACCCCGATCACCACGATCCGCGGCTACGCCGAGCTGTACCGGCAGCAGCGCGGCACCATGCCGGCCGAGGAGGCGGACCGGATCGTCGGCCGGATCGAGGAGCAGGCCCGCCGGATGGGCGGGCTGGTCGACGACCTGCTGTTGCTCGCGCACCTGGACCAGCGGCGACCGCTGGCGGCCGACCCGGTCGACCTGACCAGCCTCGCCGCCGACATCGTGCTGGACACCGACACCCTCAACCCGGACCACCCGATCGAACTCGTCGCCCTGGGCTCCGGTGGTCGCGACGACGCCCGCGCCGAGGAGCCCGGACCGATCGAGGTGATCGGGGACGGCGAACGGCTCCGCCAGGTGGTCGCGAACCTGGTCGGGAACGCCGTCAAGCACACTCCGGCCGGTACCTCGATCCGGGTCGGGGTGGGCCGCGGCACCGGTGCCGCGGCGGGTACCGCGGTGCTGTCGGTGGCCGACGACGGGCCGGGGATGGCGCCGGAGCAGGCGGACCGCGCGTTCGAACGGTTCTTCCGGGCCGAACCGGCACGGGCCGCGTCCGGCGGCGGTGCCGGTCTCGGCCTCGCCATCGTCGGCGCGATCGTGGAGGCGCACCGCGGCACCGTCACGCTGGACACCGCACCGGGCCGGGGCGTCGAGATCCGCCTGACCCTCCCGGTCCGCCCGGCGAACCCGGCAACTCCCGGGCGTGGGCGGGGCTAGGCGCCGGGGGAGACGAGGCCCGACTCGTACGCGAAGACGATGGCCTGGGCGCGATCGCGCAGGTCGAGCTTGGCCAGGATCCGACCGACGTGCGTCTTGACCGTCTGCTCGGCGACGACCAGTGACTCGGCGATCTCGGTGTTCGACTGGCCGCGCGCGATCAACCGCAGCACGTCGGTCTCCCGCGGGGTCAGCGCGTTGAGTGCCGCCGGGGTCGGCCGGTCGCCGCGCGGCCGGGCCGCGAA
Organism: Actinocatenispora thailandica; assembly: GCF_016865425.1. Classification (NCBI taxonomy): domain Bacteria; kingdom Bacillati; phylum Actinomycetota; class Actinomycetes; order Micromonosporales; family Micromonosporaceae; genus Actinocatenispora; species Actinocatenispora thailandica. The sequence goes on along the minus strand of NZ_AP023355.1, from coordinate 6,346,025 downwards.
GTCGGCGATCAACCGGCGCGTCACGGACGGGGCGAGCAGCGCGTCGCCGCCGGCGATCACCCGTACCGCTTGGATCAGGTCGGCCGCCGGCGCATCCTTGAGCAGGAAGCCGGACGCACCGGCCCGGAGCGCCTCGTACACGTAGTCGTCCAGGTCGAACGTGGTCAGCATCAGGATCCGCGGCACGTGGGCGCCCGGCGCGGCGCCGGACAGGATCCGGCGGGTCGCCTCCAGCCCGTCCAGCTCCGGCATCCGCACGTCCATCAGCACGACGTCCGGGTCGAGCTCGCGGACCTTGCGTACCGCCTCGGCGCCGTCGGCGGCGTCCCCGACGACGACCAGGTCGGGCTGGGCCGCGAGCAGCGCGCCGAAGCCCTGCCGCACCATCGCCTGATCGTCGACGATCATCACCTTCGTCGGCTGGTCCACGGGTCCTCCATCGGCTTCGTCCCCGGCGGGTCGGTCACGATCCTGCCCTGTCCGGATCGTCCGCCGCCGAGGTGCCCGGCCCCGCACCGTCCCCCGGTCCGGGGGCGTCGGGCGCGCTGACGTTCGGGGCGGCGTCGTCCGGATCGCACGGCAGTACCGCGGCGACCCGGAACCCGCCGTCCGGGGTCGGATTCGCGGACAGGGTGCCGCCCAGCATGGTGGCGCGCTCGCGCATGCCGAGCAGGCCGTGGCCCGGCTCGCCGGCCACCGGCGGGGCGTCCGGAGCGGCGTTGACCACCTCGATCGCCAGCGCGCCCGGCCGGTACTCCAGCCGCACCGTCACCGGTGCCCCGGGCGCGTGGCGCCGCGCGTTGGACAGCGCCTCCTGCACGATCCGGTACCCGGAGACGTCGACCGCGACCGGCACCGGACGCGGGGTCCCGCCGTTGCGCAGCTCGATCTCGGCGCCGGCCCGGCGTGCCTGGTGCAGCAGCGCGGGCAGTTCGGCCAGGCCGGGCTGCGGGGTCCGTTCGGCCGGTTGTTCGGCCCGCAGCACGCCGAGCATCCGGCGCATCTCACCCAGCGCCTGCCGGGCCGCGGTACCGATGGCGGCGAACTCGTCGTCCGCCGCGGTCGGCAGGCCGGGCAGCCGGTACGGGGCGGTCTCGGCCTGGACCGCGATCAGCGACATGTGGTGCGCGACCACGTCGTGCAGCTCGCGGGCGATCCGGGCCCGCTCGGTGAGGACCGCACTGCGCTGCTGTTCCGCCTCGGTTCGGCGGGTCTCCACGGCCAGCTGCCGGCGTGCCGAGAGCAGGCTCCCGATCGCGCCGACGGCGAGCAGCAGCAGGGTGCTCAGCACCGTGGCGGCGATCGCGTTGTCCGCGTTCACCGGGTAGAGCAGCAGCCAGACCAGCACCATCGTGACCGCCCAGACCCAGGCGAGGACGGCCCGGCTGTGCCGCAGGCCGACGGCGACGATCGCGGCGAGGTACAGGATGACCTGGAACGGTTGTACCGGCCAGTCGCGGCCGTGCCAGACCGGCAGCATCGCCAGGATGGTCAGTACGGTCAGCCGCCAGGCCATCAGCGGCCACCGCACCAGCAGCACGATCGGCAGCGCCAGCAGCAGCCCGCCGAGCGGCGCCAGCGGGGAGGTCGCGCCGAACTCCGCGCGCACCTGGTTGGTCGTGACCAGCGCGAACAGCACCGTGAGCACGGCGCCGACCAGCAACGGCCAGCCCCGCGGGCGGCGCTGGCCGGGTACCCGGTCGCCGCCGACGAGCATCGTGACGAGCCCGATCAGCGGTGTCGCGACCACCGCCGGCCACCGCCGGGCGATCCGCGCGGCGAGCCGGGCGGTGGGGCCTCCCGGTGCCCGGTCGGTGTGGCCGCCGGGTGCCGGGTCGGCGTCCCGGGGCGGCGGGTCAGGCATCGCCGCCGGCATCCGGCAGCGGCGCGGGGTTGCCGGGCGTGCCCGCCGCGGCCCCGGCCGTCTCGGGGTCGCCGGCCGTGATCCGGAAACGGCGGTGCCGCAGCGACGGCAGCCGGCGCCGTACCGCGGCGACCCGCTCGGCGTCGAGCGTGGTGACGGCGACCCCGGCGGCTTCGGCGACGCCGGCGACCGGTACGCCCATCGGGTCGACGATGACGCTGTTGCCGGCACCGGTGGGCGCGCACTGGTCGGCGGCGAGCAGGTAGGCGGTGTTCTCCACCGCGCGGGCCCGGGTCAGCAGCCGCCAGTGGTCCTCCTTCTGCGGGCCGGGCGCCCACTGCGCCGGCACCACCAGCGCCTCGGCGCCCGCGTCGGTCAGCCGCCGGGCGAGTTCCGGGAACCGCAGGTCGTAGCAGGTCATCGCGCCGAACCGGAGGCCGTCCAGGTCGAACGTGCACAGCTGGGTCGGCTCGCCGGGCGTCACCCAGTCGGACTCGGCGAAACCGAACGCGTCGAACAGGTGCACCTTGCGGTAGCGGGCGAGCGGTTCCCCGTCCGGCCCGAACGCGAGCAGCGTGTTCGCCACCCGGCGTTCGCCCGGCAGCGCCTCGTTCATCCCGTACAACACCCGGATCCGGTACCGGCGGGCCAGCTCGGCGACCTTCGTCGCGAACGGGCCGTCGATCGGCTCGGCCGAGTCGAGGATGCCGGTGTCGAGCGCGCGGGTCGCGTACATCGAGTACTCCGGGAACACGATCAGCCGCGCCCCGGACGCCGCGGCCCGCTCGGTCAGCGCGCCCAGCGCGGTGAGGTTCGCATCCTTGTCGGTACCGGCGGAGAACTGGCCGACCGCAACGCACACCATGCCTCGAACCCTAGTCGTTGTCCGGGCGGTGACCGGCCGTACCGCGTCGCCGCGGCCCGCCCGGCGTGGTGCGGGTGCCGCCGGTGCGGCGAGCGGCGCGCGGCGGTGCGGTGGCGCTGCAGGCCGACCCCGACCAGCCGGCCCCGGCGCTGCTCGTCGGTGTCCTGATCCGCACCTGCGCCGCGGCGGCCGGCACCGAGGTGCGCCTCGCACGGGTGGCCGACGACACGGCGACCCGAATGTTTCCGCTGGTCAGGCCGTCTTGACCGGGGCAGCAGCGGAGTTTCGCGGCGGCGGCCACGGCCGGCATGGCGGCCACCCTGCTGGCCACCGCCGCCGACACCCGGGCCGTCGATCTCGCGCTGGGCGAACCGACCCTGTCCTGGGACTACGGCTTCGACCCGGCTACCGAGACCGCTCTGATCCGGCGTTACTCCTGAGCAGCGATCAGGCCTTTCAGCTCCCCTTTGCTCTGCCTACCTCAGCGCACCAGCCCTGGTGCGCCGGCGTGCGCAGAGCCGGCTCTGCCTACCTCAGCGCACCAGGGGTGGTGCGTATTCGTGCGCAGAGCAAAGGGTCGCCGTAGGAGGGGGTCGGCCTCGGGGCTCAGGCCAGGCCGGTGGTGCGCAGGGTGATGTTGATCCGGCCGGCCGGCAGCGCCGGATCCGGTGAGCTGCCCGGCTCGATTCGCGGCACCCCGTGGTAGGCGAGCCGGGACGGCCCGCCGAACACGAACGCGTCGCCGGACGCCAGCGTCAGGTCGGTGTACGGCCGGGACCGGTTCTCGGGGTTGCCGAACCGGAACAGGCAGCTGTCGCCGAGGCTGAACGACACCACCGGCTCCCGGGCCCGCTCGTCCTTGTCCTGGTGCATGCCCATCCGGGCGTCCGGCCCGTAGAAGTTGATCAGCGCGGTGTCCGGCCGGTAGTCGAGGTCGGCCCGCCGGTACGCCGCGGCCAGCGCGGCGCGGCCCCATTCGGCGAGCCACCCGGGCAGCGGCGGCACCGGCTCGCCGTTCACGTCGTCGGCGGTCCGGCTGTACCGGTACGGCTGCCAGTGCCAGCCGAGGCACACGGTGCGGGCGGACATCCGGTGCCCGCCGGGCAGCAGCGTGTGCCGGGCCGGTACCGGCCCGCTCGCCCACCGCAGGCAGGCGTCGGCGAGCCGGCGCTGCCGGTCCGGCGGCAGCCAGCCGGGCAGGTGCACGGCGCCCGGCGCGACCTCGCGCCGGCCGATCCCGAACAGTGGCAGCGTCACCGGCCCATCCTCCCTCTGCTTCGGTCGCCGCCGGCCGGCCCGGCCGGCGGCGTTCCCGCAACCCGCAAATCCGCGGTGGTCCGGCCGCGGCCCCCAGGACCGCGGCACTCCCGCGGCTCGCAGGATCGCGGCGTTCCCGCGGCCTGCAGTACCGCGGGTCGCCGGGCGACCCGCCACGATCAGGTCGCGTCGTGGAAGACCAGCCCGAGGGTGTGCCGCCGGCCGGAGCGGACCGCGGACACCCCGTGCCGTACCGGCGCGGCCGACCAGCCGCGCGCCGACGCGACCGGCCGGTCCCGGGTGGTGAACACCAGCCCGTGACCCTGGCCGAGCAGCCTGGCGGTGCCCCGGGACTGGGCCCGGGGCCGCTGTTCGACCAGCAGGAACTCGCCGCCGGTGTGGTCCACCCCCGGATCGTTCAGGTTGATCACGACCTGCAGCGGGAACACCTTGTCGCCGTACAGGTCGCGGTGCAGCGCGTTCCAGTCTCCGGCGTCGTAGCGCAGCAGGATCGGGGTGGGGCGGCGCTGCCCGGCGTCGTGGCAGATCGCGAGCCACTCGTCCAGCGTGTCCGGCCACTCCGCGTCCCGCCCGAGCCGCCGGTACCAGTCTCGCGCGATCGGCAGCAGCCGCTCGTACAGTGCGTGCCGCAGCGCGTCGACCGGCTCCGGGAACGGCGCCGCGAAATAGCGGTAGCGGCCGGACCCGAACCGGTGCCGGGCCATGTCGATGGTGGCGCGGAAGTGCGCCGGCTCGTCGAACAGCGCGGCGAGCCGGCCGCACTCGGCCGGTGTGAGCAGTCGCGGCAGCGGCGCGCACCCGTACTCGTCGAGTTCGCCGGCCACCGCGTCCCAGTCGGCGGCGGCCACCCTCCGGGCGTACCGATCGGTGGTCATGATCTCTCCCGTGGTCGACGGCCCCTTCGGCGGCGCGGGCGGCTGTCGCGCCGCGCGCCGATGCGTCCAGCCTGCCGCCGGCTGCCGCGGCGGTGCTGGCGAGAAACGGACCTCGCGTGCCGGTTGGCACCGGGCCGGATGGTCTGCCGGCGCAGACGGCCGTCAGCCCCGTTTCCGGCGGCGCTTCCGGGGCGACCGGCGCTGCACCGGAACGTGGTTCGGCACCGGCAGCCGGACCCCGTACCGCAGGGACAGCAGCCGTTGCACGGCGAGGGTCGCGGTACCGGCGAGGAGCATCCCGGCGAGGTTCACGCCGAGTTGCACCGCGGACGCCCGCACCTCGCTCCAGTGCGCCAGCGGGATCGCCACCGCGATGTTGCCGGCCGCGGGCACCGTGGTGACCGAGATGAACACGCCGATCAGCGTCGACGACTTCGATGCGGTGATGGACAGGATCCCGGCGATGCCGGCGAGCACCGCGACGATGAACGACCACTTGTCCGGATGCACGATGAAGTCGGTGTTCGGCCGGTGCGACAGGTCGGCGGGGCTGATCCAGCCGAGCCACCGGCCGGCCGCCGCGCACCCGGTGGTGATCGCGATGGCGACCAGGAAACCGACCGCCAGGGTGCGGGTCGCCACCGCGATCCGGTGCGTGTTGCCGCGCACCAGGCCGAAGCAGATCGCGGCGACCGCACCGAACTCGGGGCCGAGCACCATCGCGCCGACGATCAGGATCGGCTGGTCGAGCACCGCGCCGATCGCCGCGATCTGGGTGGCGAGCGCCAGGAACGCGAGGAACGCCCAGCTCAGCCTGGCGTCGGCGGTGGTCCGGGCGTCGAGTTCGTCCCACAGGACCGCGTCGTCGTCGTACCCGGGTGCGGCCTGTTCGGCGACGGTCGCGCCGACCGAGATGGACACGTCGATGTTCTCCACCGCGATCGAACCGGACCGGTCCAGGCCGAGGTCACGGAGCCGGCTCAACATCGCGTCGGCGGCCTCCCGCGCCATGTCGAACTGGATCAGGTCGCCGGCCGGTTCCCGGCCGGCGCCGGGCAGAATGACCAGGTTCGTCACCGCGATGCTGGCTCCGCACAGATCGCTGATCTGCCCGGTCAGTCGCGGCGGTGCGATCACCCGGATGTGCAACATGTCGAGAATTCTGCCCGGTTCGTGCCCGCCGCGGTGCGAGGTGTCCCAGGTCACCCCCGCGGTGTGCATGAGCCGGCCGCCCGGCTGGTATTGAAAGGGAATGGGGCTGAGGCATCTGCCGGGACCGGTCGTGCAGGCACCGATGGCCGGCGGGGCGACCACGCCCGAGCTGGTCACCGCGGTCGGCAAGGCGGGCGGGTTGGGCATGCTCGCCGCCGGGTACCTGCCGGCCGCGCGGCTGGCCGAGCAGATCGCCGCGGTCCGCGACGTCGCGGTCCCGTTCGGGGTGAACGTGTTCGTTCCGACACCCGACACCGCCGACCCGGACGCGGTCGAGACGTACCGGCGGCGGCTGGCGCCCACCGCCGCGCGGCTCGGCGCCGAGCTGGGCGAACCGACCTGGGGCGACGACGAGTACGAGGCGAAGCTGGACCTGCTCGCCGCGATCGGTGTGCCGGTGGTGACGTTCACCTTCGGGCTGCCCACCGAGCAGGACGTGATCGCGTTGCGCCGGGCCGGGACGGAGGTCGGGGTCACCGTCACGACCCCGGCGGAGGCGGTCGCCGCCGACCGGGTCGGCGCGGATTTCGTCGTCGCGCAGGGCATCGAGGCCGGCGGGCATCGCGGTGGGTGGCTCGGCGGGGAGCAGTTCGGGCTGCTCGCCCTGATCCGGCTGATTCGCTCCACTGTGGACATCAAGGTGGTCGCGGCGGGTGGCATCGCCGACGCCGCCGGGGTTCGCGCGGTCCTTGCCGCCGGCGCGCTCGCCGGCTGCGCCGGTACCGCGTTCCTGCGCTGCCCGGAGGCCGGCACCCCGGCACCGTACCGGGACGCGCTGGTGGCGCCGGAGTTCGCCGAGACGCGGCTGACCCGCGCCTACACCGGCCGGTGGGCGCGCGGCCTGGTGAACCGCTTCGTCACCGAACAGCAGTCGTACGCGCCGACCGGGTACCCGCAGCTGCACCAGCTGACCCGGCCGCTGCGGGCCGCCGCGACCGCCATCGGTGACACCGATCTGATGGCGATGTGGGCCGGTCAGTCGCACGCTCTCGCGACCGACCAGCCGGCTGCCGAGGTGCTGCACACCCTGACCCCCTGACCGGTCGTCCACTGAGGACGGTTCCGCGGGTCAGGTGGAGGCGACCCGGCCCAGCCGGTTGCGGGCGGAGCCGCGGTGCCGCTCGTCGAGCTCGTCGGCGCGCAGCAGTTCGGGCAGCAGCGCCGGCTCCCGGGTCAACGCCCGGAACACCACCCCGGCGGTCACGCCGTGCGCCGGCCGGTCGGTGACCGCGACCTCGTCGCCGGCCCGGATCTCACCCGGCACCAGCACCCGCAGGTACGCGCCGGGGCGGGCCTGCTCGGTGAACGTCTTCATCCAGCCGTGCTCGTCGAGCCAGCCGGCGAAGGTGCGGCACGGGATGCGCATCGAACACACCTGCAGCACCGCGGTACCGATCCGCCAGCGCTCGCCGATCACCGCGTCGGTCACCGGGACGCCGCTGGTGGTCAGGTTGTCGCCGAAGGTGCCGTTCGCCAGCGGCCGGCCCAGCCGCCGCGACCACCAGTCCAGGTCCTCCCGGGCGTACGCGTACACCGCCTGCTCGTCGCCGCCGTGGAAGCGCAGGTCGCACACCGTGTCGCCGGCCAGGCCGCTGCCGCCCGCGCCGCGCGGCCCCGGCGCCCGTACCGGCACCGGGCCGGTCACCGGCCGCTTGTCGATCCCGGTCACCCCGACGTCGGAGTGCGCGGTCTCGCGCGCCCGCCCGACGTTCACCGACACCAGCACACCCATGCCGGCCAGCCTACGGGCCCCGGGAGCCGGTCAGGCGGCGCCCGCGGTGGGGTCGAGCACGCCGAAGAGGACCAGGGCGAGGACGACCAGGCCGGCGACGATGCGGTAGACGACGAAGACGGTGAACGTGTGCGTGACGACGTAGCGCATCAGCCAGGCGATCACCGCGTACCCGACGCCGAACGCCACCACCGTGGCGACCGCGGTCGGTGCGGCCGGCGCGGCGGTACCGTCGCCGATCTTGGTCAGTTCCAGCGCGCCGGAGGCCAGTACCGCCGGGATCGCCAGCAGGAACGAGTAGCGGGTGGCGGCCTCCCGGCGGAAGTCCATCAGCAGCCCGGCCGCGATCGTCCCGCCGGACCGGGAGACGCCGGGGATCAGCGCGAGCGACTGGGCCAGCCCGAAGGCGAGTGCGGTGCGCGGTCGCAGGTCGGCCAGCGACTTCTGGTTGGTGGCGGCGCGGTCGGCGAACGCCAGGATCAGGCCGAACCCGATGAGCATCGCCGCGGTCAGCCGCAGGTCCCGGAACACCGTCTCGATGGTGTCCTGGAACAGCAGGCCGAACACCGCGATCGGGATCGTGCCGAGGATGACGTACCAGCCGAGCCGCGCGTTGGGGTCCGACCGGTACTGCTTGCGAAACAGCGACACCGCCCAGGTCCCGACGATCCGGCCGATGTCGCGCCGGAAGTACAGCAGCACCGCGGACTCGGTACCCAGCTGGGTCACCGCGGTGAACGCGGCGCCGGGGTCGGGCCAGCCGGCCAGCGCCGCGACGATCCGGACGTGCGCGCTGGAGGAGACCGGGATGAACTCGGTCAGCCCCTGCACCAGGCCGAGCAGCACCGCCTCGAACCAGCCCACCCGGCAACCCTCCGTACCCGTCGTCGGTGGCCCGGTGATCCGCACCTCGATGCTGCCGATCGGTGGTCCGCGCCACGTTCCCGGTTCGCGCCGGCTCCCGGGCGGGGCCGGGCGCCGGGCCCGGCGGCAGCGAACCACGTCGACGTGGCCGATGGTTGAACGCCAGCGGGCTGCCCCGTGTCGGCCGGCCCGGCGGTCGGTTTCGCCGGCCGGTCAGCCGTAGACGGCCGCCAGCTCGCGGGCGGTGGCGGCGATCCGGTCCCGCAACGCGGCCGGGGCCAGCACCTCCACCTGCGCGCCGAGCCGGAGCAGCTCGCCCTCGGCGTGCGTCAGGCTCTCGATCGGGATGACGGCCCGCCGCCAGCCGGTCGCGTCGTCGGCGGTCCCGGCGGCCACGGCGTCGAGCACGGCCGGCACCGCGATCTCCCGCAGCCGGTCGACGCCGGCCGGGGAGATGCGGATCTCCGCCCGGCCCTGCCAGAGGCGTTCCTGGAGCTGATGGGTGTGCTGCCGCCAGTACCCGGCCAGGTCGAAGCCGGCCGGCGGCACGACGTGCTCGTCGAGCAGCCGCAGGTCGAGGATCTGGCTGATCCGGTACGTGCGTGGGGCGGCGCCGTCCGCCGCCGCCACCAGGTACCAGCGGCCGGCCTTGAGCACGATCCCGTACGGTTCGAGGCGCCGCTCGACCCGCGTCGGCTCCTGCCAGCGCCGGTACCGGACCTGGAGGGCCTGGCGCTGCCACACCGCCGCCGCCACCTCGGGCAGGTGCGGGACGCGCTCGGCGCGCTGGTACCAGCCGGGCGCGTCCAGGTGGAACCGCTCCCGGAGCCGCCGGGCCTGCTGGCGCAGGTCCGTGGGCAGCGCGGCCTCCAGTTTGAGTTCCGCCGCGGTGAGCAGCGAGCCGAGCCCCAGGTCGGCGGCCGGGCCGGGCAGCCCGGCCAGGAACAGTGCCTCGGCCTCGCCGGCGGTGAGGCCGGTCAGCCGGGTCCGGTAGCCGTCGACGAGCGCGTAGCCGCCGTCGTGGCCCGGTTCGCCGTAGATCGGGATGCCCGCCGCGAGCAGCGACTCGACGTCCCGGTAGACGGTGCGGGCGGAGACGTCGAGTTCGGCCGCCAGCTCGGCGGCGGTCATCCGGCCACGGTTCTGCAGCAGGAGCAGCAGGGAGACGAGACGGCTGGCGCGCACGCCGGGAAATCTACCCAGCTTCACTGACGGTTGTTGTCAGTGGACCCGTTCTAGCCTCCGGCCATGGACAACAGCAACGGCTTCGGCTTCTTCACCGGCACCTTCGACGTGGTCAACCGCTGGCGCACGGACTTCCTCGACCCCGGCGAGGGGGACGACCGGTGGGAGGAGTTCCCGGGCGTCACCCGCGCCGGCGTGCACTTCGACGGCGGCGCCAACTTCGACGAGATCGAGTTCCCGACCAAGGGCTTCGCCGGCCTGACCCTCCGGCTGTACGACCCCGCCGCCGACGCCTGGTCGCTCTACTGGGCGAGCAGGCGCACCGGCACGCTCGCCCCTCCGGTGGTCGGCCGGTTCGGCCCGGACGGTACCGGCGTCTTCCACGGCGACGACACCTACCAGGATCGTCCGGTGCGGTGCCGGTTCGTCTGGTCCGAGATCACCGCGACCACGGCACACTGGGCGCAGGCGTTCTCCGTCGACGACGGCCGGACCTGGCTGGACAACTGGCACATGTACTTCACCCGCCGCGCCGACTGAGGCCACCGGTCGGCGCACTGGGCCGCGACGCCGCCCGATCGCCGCGCCGACCGACGCCACCGGCCGGCGCACTGGCCGCTCGACGCCGCCCGAGCACCGCGACGCGCCGCGCCGCCGCCGGTCGGCGTATCGCGTCGCTCGACGCCGCCCGAGCAGCTTGCCGCGCCGCCCGGTCAGCTCGCCGCGTCGGCGATGGCGGTGGCCAGGTCGGCCGGGCGGCTCCACATCGGCCAGTGCCCGGTCGGCAGGTCGACCACGTCGAGATCGCGCAGGGTGGCGGTCTCGGCCATCATCGGGTTCCCTTCCCGGGCCAGCTTGAGCATCAGCTCGGACGGGTACGAGCAGGCGACGATCGTGGTCGGCACGTCGCGCCGGGCGTCGTTGCGCAGGTGCACCGGCTCACGCAGCACCGCGCCGGGCTCGGGTACCGCCCGCTCCCGGAAGGTGCGCAGGGTGCCCTCGTCCAGCCCGTCCAGGCTGGCCTGCAACTGGTCGAACGGCGGCAGCGGCAGCTCGGCGAGGTCCGCCGGTACGGACGGGTCGAAGCCGGCGCCGTCCGCGACCGGCCCGCTGTCGACGTAGATCACCCGCGCGACCGCGGCCGGATCCTGGTCCAGCAGTACCGAGGTCGGCAGGTTGGCGCCGCTGTGCGCGACGAGGGCGACCGGACCGTCGGCCTCGGCGATGACGCCGCGCAGGTACTCGGCCTGGTCGGGCACCGTCGCGGCGGCGCGCTGCGGGTCGTCGGGGTCGAGCCCGGGAAGCGTCACGGGGACGGCCCGGTGGCCGGCCGCACGCAGCGCGGCGGCAACCGCGTCCCAGGCCCAGGCGCCCAGCCAGAACCCCGGTACGAGAACGAACGTGGTGGAAGTCTGCATGCGGCCAGCATGGCGCCCCGGCTGGACCACCGCATGTCACTATTCCCGTCACTATTTCTGCGACACTGGTGCGATGAACCGGGTCGAACGACTGCACGCGCTCACCGAGTCGCTGCGCCGGGCCGGGCCCCGGGGCCGGACGGCGGCGCAACTCGCCGACGAGTTCGAGGTGACGGACCGGACGATCAAGCGGGACCTCGCCGCGCTGTCCGCGGCCGGCGTGCCGGTCTGGGGTCGCACCGGACCCGGCGGCGGGTACGGGCTGGCCGAGCGCGCCTCGCTGCCCCCGGTGAACTTCACCGCCGGGCAGGCGCTCGCGCTGACCGCGGCGGTGGCCGCGTCCACCCAGGCGCCGTTCGCGGACTCGGCGCGCGCCGCGACCCGCAAGGTGTTCGACGTGCTCGCCCCGGCCGACCGGGAGCGGGCTGCCGGGCTGTCCGAACGGATCTGGGTCGACGTCGGGCCGAGCGCGCCGCGCCGGGTGCTGTCCGTCCTGGAGCAGGCGCTGCTCGACCAGGTCACCCTCAACATCGGGTACACCGATGCCGGTGGTCGGCGCACCCGGCGCGAGGTGGAGCCGATGATCTTCGCGTTCACCCGCGGACGCTGGCTGCTGGTCGCCTGGTGCCGGCTGCGGGACGACGTCCGCTGGTTCGACCTGTCCCGGATCGGCCGCGCCACCGCGACCCGGCGCCGGTGCACCGGGCATCCGGTCAGCGCCATCGGTACCCCGCCGGAGCAGGCCCGCCCGGTCGGCGTCTGACCCGGTGCCGCCGGTGCGCGGTCAGCGCGGCGCCGGGACCGTGATCGAATCCGGTCCGGTGGTCGTGGCGGGAAGCGGCAGGGTGGCGGCGACGCGGAAGCCGCGGTCCGGCCGCGGCCCGGCGTCGAGCCGGCCGTCGAGCAGCGCGGCCCGCTCGCGCATCCCGATGATGCCGAACCCGTGCCCGGCGCCCGTCCGGAGCTCGTGCTCGCCGCCGCCCGTCCCGCTCGCGCCGCTCGTCCCGCTCGGACCGCTCTGCCCGCTCGGGCCGCTCGCGCCGCTCGGCCCGCTCGGCCCGCCCATCCCGCTCGGCCCGCTGCCGCTGACTGGCCGGCTCCCGCCTCCCGGGCCGCTGCTGCTACCTGGCCCGCTGCCGTTGCCGCGCCCGGCGTCGGATCCGGGTCCGCTGCCGGACCGGCCGGCGGCGCCGCGAGCGCGACCGTCGTCGACGATCTCGATGACCAGTTCGGCGGGCCGGTAGCCGACCTCGACGCGGCAGTGCCGGGCGGTCGAGTGCCGGATGACGTTGGTGAGCGACTCCTGCACGATCCGGTACCCGGCGAGGTCGACCTCGGCCGGCACCGGCCGTACCGTGCCGGTCCGGCGCACCGAGACCTCGATGCCGGCCTCGGCGGCGCTGGCGACGAGCCGATCCAGGTCCGCGAGCCCCGGCGTACCGGCCGGCTCCGGCCCGGTGGGATCGGCGCGGCGCAGCGCGACGAGGGTACGGCGCAGCCCGGACAGCGCCTCCCGGCTGCTGGTCTCGATGACCCGCAGCGCCTCCTGCGCGGCGTCCGGCTGGGTGTGGATGACCCGGTTGCCGACGCCGGCCTGGATGGCGATGATGCCGACGCTGTGCGCGACCATGTCGTGCAGTTCGCGGGCGAGGCGCAGCCGCTCCGCGGTCATCGCGCGCTCGGCGGTCTGCGCCCGGGACGCGCTGGCGAGCTGCCGGCTCTTCCGGATCGACTGTCCCACCAGCCAGCCGAACACCGCGACGTAGAGCACCGGCGCCTGGTACGCCCAGAGGCTCAGGTCCGCGGCGCGCACCAGCACCGGGACGTCGTACCCGGCGGGTACCAGCAGGCTGAGGCCCAGCGCGAGCAGCGCGGTACGCCGCGAGCGGGTCGACGAGACGTAGCACAACGCCAGGTACGCCGGGATCATCTCGGCGAAGCCCACCCGCATCGGGTCGGCCTGCATCGATCCCGGCATGGACAGCCGGCCGGCGATCACGCCGGCCGCGGCGACGGCGCCGGCCAGCAGCACCGTCAACCCGGCCAGCGGGTACCGGCGGAGCAGCGCGGCGGCCACCGCCACGGTGCCCGCCACGGCGGCCGGACCGACGTGCGCGTACCCGCCGCCGATGCCGAACGGCCGGGGCAGCGTGTTGACCGTGACCGCGGCCGTCAGCGCGGTGGCACCGACCCACATCAGGACGGGACCGAGGTGACGGTCGACCGCCGCGGGTAACCGGGGGAGGGCGGGCATGCGGTGACCCTAACCGGGTCGCCGGCCGGGATCGTCGGCCCGCAGACGTACGCCCCGGGGCCACCCACGGGCGCGCCGGCCTGCCCTGATCGACCGGGTCCGCCCGGTGATCGTGCAGGGGCTGCGATGGGTGTCGACACACGAGGCCTCGCCGGCGCCGGCCACGGTCACCCTGTCCCGGGCGATCCGGTCCGGCGATCGCGGCTGACCGGGATCAGGTCTCGTCGACGGGAAGGACGAAACTGCCCCGCCCGTGCACGGTCACGATCAGCCCCTCGTCGGCCAGCATCCGGTAGGACTTGCGGGTCGTCAGGCGGCTGACGCCGGTCTCCTGCTGGATCACCGTCTCGGAGGGTAGGCGGTCGCCCGGACCGTATTCTCCGGCGGAGATGGCGTCCCGGATCAGCTGGGCAACCTGGACGTAGACCGGGGTGTACGCACCCGGCTTGACCTTCGTCCAATCGACCATGATCACAACGTAGGACGAGGACTCCGAAGACCTCGGGCAGTCGCGGGACTTGCCTGTTGGTCCCGGGACTTTCCAGACCTTTCCAAGTTCGCTACCATGGACATGGTCGGAACAAGGCGACCCCGCGGCGCCGGGCAAGGGCGACCGCGGGGTCTGACCGCTCACGAAGGGAGCGGCTGTGGGACACGGTACGCATCCGGTCGTCCGGTATTCGACCCCGCACGCGGGGGATCAGGTCTTCATCAGCCCGGCGGCCGGGGTGCACGGCCACGGCAGCTTCTGGGCGATGGTCGTCACGGCGACGCCGGCGCTGGTCCAGGGCGCGATGTACCTGCGCGTCGTGCCGGTCGACGACATCGGCGGCGACCCGACGGTGCGGACCTTCTACGTGCGCCTCGCCGGCCTGCTGACCAGGTCCCTGTCGTGACCGCTTCGGCCGCGGTCGGCTGGGTGCTCTCGCTGTTCCTCGCGTTCGCGATCGGTGTGCTGGTCGGGCACGGGCCCCGCCGTCGGTGAGCGCGGAGTTGACGACTTCTACGCTTTACCCTACGGTAAACATTACCGAATGGTGAAACGTTGGGAGTGGTCATGCCGGAGATCGTGACGTCGATCGAGATCGCCGCCCCGCCGAGCCGGGTGTGGCGGTGGTTCGCGAGCCAACAGGCGCTGCGCCGCTGGCTGTCGCCCGAGCTGGAGATCGACCTCCAGCTCGCCGGTCGGTACCGGATGCCGGGCGCGGACGGCGAAACCTGGATCAGCGGCCAGGTCCTCGAACTCGTACCCGAAGGAAAGCTCATCCTGTCCTGGCTGGAGGAGGGCGCCGGCTGGGCGCACCCCGGCCGGCTGGTCATCGAGCTGGCCGCCGCCGCAGGTGGCACCCGGGTCACGCTCGCCCACGACGGCTTCGCCGGCATCGGCACACCGACCTGGCGCCGCACCGCCGATGCGTACCAGCGCGGGGTCGCCGAGCACCACGTACTGGACGACCTCGCCGCGGCCGTGGCGACCGGCGAGGTGCCCGCCGCCGTCACCGCCGATGCCTGACCGCGGTGATCCCACCGCCCACGCGCCGGCCGGTCGGCCGGCGGGCGACGGTGGCGACGAGGCGTTCCGGGCGCTCGCCGATCCGACCCGGCGGCGGATGCTCGACCTGCTCGCCGAGCGCGGCACGCTGTCCGTCGGTGAGCTCGCCGCCGAGTTCCCCGACCTGGTGTTCTCGGGCATCTCGAAACACCTGATGGCGCTGCGGGCGGCCGGCCTGGTCACCGCGACCAAGCAGGGCCGCAAGCAGCTGTACCGGATCGACGAGTCGGGCTTCACCGCCGCCCTCGGCCCCTGGGTGGCCCGTTACCAGGCCTACTGGTCCACCGCCCTCAGCGCCCTGCGCGACCTCGCCGAATCCCCCGAGGACCCGCCGAGTTGATCAAACGATCGGTACCCGTCGTCTAGCCGGCGGGCGTAGTCGCTCTGGAACTCGAAGGTGTGGGTGGACATCTGCGCCTCGAGGTAGCGGCGTGCCGCATCGGGCAGCGCCGCGAGCATGATTTCACTGTACGGATGGCAAGGTCGCGATCGATCGTGTCGAGCGCGGCAGGTGGTTGGCCTCGGCGGCATCGAGCCGGGCCTGGCGCCAGTCGGGCAGCTTGATGTGGAGCACCTCGCCAAGCAGCGTGGCGGCGAGCGATGGGTCTCGTGAACAGACGCGGCGCCGGCCCGGGATCGGGTCGGCGCCGCGTCCGGGACGAGCGGGTGCTACATGTTGATCATGTGGCCGGCGAGGCCGTGGACGGCTTCCTTGACCGCTTCGCCGAGGGTCGGGTGGGCGTGCACGTTGCGGGCCACCTCGTGCACGGTCAGGTCCCACTGCTGCGCCAGGGTCAGCTCCGGCAGCAACTCGGTGACGTCCGGGCCGATCAGGTGCGCGCCGAGGATCTCGCCGTACTTCGCATCGGAGAGGATCTTGACGAACCCGTTCGGGTCGGCGAGACCGTGCGCCTTGCCGTTCGCGGTGAACGGGAACTTCGCCACCTTCACGTCGTAGCCGGCGTCCCGCGCCTGCTCCTCGGTGTAACCGAAGCTCGCGATCTGCGGCTGGCAGTAGGTGGCGCGCGGGATCATCCGGAAGTCGACTTCCATCGTCTCCGCGTCGCCGATCGTCTCGGCCGCGATGATGCCCATCGCCTCGGCGGCGTGCGCCAGCATCAGCTTCGCGGTCACGTCACCGATCGCGTAGATCCCGGGGGTCGAGGTCCGGCAGCGGCCGTCGACGTCGATCGCGCCCCGGTCGGTGAGCTTGACGCCGGTGTTCTCCAGCCCGTACCCCTCGACGCGCGGCGCGAAGCCGATCGCCTGCAGCACCTTGTCTGCCGAAAGCACCTGCTGCTGGCCGTCCCGGGTCACCGTCACCTGCACCCCGGACCCGGTGTCCTCGATGCCGTCCACCCGGGTCGAGGTGAGCACGTCGATGCCGAGCCGCTTGTACCGCTTCGCCAGCTCGGCGGACACCTCGGCGTCCTCCAGCGGTACCAGCCGGTCCAGGAACTCGACGATGGTGACCTTGACGCCGTAGTTGCTCAGCACGTACGCGAACTCGACGCCGATCGCGCCGGCGCCGGCGATCACGATGCTCGACGGCAGCGCGTCCGAGAGGATCTGCTCCTCGTAGGTCACCACCCGCTCGGACAGCTCGGTGCCGGGCAGCAGCTTGGTGTTCGTGCCGGCGGCGATGATGCAGTTGTCGAACGTCAGCGTCTCCGAGCCGCCGTCGTTGAGCGCCACCGTCATGGTGTGCGCGTCGACGAAGGTCCCCTTGCCCTGGAACTCGGTGATCGAGTTCTTCTTCATCAGGAAGTGGACGCCCTTGACCCGGCCGTCCGCGACCTTGCGGCTGCGCTGGAACGCGGCGCCGTAGTCGAACGTCACCTGGCCGTCCACCTGGATCCCGAACGTCTTCTGCTCGGCGTTGAAGATGTGCGCCAGCTCCGCGTTGCGCAGCAGCGCCTTCGACGGGATGCAGCCGACGTTCAGGCAGACACCGCCCCAATACTTCGCCTCAACGACGGCGGTACGCAGGCCGAGCTGGGCGCTGCGCACGGCCGCGGTGTACCCGCCCGGGCCGGCGCCGAGGACCACGACATCAAAGTGTGTACTCACGAGCCGGATCATATTCCGCTACCTGGCGACCTGCCCGGCCACCGGTTTCGACGGTGACCCGGGGGCCAACGAGAGCGACCGCCGTCACAACCACGACGCCCCGCCCCTGTTGATCATGGCGTTGTCCGGTCGGCAAGCGCTTTCTGCTCTAGATGACACCATGATCGACAGGGCCGCGGAGCGAGGCGTCCAGCAGCTCGACGGTGTGCGCGGTGGGGAGCGGGGTACCGGCGCGGCGCAGGGCGGCGGTGATCTGGAGCAGGCAGCCCGGGTTGCCGGCGACCAGCAGATCGGCGCCGGTGGCCCGGATCCGTGCCGCCTTCCGGTCGCCGAGTTCCCGGGCCGGCTCCGGTTCGAGCAGGTTGTAGACCCCGGCGGAGCCGCAGCACAGCTCCGCCTCGGCCGGCTCCACCAGGGTCAGCTCCGGGATACCGCGCAGCAGCTGCCGCGGCGCCGACCTGATCTTCTGCGCATGCGCCAGGTGGCACGCGTCGTGGTACGCGACGGTGCGGCGCACCGGGTGCCGTTGCGCCACCGGCCCCAGCTCCACCAGCAGCTCGGTGACGTCCCGGGTACGGGCGGACAGCCGCTCGGCCCGCCCGGCGTACCGCGGGTCGTCGGCGAGCAGCTCGGCGTACTCCTTCATCGCCGAGCCGCAGCCGGCCGAGTCGGTCACCACGTAGTCCACCCCGGCCGCGTCGAACGCGTCGATGGTGGCGCGGGCGAACCGGGCCGCCTCGGCCCGCCGGCCGGTGTGCGCCGACAGCGCGCCGCAGCAGCCCTGCCGGCGCGGGACCAGCACCTCGCAGCCCTCCAGCGCGAGCACCCGGGCGGTCGCCGCCGACACCGAACCGAAGAACGCGGACTGCACGCAGCCGGTCAGCAGCCCGACGGTGGCCCGGCGCCGGCCCCGGGCGCGTACCCGGGGCGGCAGCCGCGGCGCCCGCCGGGCCGGCGGAGCCAGCTCCTCCATCGTGGCCAGCGCCGGCGGCAGGTGCCGCGCCAGCCGGTGACCGAGCCGGTCGGCCCCGGTGGCCCGGTACGCGGCGAGCGGGGCGCGCAGCAACCGCAGCCGCCGCGGGTACGGGAAGAGGCCGAAGACGAGAGCGCGCAGCAGCCGCTCGCCGCGGCTGCGCGGGTGCCGCCGCTCCACCTGGGCGCGCGTCGCGTTGAGCAGCTCGTCGTACCGGACGCCGGACGGGCAGGCGGTCACGCACGCCAGGCAGCCGAGGCAGGCGTCGATGTGGCCGGCCATCGCGTCGGTCAGCGGTTCCCCGTCCAGCCCCTGCTGGATCAGGTGGATCCGGCCGCGCGGCGAGTCCATCTCCTCGCCCCACAGCACGTAGGTCGGGCAGCTCGGCAGGCAGAACCCGCAGTGCACGCAGTCGTCGGCGAGCGACCGCGACGGCGGGTGGTCCTCGTCGAAGGCGCCCAGCACGTCCGGTTCGCCGGCCACGATCTCAGATCCCTCCGACGAAACGGCCCGGCGCGAGCCGGCCGGCCGGGTCGAACTCGTGCTTGACCGCCCGCATCAGCCCGATGCCCTCGACCGGGCCCCACAGATCGATCTCGGGCCGGACCTTCGGCGGCGCGGCCAGCACCGTGCAGTGGCCGCCGTGGCTCATCGCGACGGTACGGGCGGCGTTGACGATCTCGACCGCCCGGTCCGGATCGACGTCGCCGGGGACCGCCGCGTGCAGCACACCGGCGGCCGGCGAGCAGAAGATCCGGATGCCGGTACCGCGGGCCGCGTCGCGCATCGAGTACACCGGGCCGAACAGCTGCCCGACCGGGGTGACCACCTGCAGCGCGAGGTCGTCCGGGCCGAACGGGTAGCTGCCCCACCAGTCCGGCGGCTCGGCGTCGGCGCGGGCGTCGCCGCCGAGCACCTCGACCGCCTTCGCCGCGCGGGCCGCGACGCCGTCGGCGGGGCCCTCCAGCAGCAGGACCATCAGATCGGGATGGCCCGGCACCCGGGTCGCGGTGCGCCGCGCGCCGTCCGGCGCCGGGCACTCGACCTCCAGCGCGACCGGCGCCAACCGCTCCTGCTTGAGCCGCACCGACAGGTCGCGAACCTCGGCCGGGGTACGCACCGGCCGGCGCACGAACGCCCGCGCCGCCGGGATCGGGGTCAGCTTCACCGCGATCTCGGTCAGCACACCGAGCGTCCCGTACGACCCGGCGAGCAGCCGGCCCAGGTCGTAGCCGGCGACGTTCTTCACCACCTTGCCGCCGGAGTGCGCGACGACCCCGTCGGCCCGCACCACGGTCAGCCCGATCACCTGGTCGCGGGCGGTACCGTGGCGCAGCCGCAGCGGTCCGGCCGCGCCGGTGGCGACCACCCCGCCGAGCGTCGCGCCGGGCAGCATCTCGTCCAGCGGCAGCCGCTGCCCGGACCGGGCCAGCACCCGCTGCACCTCGGCGAGCGGGGTACCGGCGCGGATCACCGCGATCAGGTCGCCGGCCGCATGCTCCACCACCCCGGTCAGCTTGCCGGTGTCCAGGATCAGGTCCGCCGCGCTCGGCGGCCCGCCCCAGTGCAGCTTGGTACCACCGCCGCGGACCACCACGTGCAGCTGGTGTGCGGCGGCGGCGCGCAGCAGCCGGGACACCTCGTCGGTCGACGTCGGGTACGCGACGAAGCGCGGCTCGACGTCCGCCACCCGGTCGGTGGGTGTCGCCGCCCGTGCCTCGCACGCCGCGCGCAGGTCGTCCAGCGTCGTCATCAGAACGCCTCCGCGAGACCGGCAGCCTGCGCCGGATGCGGCGCCGCCCCGCGGCGGGGCACCTCGCCGCACAGCCGGGGGGTCGGGAACACCTTGCCCGGGTTGCAGCGCTGCGCCGGGTCGAACGCGCACCGCACCAGCTGCATGGTGTCCAGATCGTCGGCGGTGAACATCTTCGGCAGGTGCTTCGCCTTGTCCACGCCGACCCCGTGCTCGCCGGTGATCGAGCCGCCGTGGCCGATGCACAGGTCGAGGATCGCGCCGGACACCTCCTCGGCGGCGTCGCCCTGCCCCGGCACCGACTCGTCGTACAGCACCAGCGGGTGCAGGTTGCCGTCCCCGGCATGGAAGACGTTGGCCACCCGGATCCCGGTCCGCTCGGACAGCGCGGCGATGTCGGCCAGCACCTCCGGCAGCGCGGTACGCGGGATCACCCCGTCCTGCACGATGTAGTCCGGGCTGATCCGGCCGACCGCGGCGAACGCCGACTTGCGGCCCTTCCAGATCTCGCCCCGCTCGTACTCGTCGGCGGCGCGGCGCAGCTCGAACGCGCCGGACTGCTCGCACCGCGCGGTCACCGCGGCGAGTTCGGCGGCCACGTCGTCGGCCGGGCCGTCCAGTTCGACGATGAGCACCGCGCCGGCGCCGTCCGGGTACCGGCAGTCGACGGCCTGCTCGGCGGCCTCGATCGACAGTGCGTCCATCATCTCGATCGCGGCCGGGGTGATACCCGCGGCGATGATCGCGCTGACCGCCTCGCCGGCCGACGCCATGTCCTCGAACGCCGCGAGGACCGTTTCGACGCACTGCTGGGTCTGCACCAAGCGGACCACCACCTTCGTCGCGATGCCCAGGGTGCCCTCGGACCCGATGAACACCCCGAGCAGGTCGTAACCGGTGGATTGCCGGCATTTCCCGCCACCGAGCCACACGACGTCACCATCGGGGGTAACGATCTCCAAGCCGGTCACGTGGTGCGCGGTGAACCCATATTTCAGACAGTGCGCACCGCCCGAGTTCTCCGCGACGTTACCGCCGATGGAGCAGATCTGCTGGCTTGACGGGTCTGGTGCGTAGTGGTAGTGCGCGGGCGATACCTCCCGGCTGATCGCGAGGTTGATGACGCCGGGCTCGACGATGGCGCACTCCGCATCCAGATCGACCTCCAGGATGCGGCGCATCCGGCTGGTCACGATCAGCACACCGTCGGAGCGGGGCAGCGCCCCGCCGGACAGGCCGGTACCGGAGCCACGCGCCACGAACGGCAGGTCGGCGTCCCGGCACGCGCGGACCGTCTCGACGACCTGCTCGGTGGTCTCCGGCAGCACCACCAGCCCCGGGCTGACCGCGTAGCGGGCCAGCCCGTCGCACTCGTAGGTGCGCAGTTCGGCGGGGTCGGTCAGCACCGAGTGCGGGCCGAGCGAAGCGACGAGCCGTTCGGCCACTGCCGCCAGCCGGGCCGGCACTTCCATCCGCGCCTCCAGCGCTCGCCTTCGCCGCCGGTTACCGGCGGGTCGCTCCTGGTACGGCCAAACTACGGCGCCGGCCGAGCCGGGTCAACAAACCACAACGTAACGACCGGAGGCATGTCGTGACGCTACGTGGCCGGTGATTCAGGGGCCGTTGGGCTCCGGCCGGACGCCGTGCCCGGTACGCGCCACCGCCGCCACCGCCTGTGCGATCGAGGCGCCCCCGCCGACCAGTTCCAACGTCAGGCCCGCGGTGTCCGGCTCGTCCAGCAGGGCGGCCAGCACCCAGGCCACGTCGTCCCGGGTCACCTCACCGCGCTCGGCCTCGGGCGCCAGCCGCACCCGTCCGGTACCGGGGTCGTCGGTGAGCCGGCCCGGCCGCACGATGGTCAGCGCCAGGTCGGGCCGCTGCCGCAGCTCCTCCTCCGCCTCGCCCTTGGCCTGCTGGTAGGCGGCGAACACCGGGTCGGTGCCCGGCCGGGCCGGTGCGCCGGCACCCATCGAGGACACCAACAGGTAGCGCTGGACGCCGGCCAGCCGGGCCGCGTCGGCCAGCAGGATCGCGCCGTCCCGGTCCATCGTCCGCTTGCGCTCGATCCCGCTGCCCGGCCCGGCGCCGGCCGCGAACACCACCGCGTCGGCGTACTTGACCTGCTCGGCCACCTCCTCGGCCGTGGCCGACTCCAGATCCACCACGATCGGCTCGGCGCCCAGCTCGCGAAGCTCGTCGGCCTGATCCGGATTCCGGATCAGGCTCACCACGGCGTCGGAACGCGCCACCAGTTGGCGCGTCAGTCGGAGTGCGATCTTCCCGTGCCCGCCAGCCACAACCACCCGCATGCCCCCACCGTATTACTGTCCGCACCTTGCGTGGCATCGGCAAAACGAGTAATTAACGCAAATGCAAAGTGACGGTTTTCATGTCACCGAACCGGGCCGGTTCGACGCGCACTGCGTGCGGTGAGTCGCCGATGGCGGTACGCGGGTGACGACTGCGCACCGCGAGTCGGCGGCGGCGGTGCGTGCGGGTCTGCCCAAAGCGTACCGATCCGTGTTACACAACCAGGCATCTCGGCGAACCAACCACCAGGCACGTCGGCTGGTTCGCCGGGAACACCCCCCGAAAAGACGCACCGAGGAGGCGCGTTGTGACCGATCCGAACGGTGGCGGATTCAACTCCGGTGACGAGCCGGTGACCCATCGCCTGCCATTGCGCAACACCACCCAGACCGCGCCCCGGCCGGGCGGCGCCGAGCCGTGGCGCGCCGACGCGGCGGACGAGGACAACCCGTTCGCCGGTACCGCGCTCGGCGGGCTGCCGGACCGCGGCAGCCCGGCCAACCCGTTCGCCACCCCCGCCGCGGGCAGCCCGTCCGCGCTCGACCTGAACGACGACGAGCGGCGCAAGGCCCGGACCAGCTTCCCGATCACCATCGGCCTGATCTGCACCGTCGCCGGCGCCACCCTCGGCGTCACCGAGGTGCTGGCGCGAGTCGGTGCGGTCGTCGGCGCGTTCGGCATCCTGCTGTCGGTGATCGGCCTGTTCAGCGCGCGGCGGGCGCACGTCGGCGGCCGGCTGGTGGCCGTGCTGTCGATCGTGATCGGCCTGGCCGCCGTCGGCATCGCGGTGGTCGACCACTTCGGCACCTTCACCTGGCTCAACGCCGACCTGCCGAAGCACCTCGCGAACAAGATCGACGACTACGTCCCGTTCCTGTCCTGACTGTCCATAGTGGACATCTGCGGTGGCGCCGCGGCGGGCCCACCGGCTGCGGTGGGCCCGCCGGCGTCGCCGCCGTTTGGGGCGGCCCTCTAAGATCATTCGGGTGATTCGACGGCTACCCGCAGCTCTGGAGCCAGCGGATTCCCGGCAGGCCCGCCGGCCCGCTCGGCCGGGCGCGTGGCAGCGCGCCGTGGCCGTGGCGCAGCGCGCCGTGGCCGTGGTCATGACCTGCGGGGCGCTGCTCGGTTCGGCGCTGGTCGCGCCGGCCGCCGCCGGTGCCGCCCCACGGTGCTCGCACGGCCAGGGCGACACCCTCGACTACCGGCCCTGGGCGGTCAAGCGGGTCGCCGCCGACCAGGTCTGGCCGATCAGCCAGGGCAGCGGCGTGACGGTCGCGGTGCTCGACTCCGGCGTCAACGCGCAGCACCGGCAGCTCGCCGGCCGGGTCGAGGCCGGCACCGATCTGGTCCGCGGCAAGGGCACCGCCGACACCGACTGCAACGGCCACGGCTCGATGGTGGCCGGCATCATCGCCGCCAAGCGCGTCGACGGCTCCGGCTTCTACGGGGTGGCACCGCAGGCGACCATCCTGCCGATCCGGATCGCCGAGGACACCGAGAAGTTCCAGAACGGGTCGCCGCGCATCGCCGCCGCCATCCGGTACGCGGTCGACCACGGCGCGGGCGTCGTCAACATGTCGCTGACCACCGACGACACCCCGCAGCTGCGCTCCGCGGTGGCGTACGCGCACCAGCACCAGGTGGTGCTCGTCGCCGCGACCGGTAACGCCGGTAAGGACGAGCCCACCTACCCGGCCGCCTATCCGGACGTGATCGCCGTCGGCGGCGTCGACTCGTCCGGCGCCCACGACGGCGAGTCCGAGACCGGTGCTTGGGTCGACCTCGCCGCGCCGAGCAAGGACATCGTCGCGCCCGCCGGGACCGGCTCGGGTTACCTCCAAGAGAACGGTACGAGCTTCGCGGCGCCGGTGGTGGCCGGCACCGCGGCGCTGATCCGCGCGTACCGGCCGGAGCTGACCCCGGACCAGGTGCTGACCCGGCTGGAGGCGACCGCCGACCACCCGGCCGACGGGCGCGACGACAAGGTCGGCTACGGCGTCGTCAACCCGTACCGCGCGGTCACCGAGGTGCTTGGCGAACCGAACCCCACCCCCGACACCGCGGACGGGGCGCTGCCGGCCGCCGCCGGCAGCGCCGGCACCGACGACCCGGTGCGGACCGCAGCGCTGTGGGCGGCGGTCGGCCTGCTCGCCGTCGTACTGCTGCTGCTGGCCCTCGCCGTCGTCGTGCCGGCCGGCCGGCGCCGCGGCTGGCGGCCCGGACTGCGCGGCCGGCTGCCCGAGCCGCGGTCGGCCCGGCGCCGGCACCCCGAGTACGACCCGACCGCACCCCCGCCGATCGAACCGGAACCACCGGCCACCGCCGCGGCCCGGCTGCCCGGCGGCGACAGCGGTGCCGCCTTCACCGTCGACGTCCACCTCAACTGACCGCCGTGCCCATCGGGCCGCTCGTCGCGCCGCAGCCACCCGCCGGGCCGCTCGTCGCGCCGCAGCCGCCCGCCGGGCCGTTGCCGCCGCGGTCGCCGACCGGGGCTGCGCTCGCCGACCCCGGGCTGCCGTCGCCCGCCGGGCCGTCGCCCACCGGGCCACGGTCGGTCAGGGCGCCGCGGGTTCGTTCCGCAGGACCAGCACGGCGATGTCGTCGCGCGGCGGGTCGGCGGTGAACGACAGGACCGCGTCGGTGAGCTTGCCGGCGACGGTCGCCGCCGGCGCCCCGGCCAGGCCGCGCAGCTCGCGGCGCAGCCGCTGATGGCCGAACAGGGTGCTGCCACGGCGGCGCTCGGTCACCCCGTCGGTGAAGAACACCAGCGCATCGCCGGGCGCCAGCCGGAACTTCACCGGCGTGACCGTCACCTCCGGCAGCAACCCGACCGCGGTACCGCACTCGCCGACCTGCTCCGGGGCCGGTGCCCCGCCGCCGTCCGCGCCGGCACCGGGCCGGACCAGGAACGGCTTGTCGTGCCCGGACAGGCACAGCTCGATCTCCAGCGCGCCGTCCGCGGCGCGGGTCACCACCGCCATCGCGAGGGTGCAGTACCGGTAGCCGTCGTGCTGGTCGAGCAGCGTCTGGTTGAGCAGTTCGACGATCCGGCCGAGCGGCCGGCCGTCCCGGACCAGCACCCGGATCACGTCCCGGACCACCCCGGTCAGCGCCGCGGCCTGGGCGCCCTTGCCGCACACGTCGCCGATGCACATCAGCCACTGGTCGGCGCCGAGTTCCAGCACGTCGTAGAAGTCGCCGCCGACGTCGGTGCCGGTGCTCGCCGGCTCGTACTCGGCGGCGAACGTGACGCCGTCCGCCGTCGGCAGCGCCGACGGTAGCAGCGCCCGCTGGAACGCCTGCGAGACGTCGGCTCGTTCGGCGTGGATGCGGGCGTTCTCGATGGCCAGTGCGGCGCGGCGGGCGATGTCGGAGATGATCGTGACGTCGTCCGGCGCGTGCAGCCGGTCCGGCGGGCGGCCGACGGACAGCGTGCCGAGCACCCCGCCGCGGGCGATCAGCGGTACCGCGACGCCCTCCGCCGGCCGGGGCAGCGCGACGACACCGTCGCCGTGCGCCGCCTCGGCCAGCCGGTCGGAGATCTCCTCCTCGTCGTGGCCGGACAGCAGCCGGCGCAGCAGCGGCAGCGCGCCCTCGTCGGCGTGCGTGGACGCGGCGAGGCTCAGCTCGCCGTACTCGTCCAGCACGTGCAGCGCGCACCACTCGCCGAGCCGCGGTACGACCAGCTGCGGGACCAGCGCCAGGGTCAGCTCCACGTCGAGCGACTGGGCCAGCAGCTCGCTCGCCTCGGCCAGGTACGTCAGCCAACTGCGCCGGGCCCGGTCCATGTCGCGCAGCCGGTCGTTCTCGATCGCGATGGTCATCCGCTCGGCGGACAGCTGGGCGAGCGAGTGCCACGACTCGGTGAGCGCCGCGTCCGGGGCGGTGTGCAGTTCGATCCGGCCGGACAGCGGTCGCGGCAGCGGCAGCGCGACCGACTCGGCCGGGGCGGACCCGGCCGGTTCCGGCTCGGTTTCCGGGGCGGCGATGCCGTCCGGTGCCTCCACCACCGGCAACCCCGCGGTGCCCTGCCGGGCCACCATCCGCTGGCCGCGGCCGTCGGAGGCGTCCACGTACACCGCGCCACCGGCGGCGCCGATCACCTCGCAGAGCCGCAGCAGCAGCTCGGACAGCAGCTGCGGCAGGGTCAGCCGCTGTCGCAGGTCCTCCGGCACGTGCACCAGCCAGACCAGCGCGTCGGCCGGGCCGGTGGCGGCGGCCTCCGGTGATTCGGGGCGCGGCCGGGTGGGCTGGCCGTACCGGGTGCGGGCCGGTGGGCCGCCGCGCTCCAGCCGGAACCAGACGCCCTTGCCGGTCGGGTCGTGGGTGGTGCCCCAGGAGGTGGCGAACTGGTCGACCAGCAGCAGGCCGCGGCCGTGCTCGGCGGTCTCGTCCGGGGTGAGCAGGTTCGTCTCGATCGGCCCACCGCGGTAGTCGGTGACCGTGACGGTGACGCCCCGCTCGTCGGCGGCGATGTCCACGTCGAGGTCGGTACCGGCGTGCACGACGCCGTTGGTGGACAGCTCCGTGGTGAGCAGCAGGGCCTCGTCGAGCAGGTCGCTCTGGCCGGATTCGACGAGCACCTCGCGCACGGCGGCCCGGGCGGCCGCCGGTGACCGGTAGTCGGCGGGCAGCCGGAGCCGGCGATGCACCGCAGTGGTCACCCCACCCCCACTTCCCGGCCGGCGCCACCGGCGTCGGCGCCGCCGCTCCGGCGCCCACCCGGGCGCCGCACTTTCGGCACGACGTGCCGCCTGACGGGGCATCCGCCCTGCGCTGTCCGAATCCTCGCCGCGGTTGCGTCACACGATACCGAGCGCCGGCCGGCGCCGGTGACCGTCGGCGGCCGGCTCGTTGCGGTTGTGGCAGACTGCAAATTTCTGGGCGAAGAATGTACCTGTTTGCTGTTAGTGCCCCAAAGGTCGGCCGTCCCGTGCGGTTGACTGGGGGATGAAACCCTACCGCTGATCGTGTCGCTACGGCCTGTGCATGTGGGCACGTCCAGCCGTAGGGTTCGTACGACGTGGCCGACGTCCGCGAGGAGCAGTGAGCGAGCAATGACGACGGTGGACAGGACGGACTCACCGGCCGGCGGTCCGGTCGAGGGTACGGCCGCCGAGGCGGTCCTGGTGGAGTTGGCCGATGCGCTCAGCCGGTTCCGCCGGGGCGACTTCAACGTTCGGTTGACCCGCCGCGAAGGGCTGGCCGGTGACGTCGCCGACCGGTTCAACGAGGTGGTGGCCGTGCACCGGCGGTCGACCCGGGAGGTCCGCCGGATCTGCCGGGTGGTCGGTCGGGAGGGCCGGCTGGCCGAACGGCTCGACCAGGAGGCGCTGGAGGGCGGCTGGCAGGAGACCGCCGGCTCGATCAACGAGGTCATCGACGACCTGGTACGGCCGAACCGCGAGTTCGCCCGGGTGATCGAGGCGGTCGCCGCCGGCGACCTGTCGCAGCGGTCCGAGCTGACCATCGACGACCGGCCGTTGAAGGGGGAGTTCGCCCGCATCGGGCAGACCGTCAACGCGATGGTCGACCAGCTGTCGTCGTTCACCGCCGAGGTCACCCGGGTGGCCCGGGAGGTCGGTACCGAGGGGAAGCTGGGCGGCCAGGCCGACGTGCGCGGCGCGTCCGGCACCTGGCGGGACCTGACCGACTCGGTGAACCTGATGGCGTCGAACCTGACCAACCAGGTCCGGTCGATCTCCCAGGCGGCCACCGCGATCGCGCAGGGCGACCTGTCCCGCAAGATCACCGTCGGGGCGAAGGGCGAGGTCGCCGAGCTGGCCGACACGATCAACTCGCTCACCGACACGCTCCGGGTGTTCGCCGAAGAGGTGACCCGGGTGGCCCGGGAGGTCGGTACCGAGGGGAAGCTGGGCGGCCAGGCCGACGTGCGCGGCGCGTCCGGCACCTGGCGGGACCTGACCGACAACGTCAACTCGATGGCGGCCAACCTCACCGCGCAGGTCCGCAACATCGCGTCGGTGTCCACCGCCGTCGCCCGCGGCGACCTGTCGCAGAAGATCACCGTCAACGCGCAGGGCGAGATCCTGGAACTGAAGTCGACCGTGAACACGATGGTCGACCAGCTGTCGTCGTTCGCCGACGAAGTCACCCGGGTGGCGCGCGAGGTCGGTACCGAAGGGAAGCTGGGCGGCCAGGCCCGGGTGTCCGGCGTGTCCGGCACCTGGCGGGACCTGACCGACAACGTGAACTCGATGGCCGGCAACCTGACCTCGCAGGTGCGCAACATCGCGCAAGTGTCCACCGCGGTGGCCAAGGGTGACCTGTCGCAGAAGATCACCGTCGACGCGCAGGGCGAGATCCTCGAACTGAAGAACACCGTGAACACCATGGTCGACCAGCTGTCGTCGTTCGCCGACGAGGTGACCCGGGTGGCCCGGGAGGTCGGCACCGAGGGGAACCTGGGCGGCCAGGCCGACGTGCACGGCGTCTCGGGCACCTGGAAGGACCTGACCGACAACGTCAACTCGATGGCGTCGAACCTGACCTCGCAGGTGCGCAACATCGCGCAGGTGTCCACCGCGGTCGCCGAAGGTGACCTGTCGCAGAAGATCACGGTCGATGCGCAGGGCGAGATCCTGCAGCTGAAGAACACCGTGAACACCATGGTGGACCAGCTGTCGAGCTTCGCCGATGAGGTCACCCGGGTCGCGCGCGAGGTCGGCACCGAGGGCAAGCTCGGCGGCCAGGCCCGGGTGTCCGGCGTGTCCGGCACCTGGCGCCACTTGACCGACAACGTCAACTCGATGGCCGGCAACCTGACCTCGCAGGTGCGCAACATCGCCCAGGTGTCCACCGCCGTCGCCCGCGGTGACCTGTCGCAGAAGATCACCGTGGACGCGCAGGGCGAGATCCTGGAACTGAAGTCGACCGTGAACACGATGGTGGACCAGCTGTCGAGCTTCGCCGACGAGGTCACCCGGGTCGCCCGGGAGGTCGGTACCGAGGGGAACCTGGGCGGCCAGGCCCGGGTCGCCGGTGTCTCCGGCACCTGGCAGGACCTGACGAACAACGTCAACTCGATGGCGTCGAACCTGACCTCCCAGGTGCGCAACATCGCCTCGGTGACCACCGCGGTGGCCAAGGGCGACCTGTCGCAGAAGATCACGGTCGACGCGCAGGGCGAGATCCTGCAGCTGAAGAACACCGTGAACACCATGGTGGACCAGCTGTCGAGCTTCGCCGACGAGGTCACCCGGGTGGCCCGCGAGGTCGGTACCGAGGGCAAGCTCGGCGGTCAGGCGCACGTCAAGGGCGTGTCCGGTACCTGGCAGGACCTGACCGAGAACGTCAACCAGCTGGCGTCGACGCTGACCACGCAGCTGCGCGCGATCGCCGAGGTGTCCACCGCGGTGACCCGCGGCGACCTGACCCGGACCGTCGCGGTCGCCGCGATGGGCGAGGTCGCGGAGCTGAAGGACAACATCAACCAGATGATCGTCACGCTCCGGGACACCACCAAGAAGAACGCCGAGCAGGACTGGATGAACTCCAACCTGGCCCGGGTGTCCGCCCTGTTGCAGGGCCAGCGGGACATTGGTGAGGTCTGCCGGATGATCATGAACGAGGTGACCCCGCTGGTCAACGCGCAGGTCGGCGCGTTCTTCATGTACGACCGGGAAGAGGCCGGGGTGCCCCGGCTGCGGCTGGTCTCCTCGTACGGCTACGTCTCGCCCGGCACCGAGGTGGTGTTCGCGCCCGGTGAGGGGCTGGTCGGCCAGGCGGTGCTGTCCCGCCGCACCATCCGGATCACCGGTACCCCGGAGGGCTACCTCACGGTGCGCTCCGGGCTGGGCACCGCGCCGCCGTCCGACGTGGTGGTACTCCCGGTGATCTTCGAGGGCGAGCCGCTCGGCGTCATCGAGTTCGCCTCCTTCGGTACGTTCTCCGGGCTGCACCTGACGTTCCTCGACCGGCTGGTCACCACGATCGCGATCGCGTTGAACACGATCCTGGCGAACCGGCGCACCGAGGAGCTGCTGACCCAGTCGCAGCGGCTGGCCCGGGAGATGCAGGACCAGTCCAACGAGCTGCAGCGCACCAACCTCGAACTGGAGGAGAAGGCGACCGCGCTCGCCGAGCAGAAGCAGAACATCGAGGTCAAGAACCGCGAGATCGAGATGGCCCGGCTGGGCCTGGAGGAGAAGGCACAGCAGCTCGCGCGGGCCTCGCAGTACAAGTCGGAGTTTCTGGCGAACATGAGCCACGAGCTGCGCACCCCGCTGAACAGCCTGCTGCTGCTGGCCCGGATGCTCGCCGACAACCCCGAGCGCAACCTGTCGGACAAGCAGATCGACTTCGCCCGCACCATCCACAGCTCCGGCTCGGAGCTGCTGGTGCTGATCAACGACATCCTCGACCTGTCCAAGGTCGAGGCCGGCCGGATGGACGTGCAGCCGGCCGAGGTCCCCGTCGACGAGATCACCGGGTACGTGCGGCAGGCGTTCCAACCGCAGGTCAACGAGAAGAAGCTGAAGCTGTCGGTGTCGGTCGAGGAGGGGGTCCCGGACCGGCTGATCACCGACGCCCAGCGGCTGCAGCAGATCCTGCGCAACCTGTTCTCCAACGCGGTGAAGTTCACCGAGCCGGGCGGCCAGGTGTCGCTGCGGGTCGAGCCGACGCCCGCCGACACCCGGTTCGGGGTCGCCTCGCTCGACGACGCCGAGCAGACCGTGTCGTTCGCGGTGTCCGACACCGGGATCGGCATCCCGGAGGACAAGCTGCAGCTCATCTTCGACGCGTTCCAGCAGGCCGACGGCACCACCAGCCGCAAGTACGGCGGTACCGGGCTCGGCCTGTCGATCAGCCGGGAGGCGGCGAAGCTGCTCGGCGGCATGATCACGGTGCGCAGCGAACCGGGCCACGGCAGCACGTTCACCCTGACGATCCCGGCGGTACTGCCGGCCGAGACGGCCGCGGCGCTGTCGTCCCGGCCGTCCGAGCCGTGGAAGCCGGTGTCGGTGCAGGAGGCGGCGAAGGCGCTGGTACCGATCGTGGCACCGCCGCCGGAGCGACCCGCCGAGGTCGAGCGCGACGCCGCCGCCGGCACCGAGACCGAGCGGGGCGCGGCACCGGACCTGTCCGGCATCCGGGTGCTCATCGTCGACGACGACATCCGCAACGTGTACGCGCTGTCCAGCGCGCTGGAGATGCACGGCATGACGGTGCTGTACTCCGACAACGGCAGCGACGGGGTGCGCAAGCTGGCCGACGACGCGCCGGTCGACATCGTCCTGATGGACGCGATGATGCCGGAGATGGACGGGTACGAGACGACGCAGCTGATCCGGCAGAAGCCCGAGTTCGC
Organism: Actinocatenispora thailandica; assembly: GCF_016865425.1. Lineage (NCBI taxonomy): Bacteria > Bacillati > Actinomycetota > Actinomycetes > Micromonosporales > Micromonosporaceae > Actinocatenispora > Actinocatenispora thailandica. The sequence goes on along the minus strand of NZ_AP023355.1, from coordinate 6,314,486 downwards.
CGACCTGCCGATCGTCTTCCTGACCGCGAAGGCGATGCCCGGTGACCGGGACAAGAGCCTGGAGGCCGGCGCGTCGGACTACATCGCGAAGCCGGTCGACCTGGACGAGCTGCTGGACCTGATGGCGTCCTGGCTGCCCAACCGGGGCAGCGGAGAATGACGCACCGGCCCGTTGGCTCCGCCGACGGGGAGGGCCCAGAATGGTGGCGGGGGAGACCGGCTCGGATCGGCCGTGCGATGGGGAAGGAAACGCATACATGACAGCACCGCGACGCGCCCGGGTACTGATGGTCGACGACCGGCGGGAGAACCTGGTCGCGCTGGAGGCGATCCTGCAGGGGATGCCGGTCGATCCGATCGCCGTGGGCAGCGGCGAGGAGGCGTTGAAACGCCTGCTCAGCGAGGACTTCGCGGTGATCCTGCTGGACGCGCAGATGCCCGGAATGGACGGCTTCGAGACCGCCGGGCACATCAAGCAGCGGGAGCGCACCCGGCACGTGCCGATCATCTTCCTCACCGCGGTCGACCGGGACGCGCACCTGGCGTTCCGCGGCTATGCCGCCGGTGCGGTCGACTACATCACCAAGCCGTTCGACCCGTGGGTGCTGCGGGCCAAGGTGTCGGTGTTCGTCGAGCTGTGGCTGAAGAACCAGCAGCTGGCCGAGCAGACCGCGACCGCGAAGGCGCGGGAGGCCGAGCAGCGGTCCCTGGTGTCCATCATGGACAGAGCGGCGGACGTGCTGCGCGGCACCGACGGCGCGGCGGTTTCCCAGGCGCTGTCGATCCTCGGCGAGGCCGACGAGGTCCTGGACCGCTGACCGGACCGCTGACACGCCCTAGGGGCGTGTCTTCTTGGCTCCGCCTGGGCGAGCCGGAGTCCCTTTGTTCGCTCGCAAGGCGCAGGTGCGGGTGCATACCGGTGTCGTATGCGCTCGTGCCGACAACGCCGCGAGCGGGCGAACGGGCCCGGCGCAGCCGGGTGGCTGGCCATGAAGACACGCCCTAGGGGTGCGGATCCGGGGGCGACCCGGATCCGCCCGGCCGCGCCGACCCGTAGCGTCGGGACGACTTCACAGAACACGGGAGGCGTCCGGTGCGGGTACGAAACGGGTTGGCCCTGGTCGCGTTGCTGCTCGCGGGCGGTGCGCTGACCGGCTGCAGCATGGATGTCGGCCTGTCCGGGAAGACCACCCACAGCGTCAGGTCGTTCGACCTGTCCGCGGACTCGCTGACGGTACTGGCCGACAACGACGTGACGGTGGTGCCGGGCAAGGCCGGCGCGGTGACGGTGGACCGCTGGCTGACCGGCAAGGCGGCGAACCGGGCCAGCTGGCAGCTGCACGGCGACGAGCTGCGGGTGACCGCACCGTGCGTCGGGGTGAACCTGAACTGCGGCGCCCGGTACCGGGTGACGGTGCCGGCGGATCTCGCGGTGTCGCTGTCCACCGACTACGGCGAGGTTTCGGCGGAGGGGCTGACCGGCGGGCTGAACGTGGCGGCCGAGCACGGCGACGTGCGGTTGTCCCGGATGTCCGGCCCGATCCGCGTCTCCACCGACTACGGCCAGGTGTCGGCCGACCAGTTGCGCTCGGACGACGTGATGGCCCGCAGCGACAATGGCGACATTTCACTCAAGTTTCGCACCGCGCCGACCCGGGCGACCGCCCGCTCGACGTACGGCGAGATCTCGCTGACGGTGCCGGACTCGTCGTATCACGTGGTGACCCAGACGAAGTACGGGGACGTGGTGTCGCAGCTGACCGACGAGCCGGACGCGAAGCGGGCGCTCACCGCCGAAACCGACAACGGCGACGTCGCCATCCACACCACCGGCTGAGCCGTCGAACCGCGGACCGGGTGGCCGAACGGCGCTACATCCCGGCGTCGGCCAACGTTCGCCCGGCCGCAGGTTAAGGTTCATCCGATGAGCGCTGGACGGGTACGGGTGCCGGTACGCACCCGAGAGACCGAATTCGCCGCAGGCACCTACGGGCCCTCCGCGGCGCTCGGCGCCCGGCTGATCTGCGCCGGCGTCGGCCTCGGCGTCGTGCTGCTGCTGCTCGGCCTGTTCGTCAAGACCGGCCCGATGACCACCGCCGGCACCGACACCGACTGGCTCGTCTCGTCGGCGCGCAACGGGCTGTTCACCCCGATCGCGAAGCTGTTCACGCTGGTCGCGACGCCGGAGCTGTGGGGGGTGCTCGGCCTGGTCATCCCGATCGTGCTGGTGCTGGCCCGGCGCCGGGGCCAGGCGTTGCGGGTGTTCGGCGTGCTGGTCGGCTCCGCCGGTGTCACCTTCGTGGCGAAGGCGCTGATCGACGAGCACCGGCCGACCAAGAAGCTGTGGCTGGAGCCGGCCAGCAGCGGCAGCTTCCCCAGCGGCCACTCCGCCGCGGCCTGGGCGATCGTGGTCACCGCCGTCATCCTGGTACCGCCGGCGGCGAAGCGCGGCGTGGCGATCGGCGGCGCGATCTTCGCCGTGCTCGTGATGGGCTCCCGGGTCTATCTGGGCGTGCACTACCCGGGCGACACCGTCGGCGGGGCGCTCGCGACCGCCGCCGTGGTCGTCTTCCTCGCCGGCCTGTCCCGAATGCCGCCGCTGCGCCGCTGGCTGCCCGCCCTGGACCGGTCCGGCCGGGACGACCGGCCGCCGTACCCGGCGCGCGTCGGCACCGGCCGCTGAACTGTTCCGCCCCGCCGGCACCACTAGCGGCGCCGTCACCGGCAGCGGCGTCGTCACCGGCTAGCTGCGTCGTCACCGGAATGCGGCGCCTTCACCGGCGGCGGCGCAGGCAGCGGCGCCGTCAGGCGATCCGGCAGGTGCTGCCGTCGAGGGCGAACCCGGTGCCCGGGCCATCCCGGTCGCCGACCGTCGCGGTGAAGCCGACCTGGGCACCCTGGTCGGTGAGATCGTCGTTCCAGCCTGCGGACCGCACCGAGACGGTCGTGCCGTCCTGGCTGAAGTGACCGTTCCACCCGGCGGTGACACGCTGGCCGGCCGGCAGCCGGAAGGTCAGCGTCCAGCCGTGCACCTGCCTGCGGCTGCGCACCAGCACGGTCGCGGTGTACCCGTTGCCCTGCCGGCTCTGGTACGACCAGGCGACGGTGCAGTCGCCGGCGACCGCGCCCTCGGGTGACGCCGACCGCCGCGTCGAGCCGGACGGCCGGGGCGAGGCCGCCGCACCGGTACTGGCACTCGCCCGCGCCGAGCGCGACGGGCTGGCGCTGGCGGAGCCGGTACCGCTGCGCGCGGACGGCGTGGCCGGGCCGGTACTGGCCGCCGGGACCGGGAGCGCGACGTCCGGCGACGTCCGGCCGCCGTGCTGGTCCTTCGGCCAGACGGCCACCGACGCGCCGACCGCGACCGCCAGGACCAGCACCACCGCCGCCGCCAGCGCCACCCGGCGACCCGCCGTGCCGAGCCCGCGGCGCGGCTCGTACCGGGCGCCCGCGGCGGGTGCCCGGTCCACGCCCGGCGGATCGTCCTCCCCTGCGGCGGCCCGACCGGCGGGCGCCACCGACGCGGCCCCGGCGTGCCCCTCGACGGTCGCGTCCGCGTCGACGACGTCGGTGGCGGGCCCGCCCGGCGCCATCCCAGGATCGAGGACACCGGCGGCACGGGGATCAGCGGTGGCCGCCAGTGCGACAACCTCGGCGGCACGCGGCTCGGCGGTGGCGGCCGGGGCGCGGAGGTCCGTGGCGCTTCCCTCGGCGACCGGGGCCAGCGCGTGCAACTCGGCGGCGAGGTGCGCGGCGGTCGGCCGGTCCTTGGCGCGCTTGGCCAGGCAGCGGCGCCGGAGCCGGTCCACCTCGGCCGGCAGGCCGGCGATCGGCGGCAACGCCGCGGGCGGCCCGTACCAGTGGGCCTGGGTGGCGTCGGTCGTGGTGTCGCCGCCGAACGGGGTCTCGCCGGTCAGCAACACGTGCAGCAGCACGCCCAGCGAGTACACGTCGGAGGACGGCTCGACGGGCAGCCCGGCCAGCCGCTCCGGCGACAGGTACGCGGGCGTGCCGAGGATGCTGTTCTCCCCGGGCGGGGCGTCCCGGTCGCCGATCGCCGCCGAGATGCCGAAGTCGACGACCTTCGCGCCGGCCTCGGCGAGCAGCACGTTCGCCGCGGTGACGTCGCGGTGCACGATGCCCCGCGCGTGCGCCGCGGCCAGCGCGTCGGCCACCTCGGCGGCCACCGTCACCGCCGCCGGCCAGGGCAGCGGGCCGTCGTCCAGCCGGGCCGCGAGGGACCGTCCCGGCACGTACTCCATCACCACGAACGGCAGCACCGTGCCGTCCGGGCCGGTCGCCTCGGCGCAGTCGAACACGTTGACGATGTGCGGGTGGGTCAGCCGGGCGACGGCGCGGGCCTCGGCCCGCACCCGCTCGGTGTCCGGCGTGGCGCCGGTCAGCAGCTTGATCGCGACCGGCCGCTCGAGCACCCGGTCGTACGCCTGCCACACCACGGACATGCCGCCGGCGCCGAGCCGTCGGCGCAACCGGTACCGGCCGTTGAGTACGGTGTCCGCCCGCACGCTCTGCACCTGCCAGAGTCTGCCGGAAGCGGCCCGGCTGACCGGTTCCCCGGCCCCCGAACCGGGAGTGTGCCGGGTCACACCGGAGCCTGGGCCGGCTCGCTCCATGACCGGCGCCGGCTCACTCCGCGGGCCAGCCGGCGCACTCCGCGGCCAGCGGGCTCACCTCGCGGGCCAGGCGGCGCACTCCGCGGCCAGCGGGCGCACGTCGCGGGCCAGGCGGCGCACTGGGCGGTCGGGGGGCTCACCTCGCGGGGCAGGGGGCGCACTGGGTGGTCGAGGGGCTCACTTCGCGACCCGGCCGGCGCACTCCGCGGTCGGGGCGGCTCACTCCGCGGTGGGGGCGGCGACGACGACGCACAGGTCGTCGTCCGGCGCCGAGCCCAACGTCGCGGTGACGTGGTCCACCAGCGCCGCCGGGTCGCCCAGGTCCACGTGCTCGCCGACGTGCAGCAGCGCCTCCAGGCCGCTCGCCAGCGTGCGGTCCCGCCGGACCACCAGGCCGTCGGTGTAGAGCAGCAGCCGCTCGCCGGGCGGCAGGTCGACGGCCGCCTGCTGGTACGCGATGTCCGGCGCGGCGCCGACCGGCAGGCCCAGCGGGCCGGTCAGCACGCTCGCCGAACCGTCCGGCGCGTACCGCAGCGGCGCCGCCTGGCCGGCCGCGGCCCACTGCATCCGGTGCTCGGCCGGCTGGTACCGGGCCACCACCAGGGTGGCCAGCTGGCCGGCGCCGAGTTCGCCGATCATCCGGTTCAGCGCCGAGAGCAGCTCGCCCGGGTCCATGCCGAGCACCGCGTACGCCCGTACCGCGTTGCGCAGCCGCGCCGCCGCCACCGTCGCCGCCAGCCCGGCACCGGCCACGTCGCCGACCACCAGGTAGGTCGAGGCGCCCGCCGGACCCGACCGCAGCGCGAACACGTCGTACCAGTCGCCGGCGACCCGGCCGGTCGCCTCGGACGACCGGCACAACCCGGTCACCGAGATCCCCGGCGTCGCGGTCAGCTCCGGATCGGTCGGCAGCAGCGCGTCCCGCATCGACTCCGCCGCCCGCGACTCGGCCCGCAGCCGCTGCTTCTGCGCGGCCAGCGCCTCCTGGGCGCGGCGCAGCTGCGACTCGACCGCCCGCTCCTCGGTGACGTCCTGCGCGGTACCGCGGATCGCCCACACCGCACCGTCGGAGTCGAACTCCGGCTCGCCGCTGAGCCGCAGCCGGCGGCCCGGCGCGTCCGCCAGCCGGTGCTCGACGGTGAACGCCCGGCCGGCCAGCAGCGCGCCGCGGATCGCCTCCTGCACCGCGTACCAGTCGTCGGCGTGCACGTACTCGCCGCTGTCCGACAGCGGCAACGCGCCCTGCTCCTCGGTACGGCCGAGCAGCCGGTACATCTCCGGCGACCAGCGCGCCGCGCCGGTGCGCAGGTCCCACCGGAACGAACCGAGCCGGCCGATCCGCTCCGCCTGCAACAGCTGGTCGTGCAGCGCCTCGGCGGTCGAGCGGCGCTGCCACAGGCACAGCACCCCGTCCCCGAGACGGGTCGCGTCGAACCGCGCCACCAGCGACCTCTCGGTACCGTCCGCGGCGGCGTCGATGGTCACGTCGCCGAGCCGGGCCGGCTCACCGTCCGCGAGCACCCGGGCGAACTCACCGAGCAGCAGCCGGCTGCCGGTGTCCGGCAGCACCGCGAGCAGCGTCCGGTCCGTCGCGTCCGGCCCGGCCAGCGCGGTCAGCTGCGCGGCCGCCGCGGCGTTCGCGTACTCGAAGCGGAAGTCGACGACCCGGCCCTCGTCGTCGCGCACCGGCCCGAGCAGCACCCCCGGCGTGGGTACCGCGTCCAGCACCGCCCGGGTCGGATCGGCCTCGGTGGCGGGCAGCTCGGCGGTCGTCAGCCGGCCCACCCGGCCACCGATCGGCGCCGCCAGCGCCACCAGGTAGCGGTGCGCCTGCGCGGTCAGCTCGGTCGGCTCCCGCCACCCGACCGCCAGCACCCCGACCACCTCGGTACCGGCGGACAGCGGTACGGCCAGCACCGAGCGCATCGTCGCGTCGCCGGTGTCGGCGACCCAGACGGTGTCGCTGTCGCTGAAGGCGGTACCGGCGGCGGCGGCGAGCGGCGCCGCGGCGTCGTCGCCGTACCCGCCGACCGGCTGCAACTGGTCGGCCGGGTCGCGCAGCAGGATCGACACCGCGGCCGGCGCCGGCCAGCCCACGGTGGCCTCCGCGACGGTCTCGGCGAGCTGCGGGTACTCCCGGGCGGTCGTGATGCGCGCGGACAGCAGCTGGTGCTGCGCCTGCAACGCCTCGACCTCCGGCTGCCGGGCCCGCGGCTGTTCCGGGACCGGACGGCCGGCGGCGCGGCGGCGGGCGTGCGCGAGGTACTGGTCGAGTTCGTCGTCCAGGAACGCGGCCGGCTGGTCGGTCTCCGGCGCCGGTGCGGTCGCGCCGACGAGCGCAGCGGCCACCTCGGCCAGTTTGATGTTGGTGCGCTGGGACAGCCGAACCAGATGGTCGAACGCCTCGTCCGGGCCCACCCCGAGCCGCTCCACCAGCATGCCCTTGGCCTGTTCGATGACCGCCCGGTTGCGCATCGCGCGGCGCATCCCGGCCAGCTCGTCGCGCAGCCGGGCGACGACCCCGGCGAGCGCCTCCTGCGGCTCGGCCGGGTCCGCACCGGCGTCGGGCGCCGCGCCCGCACCGGCCGACGCGCCCTCGCCGCTCCCCGCCTGGTTCTTCACGGTAGGCCGGCCTCCTGGGTACGACGGGTCGCGGTGGAGCGTACCGCCCGGCGGGCCCCGGCCGCGTTCCGCACCGTGCCGCGGTCGGGAACGCCGGGACCGTCCCGAGTCGCTATGGTGGGCCGGAATCCGTCAAAACGGGAGGACACTGTGCGCAGAACATCGGCATTCCGGGCGGGTGCCGTCGGCGCCCTGGCCGGCGCGCTGCTCGCCGCCGCCCTGCCCGGTGCGGTGTCGGCCGCCCCCGACCTGAAGTCCGCCAACTGGTACCCGGACGCGATGCACCTGGCGCAGGCGCAGCAGATCGGTACCGGTCGGGGCGTCACGGTCGCGGTCCTCGACAGCGGCGTCAACCAGATCCCGCAGCTGTCCGGCCGGGTGCTGCCCGGATTCGACCCGGGCGGCGGCGACGGCCGCCGGGACCGGGACGGCCACGGTACGAGCATGGCCGCGCTGATCGCCGGTTCCGGCGGGATGCCCGGTGTCGCGCCGCAGGCGAAGATCCTCCCGGTGTACGCGATCAAGGGCGAGCAGGCATCGCTGATGCCACCGAACACGATCACCCGGCTCGTGCACTACGCGATCGACCACGGGGCGCGGGTGGTCAACATGTCGTTCGGCGTCGACGATCAGGCCGATCCGTCCGACGCGCCGTGGAAGAAGAACCTCGTCGCGTACGCGACCCGGCACCGCGCGGTGCTCGTCGCCAGCACCGGCAACGACCCGAAGGCCCCGCTGGGTCGGCCCGCCGACGTGCCCGGCGTGGTCGCCGTCTCCGGCCTCGGCCGGAACGGCTCGACCTGGACCGGCTCCAGCACCGGCAACGGCACCGTCCTCGCCGCGCCCGCCGAGAAGATCACCTTCCCCACCGGCGTCCCCGGCAAGGAGTACGAGACGTCCAGCGGCACCAGCGGCGCGAGCGCCCTGGTCGCCGGCGTGCTCGCGCTGATCATGTCCAAGTACCCGGACATCTCCTCGGCCGACGCGGTCAACCGGCTCATCGCCACCGCGCAGGACCTCGGCGCGAAGGGCCGCGACCCGGTGTACGGGTTCGGTGCGGTCGACGCGGCCGCCGCACTGGCCCCGCAGGTACCGAAGGCGGACGGCAACCCGCTGGTCGCCGGCGGCGGCGCCACCACCTCCGCCAGCGGTTCGAAGGGCGCGGATTCCGGCCTGTCCACCGCGGTGCTGATCGCGGTGATCGTGGTCGCCGCGTTGTTGATCCTGGTGCTGATCGTGGTGATCGTGACGCTGCGCTCCCGCCGTCGCGGCGGTGGCGGGAACAACGGCGGTGGTGGCGGTGGCGGTGGCGGTCCGGGCGGCCCGCCCGGCGGGCCCGGCGGCGGCCCGGTCGGGTACGGCGAGCCGCAGCAGGCGCCGCCGCAGTGGCAGCGCACGCCCAACGAGCCGGTACCGGCGGGCCAGTGGGGCCCACCGCCGCCCGGCCGCTGACGACAGCATCGGGGCCCGGGAGCGCCGCTCCCGGGCCCCGATGTCGTCCGGTCGTTCCCTGGCACCGATGTCGTTTCTCGCTCGGCCCGGCCCGGTCACGCTCTCGGCGCTGCTCGGCCCGGTGCCGCTCCGGTCGGGCTCAGCGCCAGTCGTCGGCGTGCGGTCGGCCGCCGAGCAGGCCGGTGGCGGCCTCCTCGTCGCCGCCCCAGACCTCCTCGTCCTCGGTCAGCCAGGTGCTGTACTCCTCGCCTTCGCCCTCGCCGGAGCCGCGCCCGCCGGCTGCGCCGCGGGGCCGCACCGCGCCGCGGCCTCCGGTGGCCCCCGCCGTACCGCCGCCGGCGTTGGCGAACACCCCGCCGGGGACGCCGCCGCCCGATGCGCCACTCGGCGACGAGGCAGCGCCGGCGCCGGTGCCGCCACCCAGCCCGGCACCGAAACCGGCACCGGTGGGGCCGGCGCCCGCACCGGTCAGCACCGATCCGCCGGCACCGGGCCCGTTCACGTCGCCGATGTCCCGCGACGGGTCGTGCGTCGTCGACGGTGGCGTGTCGTGCGAGTGGTCGTCCAGCCGGTGGTACCTGTCGTCGACCTTGTGGTCCTTGTCGTGCTGCGTGTCGTCGTGCGTGCCGGGTGGGGCGGTGGTGCCGCTGCCCGGGTCGGCCGACCCCGGATGCTTGCTGCGGTCGTGCAGGTCGTGGCCCGGCAGATCCTTGTCCGGGTTGGTGACGTGCCACTGCCCGGCGGCCCCCTGGTAGGTGCCGGCCAGCTGCGCGATCAGCTGCACCATCCGGTTCTTGGCCGCCTTCTTCTGCTCCTCGTCCTTGTTGTGGCCCATGATTCCGCCGATGACGCCACCCGCGAGGGTGCCGACCGGCCCGGCCACCGAACCGATCGCGGCACCCTTCGCGGCGCCGCCCATCGCCTGACCGTTGTCGTCGGTGTCTTCCGGGTCCTCGTTGTGTTTCTTCGCCTCGCGGAGCTGACCGTTCGCGTCCTGCAGGGTGTCGTGGAACTCGCCGATGTCGGTGGCGAGGTCACCCGCGAACCGTGCGATCAGGCCCATCCGTCGGTGGAACTCGTCGCCGGAGCTGCTGGACCACTCCTTCGCGAGGTTCTTCAGCTCGCCGCTGAGGTTGGTGTTCATGTCGTGCACGCCGCTGACGATCTTCTTCCAGTCGGCGAGCAGGCCGTCCACCTGGTTCGGGTCGCCGGCCTTGAGCCCCTCGTACAGCGTCTCGTGGCTGAACTTCTCGTACTTGGCGACGAGGTCCTCGCAGTCCTTCGGCGGGTAGGTGCCCATCAGGCCTTCTCCTTCAGTGCGTGACCGACCGGGGCGAGCGTGCGCTCGATGTCCTTCGAGTTGGCGTCGTTGCGCGCCTCTGCGGTCCGGTACGTCGCGAGGATCGTCTTGGTGGCGTGTTGCGCCGCCTCGATCGCGCTCTTCAACCGCTGCACCCGGTCGTGGTAGTCCTTCGCCGTCGACGAGTAGAAGCTCGCCGCTTCGTTGCCGTCGCTGAAGGTGCCCAGCTTCGGGCTGGCGTGCCAGAGCCTGGCCTCGATGGTCTCGAGCATCGAGACAGCTGCGCTGTGATGGTTGGCCAACGCCGTCTGGAAGTCCTCCAGCGAGTGGACGTCGACAACGGTCTTGCCGTACTCGGTGGTCATCGAGAAGCCCCGTTTCACCCGGTCACTGCGAGTCGGCGGCAGGCCGAGCCCCGGCCCGACTGCCGTGTAGCCAGCGTAAAGGATGGGTACCAACCGAACCGAGATCATTGTGCCGGTCTGCGCGGGCCGTGCCGGGCGGTGAGGTTCGTCCGATGTCGGACAGTCGCCAGCCCCGGTGGCCGGTGCCCGCCGGACCGGTCAGTCCGTCTGCTTCTGCGGGCTCGCGGTCGGCGACGGTGCGTTGACGATGTTGAACCGGGTGGCCTGGTCCGGGTCGAGCGCCGGCCCGGTCGGCACCAGGTCGAGCAGTGCGACCGGCACCGGCACCGGCTTCCGGCCGCCGAAGCCGAGCAGCTCGCTCGCGTTCTTCTTCCCGGATGTGACCAGCGCGTACTTGAAACCCTCGTCGGTCACCAGAAAGACGGTGGTGCCGGCCGTGACACCGGGCTGCGGCTGCTCCCGGACCAGCGCACCGTGCCCACCGGGCAGCACGATGCGGTCCGCGACCGGGCCGGTGTCCGCCGGCCCGCTGGTGGTGTTGCCGGCATTCGGATCCGGCCGCAGCGCCTTCGGCGCCTGCTCGTACAGCCGGAGCGTGACCGACTCGGTCACGCTGCCCTTCTTCGCGCCCCGGTAGCCGGCGCACACCGCGGGCTGGCTCCCGGACAGCGACTCGATCTCCGGCACCTTGGCCGGGAAGTGCTTCGGCTCCAGGGTGGTGCGCGCGTTCAGGTCGCCGGCCACCGCGTTCGCCGGCACCTGCGTCGGCTGCGCGCCCGCCAGCAGCAGTTTCGCCGTCACCTCGTGGATCGAGACCAGCCCGTCGCGCATCAGCACGTAGTAGACGTCGCCGCTGCGGAACACGTCACCGACCTTGTGCTGAGTACCGTCGACGGTCTTGCCCGCCTCGCCCTTGCCCGGGATCCGCGGCACCGCGAGGTCGCGGCCCTGCGGCACCGCGGAGATCATCGCGGTACCGACCACCGACCGGTCGGCGCCGGTCAGACCGAGCGAGGTGAGGCTGGTGTCGTCCGGGATCTTGTATCGCTCGTCGTGCCAGAGCAGGTACATGGTGCCGTCGGTGCTGCCCTCGGTCACCAGCAATCCCTTGTCGCCCATGCCATGACCGCCGGGCAGCGCCCGGCCCACCATCAGCTCGGTGGCGAGGCTGGTGGTGGAGCTGGCGAACCGCGGCGAGCTGCACACGATCCACGGCAGGCCGACCAGCGCGTCCGCGGACGGCACCGAGTCCGGCGCGCCGACGATGCCGATGGCCGCGCCGCGCGGCACGTCCCGCAGCGAGTTCGCCGAGACCTGCTGTGGCGCGGTCGCACCGACGATCAGCCGGGCGGACGCGTAGTTGAGCACCGGATGCAGGGTGCCGCCCTGGTAGATGTAGCGCGCCCCGGACTCGCGCTCGATCACCAGCGTGTTGTCCTTCTTCCAGGCGCTCTTGCCGCCCGGCCGGAGGATGCCGTACACCCCGACGCCGGCGAAGACGATGGTCGCGATCATGAAGCTGGCGAAGGCGGCGAGGCCGAGTCGACGCATCGGCAGCACAGTGCTCTCCGGCTCGCCGGACAGCATCGCCGAGACGATCCTCCTGGTGACGAACCGATAGCCCTGCAACTGTTCGCGCCGCGTGGGCATGCACCCTCCCGTGCCGTCCGGTACGTCTTGACACGACCGGAGGCCGATCGTACGGGATGCGTGCACGCGCGAGAGTTGACGGTTTTGCGGCCTCCCTACGATAGATTCCCGCCGGTACCGTGTGCATGCGCGTCGAGCCGAATCGTGTTGGTCTGCGGCCAGCCGGGCAGTGCCGACCGAGGTGCCGGCCGCCGCACCGGGCGACCGGTGCGGCGACGACGGGTAGCCGGACCGGGGAAAGGATGCCAGCCATGGTGATGACGCAGGCACCACCGCCCGCCCGGGGCGCCGTCCGACTGGACGACGCGAACCTCGGCGAGGTGACGTTCGCGCCGCGCGGCGGCCGGCGTCGGTTCGGCGGCGTCCGGGTCGGCCAGTTCGTCCTGGTCGAGGTCGCGCTGGCCGCGTTGATCATCGCCGCCAACCTGCACTCCGCCTACTGGCTCGGCGGCACCGGCGTGCTCGCGCTGGTGCTGCTGTTCCTGGCGTTCGGCCGGGCCGGCGGGCACTGGTGGACCGAATGGCTGCTGCTGCGCCGCCGCTACCAGCGGCGCAAGGACGGCCGCGGCGCGAGTACCGACGACGCCCGGCTCGCCGCGCTGCGCCGGCTGGTGCCCGAGCTGTCCATCCGCACCGTCGAGGACCGCGGCAACCGGATCGGCATCGGCCAGGACGAAGCCGGATGGTTCGCGGTGGTCGCCGTCGCGCCACGCACCGGGCTGCGCGGCGACCCGACCGAGTCGCTGCCGCTGGAGGCGATGGCGCGGGTGCTCGACGAGGGTGGCCTGCGCGTCTCGGTGCTGCAGATCGTCGTGCACACCATCCCCGGCCCGGCGGCGATGCTGGACGACACCGCGCCGGCCGCCCGGTCGTACCGGCAGCTCGCCTCCGACGACATGGGCGTGGAACCGATCGACCAGCGATGCTGGGTCGCGGTCCGGCTCGACCCGACGACCGCGTCGCAGGCCGCCGCCACCCGCGGCGGCGGCGTGGACGGTGTGCACCGGGCGCTGTCCACCGCGATCGGCCGGCTCGGCAAGGCGATCAGCGGCGCCGGCCTGGAGTACGAGCTGCTCGACGCCGAGGGTGTCCGCGACGCGCTGGCCCAGTCCTGCGGGGTCACCGGATACGTCGACCCCGGTTCGGTCGGCCAGATCGGCGAGGAGTGGTCCAGCTGGCGGGCCGGCGGCTTGGCGCACGCCTGCTTCTGGGTGCGGGACTGGCCCCGGCTGCGCGACGTCGGCGGCGTGATCGGCCGGCTGGCCCGCACCCCCGCGGTGCTGACCAGCGTCGCGGTCACGATGTCACCCGGCGACGACGGCATCGACTTCCGCACCCTGGTCCGGGTCGGCGGCCAGCCCGAGCAGCTGAGCGGCAACTGCCGTGCGCTGCAGCACTTGGCGCGGGTGTCCCGGGCCAAGCTGTTCCGGCTCAACGGAGAGCAGGCGCCGTCGGTGTACGCGACCGCGCCGAGTGGAGGTGGCGCCCAGTGAGCGTCTACGGGTCCCCGCGCCGGCCGGACGAGCCGGAGCCGCCCCGCGGCCGGCACTCCCGCGACGACGACGAGAACGAGCCCGACCCGCAGCCGACCGGGTACGGCGCCCGGGGCGGCGGCTACCGGCGCCCGGTCGACGAGCCGGGCACCGGGCAGGCCGAGCCACCGCCCGCCGCTGGACCGCCGGCCCAGCCCACCACGTACGGCCGGGCCACCCCGCCGGGCGCGGACCGGCCGGGCGTGCCGCCGTCCGGGGAGCCGACCGGCCGGGCTCCCTCGGGTACGACGTACGGCTCGGCCCGGCCGCCGCGGGCACCGTCCCAGCCCGGCCACCCGCCGGAGCCCGGTCACCCGCCTCAGCCCGGCAATCCGTCCCGGCCCGGCCCCCCCGGCCCGCCCCGGGCGGTGACCGGCCCAGCGGCGACGCCACGGCACGAGCCTCCGCAAGGTGGGGCGGCGGCCGGCGCGCGACCGCAGCCGTCGGCCGCGGCCGCGCCGGCTGCCGCCGTACCGCCGGCTGCCGCCGTACCGCCGGCTGCCGCCGTACCGCCGGCTGCCGCCGTACCGCCGGCCCCGCCCGGTGCGCCGGGGCCCGGCGCCGCGACCCACCCGGTGCCGCCCTCGGCCGCCCAGTCCGGTCGGCCGGTTGAGCCTGGTCGGCCGGTTCAGCCCGGTCGGCCGGTTCAGCCTGGTCGGCCGGTCCAGCCCGGGCATCCGGTGTCCGGCCCGCCGGTCGGTGGGACTCCGGTGGCCGGATCTCCGGTCAGTGGGATCCCTGTCTCCGGGTCGCCGGTCAGCAGGATCCCGGTGTCCGGCCCGCCGGTCGGTGGGGCCCCGGTGTCCGGCCCGCCGGTCGGTGGGGCCTCGGTGTCCGGCCCGCCGGTCGGTGGCCCGCCGGTCAGTGGGATCCCGGTCTCCGGCGGCGCACTCGTACCGATGGGCGGCGATCCGGCCGCGCGGATCCGCCCGGTGCCGAACGGGCCGGCGGGGCCGCTCAACGCTGGCGGAGCGCCCAAGATGAGCCCGGTGTCGGGCCTGCCGATGTCCGGCGCGCCGGTGTCGGGTGCCTCGATGCCGGGCCTGGTCCGGCCGGGGCAGCAGCAGCCACCGCTCGGCTCCGGCACCGTGTACGGCGGGGTCGAGCCGGCGCAGCCGCAACGCCCGGCGGCCCGGCCGCGCCGGCTCCGCCCGTTCCAGCGGTTGCGCGCCGGGATGCACGGGGTGTCCCGCGGTGCGCTGCAACAGATCGAGGTCCCGGGGACCAGCAGCGGGCTGCTGCTCGGCCGGGACGGCAGCAAGGCGCCGGTGCTGGTGCGCATGTTCCGGGACGAGCCGACCCGGTTGTCGCTGATCGGCGGGTTGTGGGCGGCCCGGGTGACGGTGTTCCGGGCGCTCGCGATGGGCGCGCGGGTGGTCGTGTTCACGAACCAGCCGAGCGAGTGGCAGGGCTTCGGGCGCTGGGCGACCGGCCGGGACGACCGGGTCGCGGTGATGTCGGGCGAACGTCCGGTCACCGTGGGCGCGACGGCGACCTCACCCGCCCTGATGCTCTACGACGTGGGCCTGCACGGCGCCCAGCAACCGCCGGCGCTCGGCCCCTGGCAGACCCAGTTGACGGTGCTGCGGCAGCTCACCGCGTACGGCTTCCCGTCGGTGCAGGCGTCGAACATGATCTTCCTGCAGCGGCTGGCGTCGACCGAGGCGTTCGCGGCGGCGTCGGTGCTGCAGCTGACCTCGGAGACGGTGAACCTGCTCCAGGTGATGCGGGACGACATGATGGCGGTGCTCGGCGGCCAGGCCGACCGGTACCTGTGGCTCAACCCGACCGACGTGGAGAGCCAGCAGTTCGGCGCCGCCCGACGCTGACCGGGTTCGCATCGCGCCGGGCGGGCCGGAGCGATGCGAACCGCCGCGGGTCAGCCCTTGATGGAGCGGATGAACGCGTACGCCCCGCAGATCCACAGCACCAGCGGGATCACCGCGACGATCAGCAGCACCTCGACGATGTCGACGACCTTGGTCCACACCGGCATCACCCGGGCCTGCGGCAGGGTGAGACCGCAGATCAGGCTGATCACCGCGACGACGAGCACCCCGGGAACGACCGCGACCAACCGCAGTAGTGGCCCCGCGGCGGCGAACCCGGCCACCGCGGTCAGACCGAGCCCGAGCATCCCGGCGATCATCAGCGGCAACCGCTGCCAGCCGCCGGCGAACGAACGCGACCTCGCCAACAGCACCAGCGCCAGCACGGCCAGCAGGATCAGCCGCGGCCAGCCGGATCCGCCGAAGGCGACGGCGAACTCGGCGCCGAGCCCGAGCAGCGCGGTCGCACCGAGCAGGCCGGTCAGGTGCCGGTCGGCGGCGTCGCTCTGCGACAGCACCCGCTCCCCGTCCACCGTCTCCGTGTCGGTGCGCAGCTCCTCCGGCCCGGACGGGATGGTCGGCATCGGCAGCCGGCCGAGCCGGAACGACAGCGTCGGCAGCGCGGAGGTGAACACCAGCGCGAGCGCGCCGACGATGCCGCCCGAGCCGGCCGCGCTGATCCCGGCGACCAGGCTCAGCGCCGCCCCGACGACCAGGCCGAACGTGCAGATCGCGGCGGCCAGGAAGAGGTGCGCATAGTCGGCGACCGCCACCGCGGCGAGGACGGCGAACAGCACCGCCACACCGCCGCCGATCAGCAGGTGCGCGGCTCGCAGATCGCCGGCGCCGTGGTCGCCGGCGGCGACGAGCAGCCCGCCGACCGTCGCGTACGCGACGGCGAGCAGCGCCAGCATCGACCCGGTCTGGCTGTTGGCCATCGCCCGCGCCGAGATCGCCGCGGTCACCAGCAACGCGACCGCGATGCCGAGCCCGCCCAGCGCCGGTGGCAGCTGCGGCGGGCCGGCGGTGAGCAGCAGGCCGAGCCCGAGCACCAGCGCGCCGATCGCGGCGCCCAGGCCGAACCGGCGGGTGAACGACGGGCCCCACCGCCCGCCGCGTTCCTGGGTGGCGGTGGCGATCGCGTCGACGACGTCGTCGAACACCGCGTCCGGTGCCGACGTGCTGCGCGGGGTGAAGTAGAGCTGCTCGCCGTCGCGGATGCCGAGCTGCCCGGCGCTGCGGGTGCTGTCCAGCACCATGCCGCCAAGCCGGGCCAGCACCCAGCCGCCCTTGGTGGTGCCGTCGTCGGCGAGGTCTTCGCCGGCGTAGCGCAGCAGTGTCGGGAGCAGGTCGGCGAGCGGGACGTCTTCGGGCAGTGCCAGGTCGATCCGGGTCTTCGGCGCGACGATCGTGACCCGGCACAACCCGCTGCCGACGGCGTTGGCCACATTGGCTCCTTCGACTTCGAGGGACACCGCGAACCCGTCCATCATCGCGGACCGGTCAAGTGCGCCGAAACGACGAAGTTGTAGGGATCTTCCTAGGAGACCGGGCCAAGCAGGGGCACGGTGTGCGTCGCCGGGCAGGGTGGCGCCGATCCGACAAGATAGGCAGCGGCACACAAAGCACCTTGGGCGCAGCCTGCACCCGGCACCTTGGGCGCAGCCTGCACCCGGCACCTTGGGCGCAATCTGCACCCGGCACCGTGGGCGCGGCCTGCGCCCGGCACCGTGGGCGCGACCAGCGCCCGGCACCTCGGGCGCGCTCGGCCGCGCCCCCGACACGTACCTCCCCGGAGGCGGCATGACGACGGTGGTGTTCCGACGCCCGGCCCGACGGCCCGGCCCGCAGTTGCCGCGTGGTGAACTCCTGCTGGAGTCGCCGCCGGAGGTGCCGGAGCAGCTGCCCCGCAGCATCGGCCAGATCCTGATGATCCTGCCGATGCTGGCCGGCGCCGGCGCGATGGCCTTCATGTACGCGGGCCGCGGCGGCGGCATGATGACCTACCTGGCCGGGGGCATGTTCGGGGTGTCGATGCTGGGCATGGCGGTCGGCCAGATCGGTGGCGGCAGCGGCGACAAGAAGGCCGAGCTGAACGCCGAGCGGCGCGACTACATGCGCTACCTCGCGCAGGTACGCAAACGGGTGCGGCGGGCGGCGGAGGCGCAGCGTTCGGCGCTGACCTGGAAGCACCCGGAGCCGGACGCGTTGTGGTCGATCGCCGCGTCGCGGCGGATGTGGGAGCGGCGGGTCAACGACGACGACTTCGGTGAGGTCCGGGTCGCGGTGGGCCCGCAGAAACTCGCCGTCAAGATCGTCACGCCGGAGACGAAACCGGTCGAGGACCTGGAGCCGATGAGCGCGATCGCGCTGCGCCGCTTCGTCCGTACCTTCAACACGGTGCCGAACCTGCCGACCGCGGTGTCGTTCCGCGCGTTCAGCCGGATCGTGCTGCGCGGCGACCGGGAGGCGGACCTCGGTGCCGCCCGTTCCCTGCTCTGCCAGGCCGCGGTGCTGCACGCACCGGACGACCTGCGGATTGCCGTGGTGACCCCGACGGAGAACTTCGCCACCTGGGACTGGGTCAAGTGGCTGCCGCACAACCAGTACTCGCGGCGCAGCGACGCGGCCGGCGCGTCCCGGCTGGTGTTCGAGACGATGCGGGAGCTGGAGGAGCTGCTCGGCGACGAGATCGCCGCGCGCCCGCGGCACTCGCCGGACGCCAAACCGATCACGGAGGTGCCGCACCTGCTGGTGATTCTGGACGGCGGCGAGGTCGCGCCGGACTGCCAGCTGGCCGGCGCCGGCCTGATGGGTACCACGGTGCTCGACCTGAACGGCATCGTGCCGCGCGACGCCGGCCGCTGGCTGCTCTGCCTGGACCTGTGGCCGGACCGCGCCGAGGTTTATCGCGGCGATCGGAGCACCCCGATCGGCCGGCCGGATCACGTCAGCCGGGAGCAGGCCGAGGCGATCGGCCGGCAGCTGGCGCCGCACCGGATGTCCGCGCAGACCGGGCCGGAGGACGCGCTGGCCACCGCGTACGAGCTGACCGACCTGCTGGGCGTCGGTGACGCCGGCACCCTGGACCCGCACCGCACCTGGCGGCCGAACAAGCCGAACCGGGAGCGGCTGCGCATCCCGCTCGGCCGCGGCCCGGACGGCAACGTGGTCGAGCTGGACTTCAAGGAGGCCGCGCAGGAGGGCATGGGGCCACACGGGCTGATCATCGGCGCGACCGGTTCCGGCAAGTCCGAGCTGCTGCGCACGATCGTCTCGGCGCTGGCGATCAACCACTCCTCCGAGGAACTCAACCTGGTGCTGGTCGACTTCAAGGGTGGCGCGACGTTCGCCTCGCTGGACGTGCTGCCGCACACCAGCGCGGTGATCACCAACCTGGAGGACGAGATCGAGCTGGTCGACCGGATGAAGGACGCGCTGGCCGGCGAGATGGTGCGCCGCCAGGAGCTGCTCCGGGCGGCCGGCAACTACGTCTCGCAGTACGAGTACGAGAAGGCCCGGCGGGCCGGAGAGCCGCTGGAACCGTTGCCGGCGCTGCTGATCATCTGCGACGAGTTCTCCGAGCTGCTGGCCGCGAAGCCCGACTTCATCGAGCTGTTCGTGATGATCGGCCGGCTCGGCCGGTCGCTCGCGGTGCACCTGCTGCTCGCGTCCCAGCGGTTGGAGGAGGGCAAGCTGCGGGGCCTGGACACCCACCTGTCCTACCGGATCGGCCTGCGTACCTTCTCCGCGGTCGAGTCGCGCATCGTGCTGGGCGTGCCCGACGCGTACGAGCTGCCGAACGCGCCCGGGCACGGCTATCTCAAGGCCGACACGTCCACGATGCTGCGGTTCCGCGGCGCGTACGTCTCCGGCCCGTACCAGCAGGGCGCGGCGAAGGAACGCGCGAAGGCGTTGGTGTCCAACAAGGTGGTGCGCTACAGCGTCGACCACACCCCCGAGCTGGAGCTGCCGGAGGAGCCGGCGGCGCAACCGGAACCGGCGGAGCAGGGCGGCAAGCAGACCGCCACGCTGGAGGTGATCGCGGAGCGGCTGACCGGCCAGGGCAAGCCGGCGCACCAGGTCTGGCTGCCGCCGCTGGCCGCGCCGCCGCCGCTGTCCGAGCTGCTGCCGGAGCTGACGGTGGACCCGAACCGGGGCCTGTGCCCGGCGGGTTCGGCGCTGCTCGGCACGCTGACCACCCCGGTCGGTGTCGTCGACAAGCCGTACGAGCAGAAGCGTGACCTGTTCTGGGCCGAGCTGGGCGGCGCCGGCGGCAACGTGATCATCGTGGGCAGCCCGCAGTCCGGCAAGAGCACCATGCTGCGCTCGCTGATCGCGTCGATGTCGCTCACCCACACGCCGCGCGAGGTGCAGTTCTTCTGCCTGGACTTCGGTGGCGGTTCACTCACCGGGCTGCGCGACCTGCCGCACGTCGCCGGGGTGGCGACCCGGCGCGAGGCGGAGGCGGTCCGGCGGACCGTCGCCGAGGTGATCGGGCTGCTGGACGAGCGGGAGGGACGGTTCACCGAGCTGGGCGTCGAGTCGATCGCCACGTACCGGCGACGGCGGGCCGACGGCGAGTTCGCCGACGACCCGTTCGGCGACGTGTTCATGGTGGTGGACGGCTGGGGGACGCTGCGCGAGGACTTCGACGAGTACGAGCAGCGGCTGACCAGCCTGGCCCAGCGCGGCCTGG
The DNA here is from genome assembly GCF_016865425.1 of Actinocatenispora thailandica. Classification (NCBI taxonomy): domain Bacteria; kingdom Bacillati; phylum Actinomycetota; class Actinomycetes; order Micromonosporales; family Micromonosporaceae; genus Actinocatenispora; species Actinocatenispora thailandica. The sequence goes on along the minus strand of NZ_AP023355.1, from coordinate 6,294,403 downwards.
GGTTCGGAGTGCACCTGGTGATCACGGCGGCCCGCTGGGCCGAGGTCCGGATCAACATGCGCGACCTGCTGGGGACCAGGTTCGAGCTGAAGCTGGGCGACCCGGCCGAGTCGGAGATCGACCGCCGGGCGGCGGCGAACGTGCCGGCCCGCACGCCGGGGCGCGGCCTGTCCCCGCAGAAGCTGCACTTCCTGTCCGGGGTGCCGCGCATCGACGGGCAGGCCACCGACGAGAACCTCGGCGACGGCGTGGCCGACCTGGTCCGCCGGGTCGACGAGGGTTGGACCAGGGACCCGGCGCCGAAGGTGCGGTTGCTGCCCCGGGAGTTCGCGGCGGCGGAGTTCATCGAGCGCGCACCGCAGACACCGGCCGGCGTCGTCACGATCGGCTTGGACGAGAGCCGGCTGGCCCCGGTGGCGCTCAACTTCGCGACCGAGCCGCACTTCTACGCGCTCGGTGATTCCGAGTGCGGCAAGTCGTCGATGCTGCGGATGATCGCGAAGCAGATCGTCGCGAAGACGACACCGCAGCAGGCGCGCATCATCATGGCCGACTACCGGAGGTCGATGCTGGGCACGATCGAGGGCGACCACCTGCTCGGGTACGCCGCGTCCGGGCAGGCGTTCGGCGAGATGATGGGTTCGGTGGTGGGCGCGATGAAGGAGCGCCTGCCCGGCCCGAACGTCACGCCCGAGCAGCTGCGCGACCGTAGCTGGTGGAAGGGCCCCGATCTGTACGTCATCGTCGACGACTACGACCTGGTCGCGAGCCCGTCCGGCAACCCGCTGCAACCGATCGCCGAGTTCCTCCCGCAGGCCAGGGACATCGGCCTGCACGTGATCCTCACCCGGCGTTGCGGTGGCGCCGCCCGGGCCATGTACGACCAGGTGTTGCAGCGGTTGAAGGAACTCGACAGTCCGGCGCTGTTGATGTCCGGCAACCGCGAGGAGGGCGCCCTGTTCGGCAACCTGCGGCCGAGTCCGCAGCCGCCCGGCCGTGGCACGCTGATCCGGCGGCGGGAGGGCAACGAACTCATCCAGGTGGCCTTCGATCCGCCGGCCTGACCGGGCGCCCACCGGCGCCGACCCGGCGGTGCCGGTGGGTCGCGAGCGCGGCGCGGGGCGGCCGAGCCGGGGCTGATCCAGTGATTCAGGCCAGTTGCGGGAATCCGATAGAACTGTCACGGAAGACGAGACCCGCGGTGTTCTGTGCGGGCTGCGCATGATCTGGGTGGGGCTGCCCACCACTCGCCCCTCCCGGAGCATTGCGCACGTCCGATACCGTACTACCTACGTTGGGTAGGCCGCCTACGCCGGTTTTGTGGTCGGCGGTGTCGGTCGGGACACGGGGTCCTCCAATAGTTCGGGAGGTGGATCATGGGCAACGGGCCCATGCAGGTTGACCACGCGACGCTGCACACCGCAGCCAACGACGTCCGGTCGACCCGGGACGACATCCAGGGCGATCTGACCAAGCTCGAAACGCTCGTCCAGCAGGATCTGGCCAGCGCCTGGCAGGGTTCCGCGGCGGGCTCGTTCCAGCAGCTGATGCAGCGGTGGAGCGAGGACAGCAAGACGCTGCTCAAGGCGATGGACGACATCGCAGACCTGCTCGACAAGTCTGGCCGGCAGCACCAGCACAACGACGAGGAACAGCAGCAGATGCTGGACAAGATCCACTCGGCGCTGAACGGCTGACGGGGAAGGGCTGACGAACAATGTCGATGATCAAGGTCGATCCGCACGTCCTGCAGGAAGCGCACTCGCAGATGAAGTCCATCGCGCAGGGCATGGACCAGAAGCTGGACACGCTCCGCTCGGGTCTGCAGCGGATGGAGTGGGAAGGTAGCGACCGGCAGGCCTACCAGGAGCACCAGCAGAAGTGGGACAAGGCCGTCACCGACCTGAACCAGGTGCTCAACCAGATCGGCGGTGCGGTCGGCATCGCCAGCGAGAACTACGTCAACACCGAGATGAGCAACTCCAAGCTGTGGGGCTGACGCTCGTTCGGTGATGCGGTGACGATGTGGGCGGGCCTTCAGCTTTGCGGCGAAGGCCCGCCTTTCTTCGGGAGGTCGGCGCGTGACCTGCCGGTCCGCGGAAAGGTTTGATGATGGGCACGGACTACAGCTTCCACCCGGGTGCAGCCGAGAAGGCAGAGGTCGACACCGACCACCTGAAGAACGTGGTGCCGATCCTGGAGGACCTCAAGAAGTACGTGCAGGACCGGCTGACCCAGGAAATCCTCGACATCAAGGGCAAGGACTGCCTGGGCGCGGACCACACCGTCCCGTTCGGCAAGTTCCAGAACGCGGTGAAGTCCGCAGGGACGCACCAGCAGTACCTGAAGACGATCTACAACGACTACGGCAACGTCGCGAAGAATCTCGATGTCGCGATCAAGGCGACGAAGGAGATCATCAAGAAGTACGACGACGCCGAAGAGCTCAACGACGCCAACTCGAAGAACATCATGAAGGCGTTCGCCGATGCCGGCGGCTCGAACGGTTCGCCGAGCACGACGACGTCCACGGCGACCGGATCGGGGTACTGAGATGGGCAATCTCGCCGCCGATCCGGGCGACATGAGCTGGGACGACATCGTCACGGCGTCCTGCGTGAACGGCAGCCCGGCTACCTTGTCCGCGGCCTCCGACCGGTGGAAGGGCGTGTTCCGCAACGCCGACTCGGTCAAGGAGGAGCTGGACACCCTGATCAAGGATCTGAAGGACTGGAAGGGCAGCGCCGGCGACGCCTACCGGGACAACATCAAGAAGATCTCGGACCAGATCCACCAGATCGAGACCGACAACAAGTCCAAGGTCGTCAACCTGCTCGACAGCTGCTCCAGCCAGTTGCAGAGCCTGCAGGACCAGATGCCGATCCCGGCGGAGATGTACGACGACGTCAGCTGGATGCACCAGCAGGCGATCGACCGCAACGCCATCGCCACCAACGGACTCATCACGCTGGCCCTTCCCGGCGACTGGAAGGACAAGCTCTACGACAACTGGGTGAGCGGCGTCGCCGGCGACGTCCTCGGGTGGGTGAGCGACCAGTTCACCAAGTGGTTCACCGACACCGAGGACCAGGCCCGGGACATCCTCGCCGGTACGAACAACGAGTACGACAACGCGAACATCAAGGCGGGCAGCCCGTCGCCGAACAACACCCAGCTGAGCCTGAACAACGACGACCGGACCGACACCGGCACCGGCACCGGCCCGGGTGCCGGCAGCATGCCGGACACCGGCTCGGGCACGATGCCGGACACGAAGACGCCCGACACCCGGCATCCGAAGCCCGACCTGCCGAACACCGAACACAAGGTGCCCAGCCACGACTCGCTCGACGACCATCCCTACCCGAACACCGACCACGGCGGGCTCGGCTCGCACGGTGGCGGCGGCGGAGGCGCCGGTTCCGGGCTCGCCGGTGCCGGCGGCGGCGCCCCGACCGGCGCCGGCGTGGGTGGCGGCGGGCTCGGTGCCGGGACCGGCGCCGGTGGCAGCCCGGTGGGCAAGCCGGTGTCCCCGGACGGCTTCGTCGGCGCCGGCGGTGCCGGCGCGGGCCGGGGCGCACTCGGCCGCGGCGTGCTGGGCGGCGGCCACGGTGGACACGGCGGCGGTGCCGGCGACGGCCGGGACACCTGGCTGACCGAGGACGAGGACCCGTGGGGCGGCAACGACGACAGCGCGCCGTCGGTGCTGGGCGGTTGACGCGATGCGAGTCGATCGGAGGACGGGTGGCTGGGCTCGCCGGGCCCGGTGGGCGCTGACCGGCGCGACGGCCGCCGGGCTGGCCCTGCTCATGCCGGCCACGGCGAGCGCGACGCCGATCCGCCAGCAGCAGTGGTACGTGGATGCGCTGCAGATCCCCAAGGCGCAGAACATCACCCGGGGTGGCGGTGTGGTGGTGGCTGTCATCGACGGCAAGATCGACGGCAGCAACCCGGATCTGTCCGGCCAGCTCGTCTCGGGTACGGCCATCGGCGGGGGATCGACCTCCAGCACGCACGGCACCGGTGTCGCGGGTGTCATCGCCGCCCGCGGCGGCGGGCTGCACCACGTGGTGGGGGTGGCTCCGGGCGCGAAGATCATGCCGGTCGAGTTGCCGGACAAGTTCTCCGACAAGGAGATCGCGACGGGCATCCGTTACGCCGTCGACCATGGCGCTCAGGTGATCAACATTTCCTCCGGCGGCGTGTACGACACGCCGCCGTCCGACGAGGTCTCGGCCGTCGACTACGCGCTGTCCAAGAACGTGGTCGTGGTGGCGGCCGCCGGGAACACCGGCGAGGGCATGTCCGCCGTCGCGTCACCGGCCGCGATCCCGGGCGTCGTCGCGGTCTCGGGCGCCGACAAGGCATCGAACTTCTGGTCCGGATCGGTGTCCGGCAAGCAGGTCGTGATCGCCGCACCGGCCGTGGACATCGTGTCCACCGGGTCGACGGACGGGAACTCCGAGTACCAGTCCGCCGACGGGACGAGCATGGCGGCGCCGATCGTGGCCGGCACGGTGGCGCTGATCCGGGCCAAGTACCCGAAGCTCGACGCGGCCAACGTGATCAACCGGCTGGTCGAGACGGCGAAGGACCAGGGTGATCCGGGCCGGGACAACTACTTCGGCTACGGCACGGTGCGGCCGGTGGACGCGCTGACCAAGGACGTGCCCACGGTGACGAAGAACCCGCTCGGCGGCGGTACCGGCGGCGGCGCCAGCGCGGGTTCGACCGCGACCCATCCGGTGCGCACCGCGGGCGCGTTCCACGCGCACATCAGTACCCGGGGTTGGATCACGTTCGCGGTCGTCGGGTTGTTGGTGGTCGTTGGCATCATCGTGCTGATCGTGGTGCTCGCCGGCCGTCGGCGCCGTCGCGGCAACGGATCGGGGCGCGGCGGCGGTCCGCCCGTGGGCGCGGCGGGGCCCGGCGGATATCCGGGCCTGCCCGGGGCGTACGGGGCGGCGCAGCCGGGCGGATACCAGCAGCCGACCGTGCCGGGCGGGATGCCGCCAGCCGGGTCCAGCCCGACGCCGACCGGCATCGCCGGATCTCCGGCGCCGCCGCCCGGGGCGCCGGGGCCTCCATCGGGGTCGCCGCCCGGGGCGCCGCCGGTCGGTGGTTCGGTTCCGGGACCACCGGGGCCCGGTGGTCCCACACCGGCGCAGCCGTTGTGGCCGCAGCCGCCCGGAGCGCAGGCCGGCGGCCCGCCGCCGCGCCCGCCGGGTCGCTGACCGTCCCGGGCCCCGCCTGCCGTTACCGGCGCGGTGGGGCTCGGGCGCGCCAGCGCCCGGCCGCCGCCAGCCGTGCGAAGCTGAGACGCCAGGTCGGGCGATCCGGGGGTGCTGGTGACCGAGGTGTGGCCGCGGGTGGCGATGGTGTTCGGCCCGCGGTTCTGGGTGCCGCGGGCGGATCGGCTCCGCCGCCTCGCCCCGGCCGATCGGCGCCGGGTGTCGGACTACCTGGCGGCGGGTGCCGTGGTGCTCGACTCGTCGGTACGCGATGTCGACCAGCTGGACGCCGCCCGCGGCGCGGTGCTGCGGCCGGTGGTGCGCACCGACGGTACCTGGGTCTGGTCGGACCGGCTGACGTACTACGCGACCGAGCACGCGGTGGCGCCGGAGCCGGCTTTCCTGCGGTGGATCGCGCGCCCGCACGGCGATCCGACGGCAGATTCCGGGACGGTGGCGCGGGTCCGCGCGGCGCTGGCCGCGACGCCGCCCGATCCGGCGCCGGTCGGGGCCGGCCTGACGTACTCGCGGGCGGTGTTCCGTGGCCGGGTGTGCCGGTCGGCGAGCTGGGCGGCCGAACCGACGACCGCGTACACCAGGAATGCCACCGCGCTCGCGGACGGCTTCGACCCGACCGGCCTGCCCGGCGGCGAGTACGCCCGGCTGATCCCGCGCGCCGAGCTGGACGACCTGTACGGCCGGGTGACGTACGTGCTGGTGCGCGGGCACCGGATCGCGGTGGTCGGCCAGCGGGACGGGCGCTACCTCGTCCGGGCCGGGAACGACGCGTACCCGGGTGTGGTGGCGATGCGCATGGTCGACCGGGGCGACTGGACCGGCGAGGTGCCGGAGTCCGCGGTGACCGAGGTGATCGCCGAGCACCGGCACTACCCGGTCGGTCCGGGATGGCGTGATCGACCGTCCCCGCAACGGATCGAGCGCATCGCGATCGACTGATTCGAACGCCGCGTCACGCTTGCGCACTTCTGTCATGATCGGTGCGTCGATCGTCCGAGCTGCGTGCCGTGGCGGCTGCCGCGTGCTTCGCCCGCCGCCGCGGCTCGCGATCCGATGCCGGTCGGGAGCGGACGGGAGGGCCTCTGTCGTGGGGATGGAGCTGCCGTCCGAACTGAAGTGGCTGGAGTGGGTGGTCGGGTCCGACTGGCCCGAGGGCGACGAAGACGGCATGTGGCGAATGGCCGAGGCCTACAACACCGCCGCCGGCGAGCTCCGCGAGCTGATCGACCAGGGCGACAGCGCCTACTACCACGTGCTGGCCGGCATGCAGGGGCAGGCCGCGGACAACCTCGGGCAGTACTGGTCGAAGTACACCTCGGGCACCGGCGGCGAGGACGGCTACATCGAGAAGCTGGCGAAGCTGCTGGAGGGCCTCGGGCAGCACTGCGACAGCACCGGTACCGAGATCGAGTACGCGAAGTACCAGTTCATCGCGGCACTGATCATCCTCGCCATCCAGATCGCCATCATGCTGGCGAACGCGATCGAGACGTTCGGCGCCTCGACCGCCGGCATCCCGGTCGCCGAGGTCGCCACCCAGATCACCGTCCGCACGATCGCCCAGCAGGTGCTGAAGGCGATCGTCATGAACATCATCCAGAACGTCCTGACCGACGTCGCGATCCAGCTGGTGCAGATCGGTGAGGGGCACCGCACCTCGCTCGACTGGAGCAAGGTCCAGGGCGACGTCATCGACGGCGCGATCACCGGCGCCGCAGGCGGTCTGGCCGGCGTCGGGTTCGGGAAGGCCGCCGGTGGCTTCGCGCACACCCTCGGCGGCGAGGTGGTCAACGGCGCCCTCGGTGGTGTGGCCGGCGGGATCGCCGACGCCGCGGCGCACGGCCAGTCGCTCGACCCGGAAAGCCTGCTCAAGGCCGGTACCTCCGGCGCGGCCGGTGGCCTCGCCGGGCACCGCGGCGAGGAGGGCGGTGGGTCGGAGCACGAGCCGGGCGGCCCGCCCGGTGAGCGCGGCGGGCCGGAGAGCGGCGGTCGCGGCGGCGACGAGGTGCCGCCGCCACCCGGCTTCGGCGACGAACCCGGCGGTACCGGCGGCGGTGAGCCGGGCAGTACCGGCAGCGGCGACGAGCCCGGCGGTTCGGGTGGGGCGGAGTCCGGCGGCTATCGCGGTGGCGAGGCGGGCGGTTCGGGCGGGGGCGAGCCGAGTGGTTCCGGCGGGGGCGAGCCCGGCGGTCACCGCGGCGCCGAGCCGGGTGGTTCGGGTACCGGGGAAGCGCGCGGCGACCCGTCCGGTGGCTCGGAAGGGCCGGGTCGGGAGCCGTCGGGCGGGTCGGAGGAGCCGGCCCGGGAACCGTCCGATGGGTCGGAGGGGGCGCAGCGGACCGAGGAGCCCCGCTCGGGCACCTCGTCCGAGGAGGCGCCGACCCGGAACGAGCAGCCGGTGGAGCGCACCGACACCGCGCCGCACGACCCGATCCACAGCGCGCTGAACGGCTCCGCCGAGCCAGCCCGGACCGAGCCCACCGCGTACTCGGAGCCGACCCGGGCCGAGCCGGCCCACCCCGAGCCGGCCCACACCGAGCCGGCCCACACCGAGCCGGTTCACGCCGAGCCGGTTCACGCCGAGTCCGCGCAGCATGAACCGGCGCACGCCGAGGCGGCGTACCACGAGTCGTCCGGCTCCGGCTCGGGCCGCGAGTCGTCGCACGGCGACGCCGGCGGATCGGTCGACTCGGGCTCCGGTGTGGGGGCCGGCGGTGGCCCGACCGGCCTGGGCGGTGGCCACGGCGGCGGGTCGGGCGGCCCGAGCGGCGGTACGGCGCGGCCCGGCACCGGTGGTTCCGCGCTGGCGGACGCCGGCGGGGCTGGCGAACCGACCGTACTGGCACCGACGCCCACCCCCGCGCCGCAACAGGCACCGCGGGCGGCCGATCCGGCCGCCAGCACCGGTGCCGGCGGCGGACCGGTGGCCGGTGGCCTGCCGGGCGTCGGCCTCGGTGGGGTGGGCGGTTCCGGCGGCGGGCCGGGTGGCGCTCGGGGCGGTACGGGCGGCTCGGCGCCACGATCCGGCGGTGGCGGCGACGGGGGGCACGGGTACCGCGGTGGGCCGGCGGAGGCGGCGCGCGAGCCCGGCTCGTCCGGCCGCCCGGACGGTGCGCCGCTGCCGGGCGAGCCCGGCAGCGGTCGACCACCGGCGCCGCGGTCGGCCGGCTCGGGCGAGCAGAGCCACCCGGTCGAGCGGCGGCCCGGGGTGCCGGGCCAGCGCACCGCGGAGCCGGCGGCCCGCCCGGGACCGACGCCCACCGAACCGACTTCGCGGTCCGAGTCGGGTCCTGTTTCGGGGTCGCGACCCGAGCCGGGGCCTGCTTCGATCACGCGGCCCGAGTCGGGTTCTGTTGCGGGGTCGCGGCCCGAGGCGGGCCCCGCTTCGACGTCGCGGCCGGAGCTGGACGCGGGCCCGGCTTCGACCGCGCGACCGCCCGCCGCGGAACCGACCGCCCGGCCGGATGGTTCCGGCCCGGCGGGACCACGGCCCGAGTCCGCCGGACGGCCGGAGCAGGGCTCCGGGGCGCCGCCGGAGCCGGGCCCGGGGCTCGGGGCCACACGGCCCGGAGCGGAGCCACGGCCGGAACCGGTGCCGGAGCAGCGCACCGGCACCACCGATCCGGCCGGTACCACCGGGCCGCCGGCCGAGGATCGCCGCCCGGCGCGGCCCGGTGACGAGCCAGGCGGCGACCGCTCGACCCGCGAGGGCCCACACCACCAGCCCGGAAGCGAGGATCCCCAGCACCGGCCCGGAAGCGAGGATCCCCGGCACCGGCCCGGAAGCGAGGATCCCCGGACCCGGCCCGGAAGTGAGGATCCCCGGACCCGGCCTGGAAGCGAGGACCTCCGGCACCGGCCCGGCGACGAGAGTGTTCGGCCGGCGGGGCGCGCGCCCGGCGAGGAACCCGCCGGAGGGGAGCCGGACGAGTGGCGGCCCCGGTCCGCCGACCACGAGGCCGGCCCGCCCGGCGAAGACGAGCCGCCCGGTGCGGCGGACCAGCCACCGCCCGCCGAGGGCACCGACGAGCCCGCCGGGCCGGGCCCGAGCGACCGGGACCACCGCATCGAGCTGCCGGACGGCACCGAGTACGAAGGGAAGTACGGCGACGACAGCGCGCCGGATGTGCCGGCGCACCACGACCAACTCGACCAGATCCTGGAACGCCACGGGGTCCCCGGCGACACTCCACAGGAGCGCCGGCAGCGCTTCGACGAGGACCGGCGCCGGCACCCGAACACGTACGACCAGGCGACCAAGGACCGGATGGCCGCGATCCGCAACGAGGCGGCGATCCAGCAGGGCGACATCGTGCAGAAGGTGCTCAACCCCGGCGCCGCGGAGTCGATGCTCAACAACGGGGACTACCACGACTCGGTGCGCGGGTTCGGTGCGCGGCACGACGACGTCCGCGAGTTGAACACGCCGGAGCGCAACTACGACGGGTACGCGCTGACGTTCGACGGCACCACCTTCGGCCCGGAGCAGCACCACAACTTCGCGCTGCGGTTCCCGGCCGATGATCCGGAGCACTTCGTCCCGGCGTTCTCGGACGACATGCAGGGCACGCCGGGTGTCGACGATGACCGGACGACCGGGCCGGACGAGCTGGAGTACGGGCCGTTCATGGGCGCCGGCTACACCGACAGCGACGGGATCTACGACCCGCAGCACCGGAACAGCTCGATGGACGGGTACGCGGTGCCCGAGGTGAAGATCGGCGACCCGAACGCGCCCGGCGGCGCGATCCCGATCCCCGAGGGTGCCGAGATCTGGCAGCAGAACGCCGACGGCAGCGAGCGGATCGTCGCCCGGTTCGACGGCAGCGACTGGCAGGCCGACCGCCGCTTCGACGCATCGAGGGCCGGCGACTACGACGCGGATCCGTGGCACGACAGCGGGCCCGGACGCGGCCCGGACACCCCGACCGATCCCACTGCCGGCCCGGGTGACGACCTGCGCTCCCGCTCCGACGACGACCCCCCGAACTCGGAGGAACCGACCGGCGCCGACGACCGACCGGGCGCCGACGACGATCCCCTGAACTTCGAGGAACCGGCCGGCGCCGACGACCGACCGGGCGCCGACGACGAGCCCGGCGGCGGGGCCGTGGCGAGAGTGGGCCGGGCGGCGAGGACCGCGGCGACGACGGGTCGAATGCCGAGGACCGCGGTGCGGGCGAGCCGAGCGACGGGGACGGCGACGAGCGAGCGGATGCCGGGGAAAGTGGCGACGAGGGGGACGGTGCCGACCGGGACGACGTGGGCTGGCGGGGCGAGGGTCGTAGCCTGACCGAGGCGGAGAACGCCTACGCCGACGGCATCCTGGCCGACGCGCAGAGCAACGAGCCGGGCATCACCCGGGACCTGCGGGACACGGCGGCGTCCGTACCCGGTGGCCGGTTGGTCGGCGAGGAGCACTCGCGCAAGAGCGAGGAGTCGTTCAAGCGCAAGTTCGCCGACGAGATCGCGCAGAGTCCGGACAGCACGCTGCCCGAGATCGCGCACGGCATGAAGGACACCGTCCGCTACACCGTCGAGATGCCCGCCGAGTCGTACGGCGCGGGCGCGCAGCAGGTCTTCGACCACCTGGCGGAGCAGGGCTACGAGCCGTGGGTCGAGCCGAAGAACACCTGGGGCGGCGAGAAGTACAAGGGAATCAACAGCTTCTGGCACGACCCGCGCACCGGGCAGGTCTTCGAGGTGCAGGTGCACACCCCGGAGAGTTTCGCCGCGAAGATGGACACCCACGAGATCTACGAGCGGCAGCGCACCACCGGGGATCCGGCCGAGGCGGCCCGGCTGCAGGAGCAGCAGAACGAGATCTTCCGGCAGGTCCCGGTACCGGAGGGCGCGGCCGGCGTCGGCCTACCGCCCGGCGTCGAACCGGTCGGCGGCCGGCACGCGCCGCCGGAGCGCGACGAGCAGCGCGGCCAGGGGAGCCGGCAGGACGGCGACGACCAGCGCGACCAGCGCGATCAGGGAAGCGGGCAGGACGGCGACGAGCGGCGTCCCCGCCAGCGCGACGAGGACGGCCAGCGCGGCGGCGACGGCAGCGAGCGGCGCCACGGCGACGAGCTGCGCGACGAGGACGGCCAGCGCGGCGGCGATGGCAGCGAGCGGCGCCACGGCGACGAGCTGCCCGACGAGGACGGGCGTGACGAGGCCGCGGAGGCCGACGACGGGCCGGACGAGCTGCCGCAGCAGGTGTCCGACGACGAGGCGCACGCGGCGATGGCGGAGCACGCCCGCGAGACACCGGCCGGGTACGAGTTCACCGGCGACCCGGAGATGCGGCCGTACACCGACGCGGCGCGGCCGGAGGACGGCTACGTCAACCTCGACTCGCATGCCACCCGGGACGGCTACCTCAGGGTCGGCGACAAGCTGCTGACCCCGAGCAGTACGCCCGGGGCATCCAGCGGCTGGCCGACGAGGGCCGGATCACCCTGGGGGACAACAGGATCAAACTGTCCGCCTGCGACGCCGGGCACGGTGAACACCCGCCGGCGCGGCGCATCGCCGAGGCGCTCGGCCGCGAGGTCAAGGCACCGACCGAGAAGCTCTGGACCGACCGGCACGGCAACGAGGTCGTCGCCTCCTCCGACCCGAACAACGGCCGCCGCCCCACCATCCCGCCGGACGGTCGCTGGCGCTCGTTCGACTCCGACGGCCACGAGACCGGCAGCCAGCTGGCCAGTGACGAGCACCCGACCGGTACGCCGAGCGAACCGCGCGGTTCTGGCGGCGTGGTGGAGACGGATGCGCGGGCACGTTCGGCGCGCCCTCCGGCCGGTGACGGATGGCCAACGGAACGCTTCTCCGACAATGACCGGCAGAACCCGAATGCGCTGCCCCGGGCGAACAAGTACCTGAGCCAGAAGCTGCCGAAGGTCTCGGATCGTAAGGTCAGTTTCTACGACGCGGCCCGGCATCACGCCGCGGGCGGAACGGAGCGTCGCGGCGAGTACCGGCTGACACCCGAGCGGGTGCAGGAGGTTCTGGACTGGGCTGACCGCGATCCGGCAACCTTGTCGGCATGGCAGCGCCGGATGCTCGCCGACTACCAGACTCATCTGGCCGACACCGACGGCCGTTCGCTGCCGGGCGCGGATCAGCGGCCGGCGCTTGGCTCACCGCGGGAGCCCGGCTCGAACGAACCATCCGCTGAGCAGGGGGAGGACGACCAGTCGCGGCAGAGCCAGGGCAGGAACCTGGACGAGCAGGTGCAGCATCTGCGTGAGCAAGGCGCCGAGGCCGTTGGTCTCGACGAAACCAAGGTCAGGAGGATCAGCAACGGTCAGTACGCCGGCCAGCTCGTCACGGTCCGCGGCGACCTGGTGGACAGGATCGCGGCGGACGGGAAGCCGCAGCTGGCCGCCGAGATGCAGGACAAGGGTGTGTACGTCAATCTGCATGGCTTCCCTGACTTCACGCCGTACGCACGAGTGTTGGTCGAACTCCCGCCGGACCTTCCGGTTGGCGCGGACGGTGTTGCGCTGCGCGGTGACGCCCTGCGGGAGAAGGACATCGCCGCCTGCGACAATCTGCTGAAGGAGATGTACAAGAACGATCCGGAGCTGTTCGCCGCGCTACAGGATTCGCATACCTGGCACCACCTGGAAGGCGCCCGGCATCTCATCCTGATCCCTACCGAGGTGCACGAGGCCGTGCGGCACTATGGCGGAGTTGCCACTGCGAACAGCGCCGGTACCGGGACCGTTGCGTCACCCGCGGACAGTCGTGGTGAGCCGCCGGCGCCGGCTGGATCGGACGCCGAGTCGGAACCACCGACGCCACCCAGCTCCGTCGAATCGTTGACACGGACGCCGCGGCCCGGTGAGTGGTCGCCGAGCAAACTCAAGGACAATCACCAGCAGGGCGACGCGACATACACCGGTCCGATTCACGGCACGCCGATCGCGGTTCCGCCGGACTTCGTCCGGACGGCGGGGGACACCGATGGCATCTGAGGCACGTCGGTCCAGCTGTGCCGTGGTGACTACGATGAGCATTGACCTCGACCCGGGCACGTTGTGGGGAATCATGTCTCAGCCTCGTGAAGAATTCCCGGTGAGTTCGCTGGCTGGGCAGATGTTTCAGCCCACGAACCCAGAGCTGCGCGCGCTGTATCCGGATGGCGTGTACATCGACCTGCGTGGTTTTCCGGACTGGATTCCGTACGCGCGTGCCGTGGTGGAAATGCCGCCGCCGCCACCGGGCCTTGCCGTCGACGAGGTCAGGGTCACCGACGTGCTCGCGGCCAACGAATTGCTGCTGCTCGCCGCTGATCCGCTGGCCGAGCGGCGTGGCCCCGTCCCGCACACGCCGGAGGGTTGGGTTTGGGCGCACCTCGCGGGATCGCGCAGGCTCGCGCTGGTGCCCAGCTCGCTGCATGATTCGTTTCGACACGGTGGTGGGGTCGCCACCCTCGAGGTGAACCGGCATCGGACGGGGCTGGAACTGCCGACGGGTTCGGCCGACGAATACGTTCCGCTGGTACCGCTGCAAGAGGTGTCCGAAGCGGCCGTCCACAAGGTGGAGGAGCACCTGAACGTCCGCTTGCCCGGCTCGTATCGCGGGTTCGTCATGGCCACCAACGGTGGGTTCCCGAGGCATCCGGGCGTGCATCCGGAGCATGGTTTCATCGTCGACCAGCCGTTCTTCGGGATCGCTCGGAACAGCTGGTTCGAGGAGCTTTCGTTTGTCAACATGTGGGTCTCGGATCGTTTCACCCACGATTTCCTGGCGGTTGGGCCGGTCCAAGGCGGCATGATTGCCGTGAAGGTGCACGGCGATGATTCCGGATCGGTCTGGTACTGGGACGACGACGATCGGAACGATGCGGAGCGCTACGACGCCGAGTACATCTGCGGCCACTTGCTGCATCGCTGTGGAGACGACTTCGAGGACTTCTGGGCCTCGCTCCGATTGGTGCCAGAGCCTTTGCTGGGAGTGGTCCGGAGTGCGGTGGACAACGGCCACGCCCAGCTCGTCGACGATCCGGACGCGGGCGCGAGCCTTCCGCCGGCGGAACAGCCGTGACGGTGCTGATGGCGACGGGGGTGGCGGAACATGCCTGAGGTGACGTACTTCGCGCGGCTCGACGCCGGTGACACGGTGGAGCGGCCGCGGAGCCTGGTGCGGCGCACCGCGACCGAACCGCTGCCGACCGACGAGGTGTACCAGCGGGACGGGCGCTGGCATCCGACCGGCCTGCTGGCCGCCGACGACATCGGTGACCTCGACGAGCAACTGGTGCCGATCTCGGCGCAGCAGGCGCAGGCGGTGATCGACCGCTGGCAACGGTCCTGGCGGGCGGCGGACGAGCGGGGTGCCGCGGCGGCCCGGGGTGACACCGGGTTGCGGCTGGCGCAGGTGTTCGACCGGCCCGGACCAGACGGCCGGCCGGTCGCCGATCCCGCCCGCCCCGCGCTGTCCCGGGCCGAGCGTGGCGCGGTCGCCGCGTACCTCCGGCGGGCGCCGGTCGTGTTGCGGGCCAACGGATCCGACCCCGACCCGTTCGACGCCGAGCGGGGTGCTGCGGTGCCGCTGCACGTGCGTACCGACGGGGTGTGGGTGTGGTCGGAGGCGCTGGCCTACTTCGCCGCCGAGTACGGCATCGCGCCGGAGCCGGACCTGTTGGCGCACATCCGATCGGCGAACTACGCGGCACCGCGGGAGGTGGCCGGCGCCGTGCTGGACCGCGCGGCGGATCTGGTGCTGGGTCGCTGAGCTGGTGCCGCTCACCGGCGTCGCCGGCGGCCGGCGGTGCGGGCCGGCCCGGCTGCTTCGGCACCGCGGGACGGTGGCCCGGGCCGGTTAGATTTGCGGTAGGGCCGAGGAGGTTGGGTGGTCAGGTACGAACCGGTCGACGAGACCGAGTCCGCGATGCTCGCCGCGCTGCAACACGACGACCCGGCGAGCTACCTGCGGCTGCTCGCCGACCTCGACCTGGTCCTGCCGATGGCGCCCGGCTCGGTGGTGAACGGGCAGGTCGCGTTCGCCACCGTCGAGCTGGGTGAGCGGACCCACGTCGCGGCATACTCCTCGGCGCGGGCGATGGCCGCCGGGACCGGCGGCGGGTTCGAGTCGTACCGCAAGGTGCGGTTGGCCGCGCTGGCGGAGCAGTGGCCGAACGAGCGGTGGTGGCTCGCGGTCGACGCGGGGCTGCCGCTGGCGATGAACCTGGCGCCGCGGCTGGTGCGGCAGGTCGCCTCGGGTGACTTCACGGTGCCGGCCCGGCGGCCGACCCCGGCCGCGATGCAGAAGGTGGTGCCGCCGCCGATGCTGCCGGCCTACCTCGACGCGGGCTACGGCTTCGTGGCCGGGTACGTGCATCGCTGGCAGGACACCCGGTCGCTGCGCACGCCGGCCGACCTGGTGGCGAATCTGGGCCTGGCGTTTCCCGGTTCGCCGTTTCCGGCGGAGCCGGCCGAGCTGCACGTGATCCGGTGGCCGGGCTACTGCGCCGACCTCTACCGGGTGCCGTACGGGGGGACCGACGAGGCGACGGTGCACGCGATGCCGGACGGCTGGGTGATCGAGCATCCGCCGTTCCTGGGCAACGGGTATGTCGCGGACTCCCGGCTGGCCGTCCCGGAGTACAAGGTGGACAGTGTCCGGTTGCCGCACCATGCGGAGATGTGGCGGATCGCCGCCGACGGCGCGCAGTCGCTCGCCGCGGTGTACGACGCGGATCTCCGGACGTGGCACCGCAAGGCCGGCGGGGAGGGCTGACGTGCGGGACGGCTACTACGCGACGTTCGACGGCACCGACTTCGAGGCGTCGCCGGACGGCGCGGCCCTGCACCTCTACGCCGACGCCGTGCGCGACGGGTTCGACGAGGTGGCGCCCGGCCGGTTCCGGCGGGTGGTGGCGTTCGGTGCGGTGACCCGGTTCGGTTACCTGACCACCCGCTGCGTCTGGCGCGGCGAGCCGTTCAAGGTGCTCGGTGACCGCGGTGACTGGCTGCGGGTGGAGTACACGGGTGGCCGCGCACCGGTCGCCGAGGCTCTCGGGCTGGAGCGGTTCGACCGCGGCGTCTACCAGGCCTGGGCGCCGGCGGCGGAGGTCACCGAGCTGCGTGAGGAAAGGATCTGATGGTCTCGGCGTCCGTTGCAGAGCCCGGCGCGCCGGCGGTGGCGGCGCCGCGGGAGGAGAGGGTGTCCGGTGCGGGCTGACTGGCAGGCGCACATCGACTCGCTGATGGCGCAGTACCGCACGATGCGCGACAACCTCGGCGTGATGCAGCAACGGATGGCCGAGGTCGTCGGTACCGCCGAGTCCGAGGACGGGCTGATCCGGGCCAGCGTCACGTTCCGCGGTGAGCTGTCCGAGCTGCAGATCGACCCCAGGGTGCTCCGGTCGTACGACTCGGTCACGCTGGCGGAGACGATCCTCGCGGTGGCGCAGGCGGCCACCGGCGATCTGCGCGAGCAGCTGACGGAGACGGCGCGTCCGTTCATGCCGGAGGGCGGTGTCGGCTCGCTCGGCGGCATGGAGAAGCAGCTCGACCTGAAGAACCTGCTCCCGGAGGATCCGACCGATCTGGGTCGGCTCGGTCCACCACGCTGACGGAGGTCACCATGACGAGCGCTTTCTGGGTCGACCCGCCGCACCTGAAGAAGACGGCTCCGGAGTTCGAGGATGTCGGCAAGGCCGTCGCGGACATCAGGAAGCGGCTGCAGGGCAGGTTGGACGCCGAGGGCAAGTGCTGGGGTGGCGACGACTACGGCAAGGGCTTCGAGGAGAAGTACGACGATCCGAAGAAGCAGGCCGACGACTACTTCAAGAGCCTGGCCAAGGAGATCACCCAGATCGGTACCGGCCTGGCGGAGATGGCCGACACCTACGGCAAGGGTGACGAGGCCTCGAACAAGTTCTGATCCCGGCGGGCGCGTGCCGTCTGCCCGCCGATCCCCGGCCGGCGCCGATGGCCGGCGCCCCTGGATCGGCACCGATGGCCGGCGGGCCCGACCGACGCCGACTGTCGGCGGACGCCCCTGATCAGCGACGCGGTCCCCGGTCATCGGTGCCGGCCCCGGTCGGAGGTGCCGGCCCCGGTCGGAGGTGCCGGCCCCGGTCGGAGGTGCCGGCCCCGGTCAGCGGCGACCGCCGCCGGGGAGCGCCCGGCCGGAGCCGGGAACGGCCCGGCCGGAGCCGGGAACGGCCCGGCCGGAGCCGGGAACGGCCCGGCCGGAGCCGGGGAGGGACCGACCGCCGCCTGGAGCGGCCCGGCCGGGGATCGCGCGCGGCGGGCCGCCGAAGCCCGCCGGCGGGCCGCCGGAGTTGCCGCCCGGGCCGCTCGGCGGGTGTGCGCGGGAACTCGGTGCGGTGATCGAGAGGGCCTTCTCGTCGCTGGCGCTGCTTGCCCTGGCCGGCCGGGCTGGTTCCGGGTCGGACGCGAACGTGGCCCGGCCGGACCGCCAGGCCCGGCGCCGACCGCGCGGGACGACCCGGGAGCCGATCAGCACCAGCAAAGCGGCGACCAGCAGCACCGGCGTGAGGATGCCGGCGACGACCTCCACCGTACGCATCGGGTCGCGAAGATCCTGCGGGTTGTCGATGGCCTGCCTGCCGTGCCTGGCCGGCGCGGCGGCGGGCTTCGGCACCGCGGTGAGCGCCCGGTACGGGTTGACGACGCCGTAGCCGACCGTCTCGTTCCAGCCCTGCGGCGGGTGGTCGGCGGTCTCGATGATGCGCTTGCGCACCTGCTCGGCGGTGAGGGACGGGTCGTACGCCCGGAGCAGCGCCGCGGTGCCGGCCACGAACGGGGTGGCGAAGCTGGTGCCGCCGTCGGCGAACTCCTCGAAGCCCTTGCCGGCCGGCGCCGGCCCGTCGATCATCTTGCCGGGTGCCGCGACGTCCAGGAAGTTCGCCGTGTTGGAGCTGCCGACGTGCGCGCCCTTGTCGTCGATGCCGCCGACCGCGAGCACGTTCGGCAGCGCCGCGGGGTAGGACGCCGAGCCCTCGGCGGTGGTCCCGCCCTCGTTGCCGGCCGCCGCGACGAGCACCACGTCGTGCTCGATCGCGTACCTGACGGCCGACTTCATCGCCTCGGTGTCCTGGGTGGTCAGGGACAGGTTGATCACCTTGGCGCCGGCGTCGGTGGCGCGGTGGATCGCGTCCGCGATGTTGGTCGGCACCGAGTCGCTGCCGCTGTGCTGCTCGTCCCGCAGCACCCGGAACGGCAGGATCTCCGCGTCCGGCGCCACCCCGTAGAACGGGGCGCCGGTGCCGTCCCGGCCGGCGATGATGCCGGCGATGACCGTGCCGTGCCCGAACTGGTCGCAGGTGCCGTTGCCGTCGGCCAGGTAGTCGTGGCCGCCGGCGACCACGGCGTTCTTCAGCGACGCGGGCGTGGTGGACACGCCGGAGTCGATGACCGCGACCTTGACCCCCTGGCCGCGGCTGAGCGGCCAGGCCCGCTGCGGTTGGATGCGCTGGAGCGTCCACGGCGTGTCCGACAGCGGGTTGTCCAGGGTGTAGCGGGCGGGCACGTCGCAGGGCTGCTGCTTGGCCGGCGCGTCGCCGGCCGCGCCGGAACCGCCGGACCTGCCGCCGTGCTTCGATGGTGCGGCGGTGACCGCCGGGCCGGCGAGCACGGCCAGGGCGGTGGCGAGGGCGGCGGCGAGGCAACCCCGGACCAGTCGCGCGCCGGCCCGGTGGGGCGGCGGCACGCGGCGGGGCCCCGGCGGCACCGGGTGAACCGGGACGAAGCGGGAACCGTACCCCTTCAACACAAGAAGGAGCGTAGCCGGCGGGTGCACGCACCGGTACCGGGCGAAACGGGACGCAATCGACCGGCGCCGATCTTGGCGTCCTCTTGTAGGTTGGACCCCGCCGCGCACGACGTCGGACGAGGAGGTGTGTGGTGCGGGACGGGTACTACGCGCGATGGCGTGACCAGGAGTTCGACGCCAGTCCGGACGGTGACCGGGTTCGGCTGTACACCAAGGAGCCGACCGCCGGGTTCGAGCAGATCGGCGCCCAGCGGTACCTGCGGGTGGTGCCGCGCGGCGACGTCGCCGAACTCGGGTACCTGACCGTCCGGTGCCGCTGGCGGGACCAGCCGTTCCAGGTCATCGGGGAGCACGGCTCCTGGTACCGGGTGGAATACCTCGGCGAGCTGCCGCCGCCGGACGGGTTGAACCTGACCGAGTTCGATCGCGGCGTCCACCAGGCATGGGCCAAGCGTGACGAGGTCAGTGAGCTGAGTGAGGAACGCAGTTGACGCTGTCGGCCCGTTGAGCCGGGTCGGTACGTTGTCTGCTGGCCGATTCCGGGCAACGACGACCGGCCCCGGCCCCGGCGCACTCGGCGCAGGCAGGCAGCTCGACGACGGCAGGGAGGCGTGATGGCCGACGAATGGCAGCCGGCGAACGACGTCGAGCGGGCACTGCTCGATGCCATGCAGCGGGGGGAACAGGACCGCTACTTCGAGGTGCTCGGCGCCGCCGACCTGATCCTGCCGTTCGCCGCGGACGCCACCGGTGCCGCGCAGCCGGGCACCTGGGCGACCTGGGGGTACGAGGGCCGCACGTACATCCTCGCGTTCAGCTCCCAGCAGGCGCTGGCGTCGATCATGGGCCGGCCGACCGACCAGTTCCGTACCGGCCGGCTCGCCGAGGTCTGCGCCTGGTGGCCGGACGAGTCCTGGTGGCTCGCCGTCGACTTCGGGCTGCCGATCGCCGGCTACCTGCCCGGTACGTTCGTCAGCCAGCTCACCGGTGTCCAGCTCGGTGCGCAGCTCGCCGTCGGCGGCACCGCACCCGCCGACCCCACCGTCGCGTACCGGCCGGACGGTGCCGCCCAGCCGGACGGTGCCGGCCAGCCGGACGGTGCCGGCCAGCAACCGGCCGACCCGCTGCAGACCCAGCAGGCGCCGGCCCGACCGACCGACCCGGCGCAACCGGCGGACCCGGGGCAGACCGTGGCCGCTGCTCCCGCCGATGGCCAGGCCGGTGCGGCGCCGGGCGCCGACCAGGCAGCTACGGCGCCGGGTGGCGGCCAGGCAGCTACGGCGCCGGAGGGCGGCCAGGCGGGTGCGGCGCCGGGCGCCGACCCGTACCGGCCGGCCTCCGCGCCCCCGTACCCGCAGCCGGCCTCCGCCCAGCCGTACCAGCAGCCGGCCTCCGCGCCGCCGTACCAGCAGGGTGGGGCACAGCCGGCCGAGCACGGCCAGGAGCAGGCGTACCCGCCGGGCGACGCGGCAGCCCGGTACCAGCAGCAGGCCGGGGCGGCGCAGCACGCCGAGCCGGCGGCCGGTCAGTCCCGGCCGGCGGCCGCGGGAGACCAACCGGGCACCATGCCGGTGCTCTCGAACGGCGCCGCCGGCGCGGCCGGGTTCCAGCCGGCGAGCCCGCTGGAGCAGACCCTGTTGGACGCGTCCCGCACCGGGGACCGGAAGACGTTCATGGACGCGCTGCTCGGCGCGTACCTGCTGGTGCCGGTGCCGGAGGGGGCCAACCCGGGGCCGACCGCGGTCACCAAACCCGACTTCCCCTGGCCGAGCATCGAACGTAACGGCACGCCGCAGGTTCCGGTGTTCACCTCGCAGGAACGGATGCGCGAGCGGATCGGCGCCGCGCCGTACGCGGTGGTGCCGTTCGTGCTGCTCGTCGAGCACTGGCCGCACCGCGAGTGGTTCCTCGCGCTCAACCCGGACAGCCCGGTGAGCGCCACCGTCGACGGTGACCAGATCGCCGAACTCGCCGAGTGGGCCCGCCGCACCCACCTGGCCGAGCGCCTCGGCGTCCTGCCGCCCCAGCGGTCCGAGGGCCCGCCGCTGGTACCGGCGCAGCCGGTGCCGGTGTCGGGGCAACCTGCGTCGGAGGACCGTCCCGACGCGTCCCCGTGGTCGGCGCCCACCGGTCCGGACGCCACCGGGTACCCGCCGGCCGAACGGCAGGCCGGCCGGCACGAGGCCGCCGACGATGCGGCTGGCCCGCTGGCCGCCGGCGGGTCAGCCCCAGCGGCGCCGAGCGCGGCGGTGCCGAGCGCGGCGAGCGCATCGGAGGAGCCGGCCACGGTGCAGCCGGACGGGGCCGGGCCCGACGACCGGATCCCGCCGGGGGCGACGGCCGATGCCGCGCCGAGCGGCCCTGCGGACGGCGCCGCGACGGGACCCGGCGACCAGCCCGCGGACGCGGCCCCGGCTCCCGCCGGGCCGGAGGTGGCCGGCGCCGACGCCGGCCACGGTCATCACGCCGGTGCGAGCGATGCGGGGGTGGCCGGGACGGGTTCGTCCGCGACCGCCGCCGATTCGGGCGCGGCCGGAGCCGGGACCGGCGCCGCGCCGGCAGCCCCGGGCACGGTCGAGGTGCCGGCCGACCCTGGTCCGGGTGACGCGGACCCGGTCGGCGCCGGCCGGTTTGGCCCCGCGCCGAGTGATGCGGACCCAGACGGCGCTGGCCGGGTCGGCGCCGCGCCGGGTGACGTGGACCCGGTCGACGCTGGGCTGGTTCGTGCCGCGCCGAGTGATGCGGACCCGGTCGGCGCTGGCTCGGGTGGCACCGTGCCGGACGGCGCTGGCTCGGCCGATGGGGAGCGGGCCGGCGCCGGCTCGGACGGTGCAGCACCGGACGGGGCCGGTTCCGGCGGTGCAGCGTGGAACGGCGCTGGTGCCGGTGGCCCGCGGCCGGCCGAGGCCGGTTCCGATGGTGCGGAGCCGGACGGCGCCGGGTCGGATGGTGCCGCGCCGGTCGAGGCCGGTTCGGACGGTGCAGTGCCGGACGGTGCTCGCTTCGATGGCGCGCCGCCGGACGGTGCCGGTTCGGCCGGCAGCGCGCCCGGTGACGGCGAGCCGGGCGACGAGGGCGACACCGGCGCGGCCGGCGCCGGCGCCCAGGATGCGTCCGCCGCACCCGGGCCCGGTGCCGGCACCGCGGCCACCGCCGTGCCGGCTGCCCCCGCCCCGACCGATGCGTCCGCCGCACCCGGGCCCGGTGCCGGCACCGCGGTCACCGCCGTGCAGGCTGCTGCTGCCCCGACCGATGCGCCGGCCGGACCCGCCGAGAACGCGCCGGACGACGGCGAACCGGCGCCGGAGTGGCCGCCCGTACCGCCGGCGATCGAGGACGAGCCGGCACTCGCCGAGCCGGTAGCGGCACTGTCCTTCCCGGCGCTGCTGCAGAAGGTGCTGCCCGACGCGCAGGTGCCGTTCTACCTGGAGCGACACTTCGATCGGGTCGGCGGCTGGATCCATCCGGCCGCCGACGCCCCGGTACGCGCCGGGGACCTGCGGGTGGCCACCGGCCTGTCCGGCGAGGTCGTGCCCGAGCCGGTGCACGCGATCCGCTGGCACGTCGAGTCCGCGCAGGTGTTGCCGGTGCTGGCGGCGGTGCGGTCGGCCGCCGATCCGGAACTCGTGGAGTACCGGGTCCCGACGGCGCGGCTTCCGCACGGGGCCGAGTTGTACCGGATCGATCCGGACGGTGAGACGACGGTGCTCGCCGTCTTCAACGCCGACCACCATCGGTGGCATCCGCTGATCTGACCGGTTCGTATCGCTGGGCGCCGGGGTACGCCGGCGCCTGGCGCGCGGCTGCCTGGGGTTGGGGTGCGAAGGCCCGCCAACACCGAGCGAACCCGGCGCCGCGGGTGCGCCTGGGCGTGTGGAGGTGCCCGGCTAGTCCTTGATCCAGCGCAGGATCTCCGCGTTGACCAGGTCGGGGACCTCCTGCTGGATGAGGTGGCCGACACCGTCGAGCAGCCGCCACTCGTACCGGGCGGCGACGTACCGGCCGGAGCCCTGCGCGGTGCGCGGTAGCACGCCGGTGTCCTCGGCGCCGTGCAGGTGCAGGGTGGGGCTGGTGATCGGCTGCTGCATCAGCTTGACGAAGCGCCGGCCGCTCGGCCGCAGCGCGCCGCGGAACACCCAGCGGTACGCCTCCAGCGCGCAGAACGCGGCCTGCGGGATCTGGATCGCTTGCCGGCAGTGCGCGAGGTAGTCGGCGAACTCGGCGCTGGCCCGCCACGGGCCGGCCCAGTCGGTCATCAGTTGCGCGGCGATCGCGGCGTCGTCGCGGGTCAGCACGTGCTCGTACCGGGGCACCTGGAACTTCAGCAGGTGCCGGCTGGCGGACAGCTGGCCGCGCGGGTCGGCGAACAGCCCGGTGCGCAGCCGCAGCGGATGGGCGGCGGCGCACACGACCAGCCGCCGCACCCGCTGCGGGTGGAACGCGGCGGCCATCCAGGCGACGAGGCCGCCGAGGTCGTGGCCGACCAGCACCGCGTCGCGCTCGCCGAGCGCCCGGATCAGGCCGTCCACGTCGGCGGACATCGTGTACCCGTCGTAGCCGCGGGGCGGTTTGTCGCTCGCGCCGTACCCGCGCAGGTCGACGGCGACGGCGCGGTAGCCGGCGTCGGCGAGGGCGGTCAGCTGGTGCCGCCAGCCGTACCAGGTCTCCGGGAAGCCGTGCAGGAACAGGACGAGCGGCCCGGAACCGGACTCGGCGACGTGGAACCGGCTGCCGTTGGCGCCGACGAACCGGTGCGTCCACGGCCCGTCGACGAGCACGCAGCTCTCGTCCGGCGGGGGCGTCACGCGCGCCCCGCCGGCGCGGTACGCGAAGCACGGCCGGACCGTCCAGACATGGCCCCAGCGTAGGCGCCGGCACCCACCGGACGGTGCCAGCCCCGCCGCGGCGGCCGGTGGTCACCCATGGTGGGCGCGGACCCGGCGGCGGAGCAGGAAGGTGGCGAGCACCGCGGCGATGATCGAGCCGGCCAGTACGGCGGTCTTGAGCCGGTCGCCTTCCTCGCCGACGCCGAAGGCCAGCTCGGCGATGAGCAGGCTGACGGTGAAACCGCAGCCGGCGAGGACGCTCACCGCGGCCAGGTCACGCCAGTGCATGGTGGACGGCAGCCGGGCCAGCCGCAGCCCGATGGCGAGCAGCGCCCCGCCGAACACGCCGATCGCCTTGCCGACGACGAGACCGGCCACGATGGCCCAGGCGAGCCGGTCGGTGACCAGCGCCGGCAGGGCGCCGCCGGAGAGCGACACCCCGGCGGCGAAGAACGCGAAGATCGGCACGCAGACGCCGGCGCTGATCGGCTGCAGCCGGTGCTCGGCGTACTCCGCGGGGGCGTGCGCCTCGCCGGGGTCGCGGCGGACCCGGGTGGCGAGGCCGATCGCGACCCCGGCCAGCGTGGCGTGGATGCCGCTGGTGTGCAGCAGCACCCAGGCCAGCACACCGAGCGCCAGGTACACCGGCCAGCCGCGGAACCGCAGCCGTTGCAGCAGCAGGTACCCGCCGATGCTGGCGGCGGCGCCGATCAGCGGCAGGACCGCCAGGTGCGCGGTGAACAGCACCGCGATCAGCAGGATCGCGCCGAGGTCGTCGACCACGGCGAGGGTGAGCAGGAAGACCCGGACGGAGGCGGGGAGGGTCCGGGCGGTCACCGCGAGCACGGCCAGCGCGAAGGCGATGTCGGTGGCGACCGGTACCGCCCACGCCTGGTCGATGCCGGCGGTGCCGTGCCCGACGATCAGGGCGACCAGCGCCGGCACCACCATCCCGCCGATCGCGCCGAACACCGGCAGCATCGCGGTACGCGGGTTGCGTAGCTCACCCACGGCCAGCTCGCGTTTGAGCTCCAGCCCGGCGATCACGAAGAACAGCGTGAGCAGCCCGTCGGCGGCCCACTCGCCGGTGGTCAGCGACAGGTGCAGCGCCTCGGGGCCGAACCGGGCGTCCCGGACATGCTGGTACAGCCCGGCGGCGGGGCTGTTCGCGACGGCCAGCGCGGCGATGGCGGCGGCCAGCATCACGATGCCGCCGATCGTCTCGGTGCGCAGGTAGCCGGCGAGGGTGATCGCGGCGTCCGCGGTGCGGCGCTGCACCCGGCGGCGGCGTTGCCGGATCCGCCGGGCGCGCTCGATCAACCGGGAGACGGGTAGGCGCTCGGGCATCGGCTGGCTCCTGATCCGGGTAGCACGGTGAGGCGTGCCGACCAGGCTTCCCGGCGCTCCGCCGCCAACCCTACCTGCCCACCACCGGGCCCGACGTCAACCGCGCAGGTAGCGCCCGGTCCGCCGCGCGGGTGCGGGTCAGCTGCGCAGGTAGCTCAGCACCGCCATGACCCGGCGGTGGTCGGAGTCGGACGGGGCCAGCGCCAGCTTGCCGAAGATGTTCGAGATGTGCTTCTCCACCGCGCCCTCGGTGACCACCAGGGCGCGGGCGATGGCGGTGTTGGTCCGTCCCTCGGCCATCAGTTGCAGCACGTCGCGCTCGCGCGGGGTGAGGGTACGGATCGGGTCCTTGCGGGACACGAACAGCTGGGAGACCACCTCGGGGTCGAGCACGGTACCGCCGCCGGCGACGCGGACCAGCCCGTCGAGGAACTCGTCGACGTCCGCGACCCGGTCCTTCAGCAGGTAGCCCACCGCACCGACGCGGTCGGCGAGCAGGTCGTCGGCGTACGACACCTCGACGTACTGGGAGAGCACCAGGATCGGGGTGCCCGGCACGTTCTTGCGCGCCTCGATGGCGGCGCGGAGCCCCTCGTCGGTGTGGCTGGGTGGCATCCGCACGTCGACGATGGACACGTCGGGGCGGTGCTCGGTGATCGCCTCGACCAGTGCCGGGCCGTCGCCGACGGCCGCCACCACCTCGTGCCCGGCCTCGGTGACCAGCCGGACGATGCCCTCGCGCAGCAGCACCGAGTCGTCGGCGACTACGACGCGCATGGCAGCTCCGCGGTCAGTACGGTCGGGCCGCCGGCGGGGCTGTCCACGTGGAACCGGCCGTCGGCGGCGCGGACCCGGTCGGCCAGGCCGGACAGGCCGTGGCCCTTGGCGGTGTGCGCACCGCCCCTGCCGTTGTCGGAGATCGTCACGTACAACAGACTGCCATCCCCGGTCACCTTCACCTCGCACCACGTCGCGCCGCTGTGCTTCGCGACGTTCGTCAGCGCCTCGGCGACCAGGAAGTATGCGGTGTTCTCGGCGCTTTCCGGCAACCGCTCGTGGTCCGGCAGCGACACCGACAGCTCGGTGGGTACCGTGCAGCGCCCGGTCACCGCGGCCAGCGCGGCGGCGAGCCCGCGGTCGGCGAGGATCGGCGGCGCGATCCCCCGGGACAGCGCGCGCAGCTCGTCCAGCGTCTCCCGGGTCTGCTGGATCGCCTCGGCGAGCAGCGGCTCGGCATGCTCCGGATCGGTCCGCAGCCGCCGCTGTGCCAGGCTCAGGTCCATGGTCAGCCGGACCAGCCGCTGCTGCGGGCCGTCGTGGATGTCGCGCTCCAGCCGGCGCAGCGCGGACGCCTCGGCCGAGCGGGCCGCCTCCCGGCTCTCGGTCAGCTCCTCGACCCGCTCCTGCAGCGCGTCGACCCGGTGCCGGGTGAGCAGCCCGCTGGCCAGGCCGGCGTTCATCAGCGCCATCCCGCGCACCACGAACGGGGCGCTGATCAGGAACAGCAGCCCGATGCCGGTGTCCACC
The DNA here is from genome assembly GCF_016865425.1 of Actinocatenispora thailandica. Taxonomy (NCBI): domain Bacteria; kingdom Bacillati; phylum Actinomycetota; class Actinomycetes; order Micromonosporales; family Micromonosporaceae; genus Actinocatenispora; species Actinocatenispora thailandica. The sequence goes on along the minus strand of NZ_AP023355.1, from coordinate 6,267,708 downwards.
GCCACCACGTAGCCGTACTTGTGCGGCATGCCGAGCAGATCCGAGATGCCGTTCAGGTAGGGCAGCACCGGGTAGGCCCAGAGGAAGCTCAGCGTGTAGCCGACCGCGACCGCCCACCAGGTGATCGTCACCACGAACCCGGTCACTCCGGTGACGAACCGGGTGATACCGAACAGCAGGTCGCGCCAGCACTGCGGGTCGACCAGCGGGACCAGCTGCCGGCGCAGCCCGGTGTGCTTGGTGTGGTCCTTGCGGTACCGCGGGGCGGTGACCGGCGCGCGCAGCACGCTGGGCAGCCGCCGACGCTCCAGCCCGGCGAACGCCCGCGCCACGTGCATCCCGGCGAGCAGGACGAACGCCCCACCGACGGCGACGAACGTGCCCATGCCGGCGCAGAACAGGGTCAGCAGCACGACGAAGCTCGCCACCGACAGCGGGAAGTCCGCGAGGCAGTACCCGGTGTCGACGAAGAGCTGGGACACGGTGGAACGCCGGTGGTGCTCGGTGGCGACGGGCGCTGCGGTGCTCACGAACCTTCCCCCTTCGTCGGAACGTGCGTGCGACACCACGGTGCGCGGTGCCCGTGGTTAGCTCCCGGACGCTCCCTCATGGCTATGACGGTAGAGAGGCGGCGGCGGGATTCCCATCGGGTGGCCCGGCGAGCCGGCCCTGGGGCCAGCCCTACCGGCGTCGGACGTCGAGGTTGCCGAGCGTGCGCTACCGGCGTCGGGTGTCGAGGTTGCCGAGCGTGGCCCACGACACTCGGACCCGGCTGGGGCGGTTTGGTGGCGTGCGTCGCAAACCGGGCCGATCGCGGCGCCAAGATACGCCGACAAGTGTTCGTGTGGTGACGAACCGTCAAGATCGCGATTTGTGCGTGCGTTCACAAACGCATACGCTGGCGGCAACGGCGCGAGACCTACCACACCGTGACCGCGGTGCGTCAGCGGGTCCGCACGATCAGCTCGACATGCCCGTCACCGTCGGCGCCGCTGTATCACCGCGACTGATTCGGCCGAATGCCGTGTCGGTCGTACGCTGGGACCGCCGAGGATCGCAACCGAGAGTCAGATGAGTCAGCAGCGCACCGACAGTTCAGCGAGCCCCGTGTTCCCGGATCTGCCCGAGGCCACCGTGGCCCGCCTGCCCGAATACCTGCGCGCCCTGCACAGCCTCGCGCAGGAGGGGCACGACACGGTGTCCAGCGAGGGGCTGGCCACCGCCGCCGGGGTGAACTCGGCGAAGCTGCGCAAGGACCTCTCCCATCTCGGGTCGTACGGGACGCGCGGCGTCGGCTACGACGTCGCGCTGCTGATCACCCAGATCGAGGCCGTCCTCGGGCTGACCAAACACCGCAAGGTGGCCCTGGTCGGCATCGGTAACCTCGGTCACGCCCTCGCCGGGTACGGCGGGTTCGCCAGCCGGGGGTTCTCCATCGCGGCGCTGTTCGACGCCGAGCGGGCCCAGGTCGGCGAGCGGATCGGTGCCCTGGTGGTCCGGCACGTCGACGAGCTGGCCGAGGTGGTGGCCGCCGAGGACATCTCGATCGGCGTGATCGCCACCCCGGCGCGGGCCGCCCAACAGGTGGCCGACCAGTTGGTCCGTGCCGGCGTGACCAGCATCCTGAACTTCGCGCCCTGCGTGCTCAACGTGCCGAGCGGGGTGGACGTGCGGAAGGTGGACCTGGCCGTGGAGATGCAGATCCTGTCGTTCCACGAGCACCGGAAGGCGCTCACCGCGCTACCGGCGACGCCCGCTGCCGGGGAGGCGACCGGGTCGTGAACCTGCTCGTCGTCGGACTGTCGCACCGCACCGCACCGGTCGAACTGCTGGAGAAGCTGTCGGTACCGGGGGGCGAGCTGCCGGAGCTGCTGCGCCGGCTGCTGGCCCGGCCCTACGTCGCCGAGGCCGTCGTGCTGTCCACCTGCAACCGGGTGGAGGTGTACGCGGCGGTGTCCGCGTTCCACGGCGCGCTCGCCGACATCGGCGCCGAGCTGGCCGGCCGCGCCGGCTGCGACGTCGCCGCGCTCGCCAGCCACCTGTACGTGCACTACGACGACGAGGCGGTCCGGCACGCGTTCCGGGTCGCCGGCGGGCTGGACTCGATGGTGGTCGGTGAGGCGCAGGCGCTCGGCCAGCTGCGCGACGCGTACGCGGTGGCCCGGGACGTCGAGGCGCCCGGCCGGCTGCTGCACGAGCTGCTGCAGCAGGCGCTGCGGGTCGGCAAGCGGGTGCACTCCGAGACCGGCATCGACCGGGCCGGCCAGAACGTGCTGACCGCGGCGCTGTCGCTCGGCGTCGACCGGGCCGTCGGTGCCGGCGCCGAGCAGTGGCTCGCCGGCCGCCGCGCGCTGGTCGTCGGTGCCGGTGCGATGGGCGCGCTGTCGGCCGCCACCCTCGCCCGGTACGGCGTGGGCGAGCTGGTGGTCGCCAACCGCGGTGTGCGCCAGGCCCGCCGGCTCGCCGAGCGGTACGGCGGCCGGTCGGTCGGCCTGACCGACCTGGCCGACGAGCTCGCCGCGGCCGACCTGGTGGTGTCCGCGACCGCGTCCACCGGTCACGTTCTCGGCGTCGATCTGGTCGCCGGGGCGATCGGCCGCCGGGCCGGGGATCCGTTGCTGCTGCTGGACCTCGCGATACCGCGGGACGTCGAAGCCGGGGTGGCCGGGCTGCCCGGCGTGGTCGTGGTGGACATCGAACGGCTCGGTTCGTCGTTGGACAGCGCAGGCGACGAACAGACGGCGCCGGACGCCGCGGCGACCGGTGCCGCCACGTTCGCGGCGGAGGGCTCGGTGCCGGCCGCGGAACGCATCGTCGCCGACGAGTTGGACGCCTTCCTCGGCTTCCTGCGCAGCGCGAACGTGGCTCCCACGGTCGCCGCGCTGCGGGGCCGGGCGGACGACGTGGTCGCCGCCGAACTGCGCCGGCTGGCCCAGCGCCGGCCGGAGCTGACCGACGCGCAGCGCGCCGAAATGGCCCGCACCGTGCATCGGGTGGTACAACGCCTGTTGCACCAGCCGACGGTCCGGGTTCGGCAGCTGGCCGCGGAGCCCGGCGGGGACCGGTACGCCGAGGTCCTGCGCGAGCTGTTCGACCTGGACGTGGCGGACGGCGCGGCGGCCGAGGCGATCCGGGTGGCGCCCACCGAGAGCAGGCCGATCAGCGGCACCGAGGTTCGTGAGGACGGAGAGATCGGGTGACGGGCAGTTCAGCGGCCCGGCCGATACGGCTGGGTACCCGCGGCAGCGCGCTCGCCGTGGCGCAGTCCGGCCAGGTGGCGGAGGCGCTGCGGGCGGCGAGCGGTCGCCCGGTGGAGCTGGTCGAGGTGGTCACCACCGGCGACCGGTCCGCCGCGCCGGTGCAGCGGCTCGGCGTCGGGGTCTTCGTGTCCGCGCTGCGCGACGCGCTGGCCGGCGGGGAGATCGACGTCGCCGTCCACTCGTACAAGGACCTGCCGACGGAGCCGGCCCCCGGGCTGGTGATCGCCGCGGTGCCGGAGCGCGCCGACCCGCGCGACGTGCTGGTCGCCGCCGACGGTGTCGGCCTCGCGAAGCTGCCGGCCGGCGCCCGCGTCGGTACCGGTGCGCCGCGCCGGATGGCCCAGCTCAACGCCCTCGGCGCCGGGCTGACCTGCGTACCGATCCGCGGCAACGTGGACACCCGGATCCGCAAGGTGGAGTCCGGTGAGCTGGATGCCGTGGTGGTGGCCGCGGCCGGCCTGCAACGCCTCGGCCGACTCACCGAGGTGACCGAGTTTCTCGACCCCGACCTGGTACTGCCCGCGCCGGCGCAGGGTGCGCTGGCGGTGGAGTGCCGGGTCACCGACACCGAACTGGCCGCGACGGTGGGTGCGCTGGACGATCCGGACACCCGGGCCGCGGTGCTCGCCGAGCGCACCCTGCTCGCGACCCTGGAGGCGGGTTGCACCGCCCCGGTCGGTGGGTACGCCACGGTGACGGACGGGGTCCTTTCCCTGCGCGGTGCCGTGGTGGCGCTCGACGGAAGTGCGTCGATCCGCCGCCTCGGTACCGGAACGCCCGCCGACGCCGAGTCGGTCGGCCGGCGGCTTGCCGCCGAGCTGCTCGACGCTGGCGCTGATTCCCTGTTGGAGAGTGCACGATGACCCGCGCGCGTAAGTCCGTCGGCCGCATCACCGTGGTGGGCGCCGGTCCCGGTGACCCGGGCCTGCTCACCCGGCGTGCGGCGGAGGCGGTGGCCGCAGCCGACCACGTGGTGTACGACCGGTCGGTGCCCGAAGTCCTGCTGTCCGCCGTGCTGTCCGAGGGGGCGGAGCGCAGCCCCGCCGAGGGGGCGCCCGGCGACATCGCCAAGGTGCTGCTGTCCGCGGCCCGGTCCGGGCTGTCCGCGGTCCGGCTGGTGGCCGGCGACCCGTACGGGCACGACTCGGTGGTGAAGGAGATCCAGGCGGTGTCGCGCAGCGCGGTGCCGTTCGAGGTGGTGCCGGGGATCAGTCACGCCTCCGCGGTCGCCTCGTACGCGGGCATGCCGCCCGGCCCGGTGCGGACCGAGGTGGACGCGGACGACGTGGTCAACCTCGACTTCGACGCGGTGGCGGCGGCGCTCGGCGGGGCCGGCGACCAGTCCTCGCTCGCGCTGACCGTGGACGCCGGCAGCCTCGCGCAGGTACGCGACGGGCTGCTCGCCGCGGGCGTCGACGGCGGTGTTCCGGTGGCGGTGACCGGTGACGGCACCGGCGAGACGCAGTACACCACGTCGTCCACTGTGGACAGTTTTGTGGAGGCGGCGCTCGGCTTCGGCGGCCCGGTGGTGCTGACCCTGGGCGGCGGCGTACCGCAGCGCGACAAGCTCGGCTGGTGGGAGAACCGCCCGCTGTACGGCTGGAAGGTCCTGGTGCCGCGCACCAAGGAGCAGGCCGGCGCGATGTCCGCCCGGCTCCGGGTGTACGGCGCGATCCCGTCCGAGGTACCCACCATCGCCGTCGAACCGCCGCGTACCCCGGCGCAGATGGAGCGGGCGATCAAGGGCCTGGTCGACGGCCGGTACGCGTGGATCGTCTTCACCTCCACCAACGCGGTGCGCGCGGTGTGGGAGAAGTTCGCCGAGCACGGCCTGGACGCCCGGCACTTCGGCGGCGTCAAGATCGCCTGCATCGGCGACGCGACCGCCGAGGCGGTCCGCAGCTTCGGCATCCAGCCCGAGCTGGTGCCGGACGGCGAGCAGTCCTCCGACGGCCTGCTCGCCGAGTTCCCGCCGTTCGACGACGTGCTCGACCCGGTGGGCCGGGTGCTGCTGCCGCGCGCCGACATCGCCACCGAGACGCTCGCCGCCGGCCTGGTCGAGCGCGGCTGGGAGGTCGACGACGTCACCGCCTACCGCACGGTGCGGGCGGCGCCGCCGCCGGCCGACATCCGGGACGCGATCAAGTCCGGCGGGTTCGACGCGGTCCTGTTCACCTCGTCCTCCACGGTGCGCAACCTGGTCGGCATCGCCGGCAAGCCGCACGCCCGTACGGTCGTCGCCTGCATCGGGCCGAAGACCGCGGAGACCGCCGTCGAGTTCGGGCTGCGGGTCGACGTGCAGCCGGAGCACGCGTCGATCACCGACGAGGTCGAGGCGCTCGCCGAGTACGCGGTCGAGCTGAAGGAGAAGCTCGCCCAGATGCCGCCCAAGCAGCGCCGCGGCTCGAAGGTGCAGGGCCCGTCGGCGCTGCGGTTCCGCTGATCGTCGGCCCCCGGCCGGCGGTACCAGCACCGACCGACGGGTCGCCTTCCGACCTCTAGGAGAAGCTGATGTACCCGGACGTAAGGCCGCGCCGGTTGCGGACCACCCCGGCGATGCGCCGGTTGGTGGCCGAGACGGTGGTGCGGCCGGCCGACCTGATCCTGCCGCTGTTCGTCCGGGAGGGGATCGCCGAGCCGAAGCCGGTGGCGTCGATGCCCGGCGTGCTCCAGCACACCCGCGACTCGCTGCGCAAGACGGTCGTCGAGGCGGTCGAGGCCGGGGTCGGCGGCATCATGCTGTACGGCGTGCCGCTGACCCGGGACGAAGTGGGCTCCGCCGGGACCGACCCGAACGGCGTGCTCAACGTGGCGATCCGGGACGTGGCCGCCGAGGTCGGCGACGCCACCGTGGTGATGTCCGACCTGTGCCTGGACGAGTTCACCTCGCACGGGCACTGCGGGGTACTCGACGCCCAGGGCCGGGTGGACAACGACGCGACGCTCGCCCGGTACGCGGACATGGCGGTCTGCCAGGCCGAGGCCGGGGTGCACCTGGTCGGGACCAGCGGCATGATGGATGGCCAGGTCGGGGTGGCGCGCGAGGCGCTGGACGCGGCCGGGCACACCGACGTCGGCATCCTGGCCTACGCGGCGAAGTACGCGTCGGCGTTCTTCGGCCCGTTCCGGGAGGCGGTGGAGTCGGCCCTGCAGGGCGACCGCCGCGCCTACCAGCAGGACCCGGGCAACGGCCGGGAGGCGCTGCGCGAGGTCGCGCTGGACGTCGCCGAGGGCGCCGACCTGGTGATGGTCAAGCCGGCGCTGCCCTACCTGGACGTGGTGGCCGCGGTGCGCGCCGCCGTCGACGTACCCGTCGCCGCCTACCAGGTTTCCGGCGAGTACGCGATGGCCGAGGCGGCGTTCGCGAACGGCTGGCTCGACCGGGATCGCACCATCCTGGAGATGCTGACCTCGATCCGCCGGGCCGGGGCCCAGCAGATCCTCACGTACTGGGCGGTCGAGGCCGCCGGCCTGCTCCGCGCCGGGTACTGACCCTCCCGCCGCGTCGCGCCGGGCTCCGACGCTCGTGCCGGGTTCCGGCGCGTCGCGCTGGGCTCCGACGCTCGCGCTGGGCTCCGACGCGCGCGGGGACGCGGCGCGTTCCGGCGGGTCGGGCCGCGCCGGGCACCGTTCGCGGGCGCCCGGCTCGCCGTCGGGGCCGGCCGGTCGCGGCGGTCACCCGCAGCGGCGGATCAGCAGGCCCTCGGTGCGCGCGTAGAACTCGCGTACCCGGGCGTCACCGTCCACGTCGTCGAGCGGCACCACCCGCAGGTAGACGGCGCCCTTGATGAGCGCTGGCGTGGTCGACACGACCAGCGCCCACCAGGAGCCCTGGCCGTGGATTCCGGCGGCCGGGGAGATCCAGACCTGGTCGCCGGCGTGCGGGGTGCCGTAGTGGATCGCGGAGTGGCTCATGCTCGATCACCTTCCGGGCCGGGGGGCTGACATCTGGTTCGACGTCGACACCCCGGGTTCATGACGGAACTGTCACGAACCAGATGCACTCCGCAGGCGGTGCTCGCCGCCGGCGCCGCCCCGGGCCGGCGGGGCCGCTCGGGTCGTGCTGCGGCTGGGCCGCTCGGGTCGTGCTGTGGCGGGGCCGGTCAGTGCGCCGCGGCGACGAGCGTCTCGATCGTGGTCCGGCCGGTGGGGGTGGTGAAGTCGCGGACCATGTCGCTGGCCAGGCTGGGTACCGAGGTGATCCGGCCGCCGGCCGCCTCGATCTGCCGGTACGCGGCCTGCTCGGTGCGGTCCGACAGCCCGCCGCAGACGTCGGCGACGACCTGCACGTCGAAACCGGCGGCGAGCGCGTCCAGTGCGGTGTGCAGAACGACGATCTCGCTGGTCACTCCGCCGAGGACGAGGGTCCGGCGGTGCTGGTCGGTGATCGCCGCGCGGGTGGCCGGGTCGTCCCAGCAGGCCGGGCCGGTGCGGACGAGCGGAGCGCCGAAGCGGTCGAGTTCGGCGATGACGTCCGGGCCGGGCGCGGTGGACAGCGTGACCGGGAGGTCGAGCAGTTCGCAGATCGTCGCCAGGCTGCCGGCGGCCCGGCGCAGCGCGGTCGGTTCGTTCGTCCGGCCGAGCGGGACGATGTGTGTCTGCAGGTCGGCGAGCAGGACCTGCACGGTGGTCGGGTCGAGCATCTGTTGCCTCCGTGAATCGTTCACGATGTGAATGATTTCGCCACGCTAGCATGCAGGCCATGACCGACGTCAAGGCCGCGCCCCTGCTCGGTACCTCCGCGTTCCGGCTCGGTGTCGTCGGCGCCGTGGTGACCGAGCGATTCGCCGCCGAGATCGCCGCCCACGACCTCAAGCCGAAGCACGTCGGCGTGCTGGCCCTGCTCGGCTCCGCGCCGGCCACCTCGCAGCTCGACCTGGCCCGGGTGATGGGCGTCGCGCCGAGCCTGATCGTCCGGATCGCCGACCACCTCGAACGGCTCGGTGCGGTCGAGCGCGTCCGCGACCCCGTCGACCGTCGGCGGCAGGCGCTCCGGCTCACCGCGCACGGCAGCGCGCTGCTCGCCGAATGCACCCGGGCGTCCCGGGAGATGGAGGACGAACTGCTCGCCGGGCTGAGCGCGCCGGACCGCGCCGCCTTCCGTACCGCGCTCGCCCAGGTCGCCACCAACCTCGGCCTCCCCAGCTGACCCTCGCGGCCGGCCCGGCCGGTCCGCGCCACGGCCACGGGCGCAACCGCGCCCGGCCGGCGGGCTGGGCGGTACGCCGGCGTCAGCCTGCCAGGACCGCCAGCGCTGCCCGGCATCCTTGCCCGGTCGCGATGACCCCGCCCCGAACATCCGACCTGGCACCCGTTCCCCGGCCACCCCTCCCTTCCAACACCCTTTGCTCTGCACACCTGAGCGCACCAACAACGGTGCATTTGGGTGTCCAGAGCCGGCTCTGGACACCCAGGTGCACCGCTGGTGGTGCATCTGGGTATGCAGAGCAAAGGCCGCTCGGAAGGGGTGCACACCTCGGCGGACGTGGGCGAGATCGGCTCGCGGCCGATGCGGAACCTGTCGGTGCCGGGCCCGCGCGGGGAGGGCTGTCCACAGGTTGTCCACATGCATGGCCGCCGAGCCTGGCGTGCGGAACCATCGACGCATGAGTGAATCCGTCCCCGACACCGCCGTCGACGTGGTCAGCGCACCGCGACGGCGGCGCGTACTCGACGCGCTGAGACGCCGCCCATCCCGGCTCGAGGCGGGCAAGGTCGTACGGCGGGTACGGCGCATTCTCGGTGCCAGCCAACGCGATCTCGCTGCAGCTGGTGGGGACCAGCCACTCGCTGATCAGCCGGATCGAGACCGGTGCCAGCCAGCCGAGTCTCGACGTGCTCGACCGGATTCTCCGCGCAGCGGGGCTGCAGCTGACTGTGATCGACCCCTACGGACGGATGGTGCTGCCCATGCAGGACTGGGACGACACCCGCGACGGCGCGGGCCGCCGCTACCCGGCTCATCTCGACACGATCCTCGACCCGCTGCCGGGCGAATGGTGGGGCGACGTTTACGGGCTGGCGCGCCCACCGGAGACGTTCCACCGCGACCCGGAGCGACGAGCGGCGCAGCGGCGGCGGAGCCAGTGGGAGGTGCGGGTCGCGCAGCATCGGCGGGACCCGCCGCCGCCCGATCCGCTGCACGACCCGGACTGGCGACGCCGGTCGGCCTGGCGGCGCACCGCGTGACCAGCGACCGGTCAGGCGGTGCGGCGGGACTCGATGACGGCGGAGACCGGGGCCTCGTAGTCGTACCACCGGCGGTGCGGCCGGAAGCCGAGTTCGGCGTTGACCCGCAGCATCTGCTCGTCGCCCACCGGCTGCCAGGTCTGCACCGTCTCGACCTGCGGTTCGGCGGTGCGCAGCGCGAGCAGCAGCCGTGCCTTCATGGTCAGCCCGAGGCCGTAGCCGCGGTGCTCCGGGACCACGATCGTGTCGTACTGGTCGGCGCGGTCCGGGCGGTGCGCCGGCACGACGAGTTCGGTGAGCCCGGCGACCTCGCCGCTGGCGGTGTGGATGGCGACGGTGACGTAGGGCCGCAGTCCGCGGGCCCGCAGGGTACGCAGGCTGTCCCGGATCCGGCTGGCCTCGAAGCCGGCGTGCCATTCCACGTCGGCGACGGGGGTGTGCCGGAGGATCAGCTTGGCGTCCGCGTACGACGCGAGCAGCGTTTCGGGTGGCCCGTCCGGGAAGTGCTCGATGTGGTAACCCGCGCCGATCCGGTTCGACTTCGCCGCCACCTGCTCCCAGTCCACTGTGGACAGCGAGAGCAGGCTGCTCTCCTCGACCACGGTCGGCCGGAACCCGTGCGCGGCGTAGAAGTCGACGGTCGGGGTGCCCTCGACGATCTCGGTACTGATCAGGTCGCGGTCGTGTGCCGCGGCGTGCCGGGCCGCGGCGACGAGCAGCTCGCCGCCGACGCCGCGGCGGCGGTGGGCCGGTTCGGTGAACAGCTCGATGACGGCGGTGCCGGCCATGTCGTAGCCGAGCAGGTTCTCGCCGACGTAGCCGATCAGCTCGCCGTGGTCCTCGGCGATCCAGGCGGCGCGCCGTTCGATCGGCATCGCGGCGGACAGGTAGTCGCGTAGCCGGTCGCGCCGCCACGGCGGTTCGCCGGGCACGTCGGCCGCGATGGCCGCGTTGTAGACCCGCAGCCAGGCGTCGATCTCCGCGTCCGACGCGGTGGCTGGCTCCCACTCTCTGATCCGCACCACTCCTGCCTACCCGATGGGGGAGTCCGTGCGCGAGTGTGTGCGGCGGGTTATTTTCCGATCATCGAAGTCAATCATTCGGACATAGTACGCGAAATGCGTGTTTGGTGGTCGGATCACAGCCGGCCGGACTCGATGATCCGCTGCAGGAACTGCCGGGTACGCGGCTGCCGCGGGTCACCGAGCACCTCGGCCGGCGTGCCCTGCTCCAGGATCCGCCCCTCGGACAGGAAGCACACCCGATCGGCCACCTGCTTCGCGAACCCCATCTCGTGCGTGGCCAGCAGCATCGTCATCCCGTCCGACTTCAGATCGCGCACCATCGCGAGCACCTCGCCGACCAGTTCCGGGTCGAGCGCCGAGGTCACCTCGTCGAGCAGCAGCAACCGCGGCGAGTTGACCAGCGCCCGGACGATCGCCACCCGCTGCTGCTGCCCGCCGGACAACCGGTCCGGGTACTCCTTCGCCTTGTCCGCGAGCCCGACCCGGGACAGCCAGGTCAGCGCCCGCTCCTCGGCCCGCGCCCGGGCCACCCGGTGCACCCGCCGCGGCGCCAGCGTCACGTTGTCCAGCACGCTCAGGTGCGGGAACAGGTTGTACGACTGGAAGACCAGGCCGATCCGCTGGCGCACCCGGTCCGGATCGACCCGCGGGTCGGTGATGTGGTCGCCGTCCAGGTGGATGGTGCCGTCGTCCACCTCCTCCAGCAGGTTGACGCAGCGCAGCAGCGTCGACTTGCCCGATCCGGACGCGCCGATCAGCACCACCACCTCGTGCTCGGTGACGTCGAGGTCGAGCCCGGCCAGCACGTCGGCGGTCCCGAACCGCTTCCGTACGTTCACGCAGGAGAGCACCGCGTCGGTCATGCCGCACCGTCCGCGTTCTGCCGCCGCGCGGAGCGCAGCGTCACCCAGTCGGTCACCGCGATCAGCGGTATCGCCAGCAGCACGAACAGCGCCCCGGCCACGATGTACGGGGTGAAGTTGTAGTGCTCGGCGACGCCGATCTGGGCGGCCCGGATCGCGTCGATCGGCCCGGCCAGCGAGATCAGCCCGACGTCCTTCTGCATCGACACCACGTCGTTGAGCAGCGGCGGCATCACCCGCCGGACCGCCTGCGGCAGCACCACGAACCGCATCGTCTGCCGGTACGAGAGCCCGAGCGACCGGGCCGCCGCGCGCTGCGACGGGTGTACCGACTCGATGCCGGCCCGGAACACCTCCGCCATGTAGGCGCCGTAGGTGATCACCAGCGCCACGCCGCCCAGCACGACGACCGAGGGCGTACCGGCGAGGCGCAGCCCCGGCACGCCGAGCGTCAGCACGTACAGCACGATGATCAGCGGCGCGCCACGGAACGAGTAGGTGTAGCCGATCGCGAGCGCCCGGAACGGGAAGAACACCGGCCCGCGCAGGGTACGCAGCACCGCGATCGCGAGGCCCAGCAGCAGTGCCCCGATCGTGCAGCAGACCAGCAGCCGGATGTTGAGCCACAGGCCGACCAGGATGTCCGGCAGCGTCTGCCACGCCACCTTCGGGTCGAGGAACGACTCCCGCACCCGGTCGAAACCCGGCGCACCGGTGATCGCGACGACCAGGACCAGCCCGAGTGCCACCGTGGATCCGGCCGCGACCAGCACCGATCGGACGGTCTGCCGCCGCCGGTACGCGATCCGGCCCAGCTGGACCTCGCTCGGCGCCGGCGCGGCCGCGGTGGCCGTCACTGCAGCTCCGGCGCGCCCGCGGTGTCGGCCAGCCACTTCTGCTGCAGCGCGGCGAGCGTCCCGTCGGACTGCAACCCGTCGACCGCCTTCGACACGCACGCGGTCAGCGGGGAGCCCTTGTCCAGCACGATGCCGAACTGCTCGGCCTTGCCGGACAGTTTCGGCAGCTGGCCGACGATCGTGCTGCCCTTGATCTCCGAGGTGACCTCGAACGCGGTGGGCAGGTCGACGACCAGGCCGTCGATCTGGCCGTTCTGCAGCGCCTTCTTCGCGTCGTCGTTGTTGTTGAACACCTGCGGCTGGACGCTGGGCCGGACCGAGTCGGTGATCGCCTGGTAGCTGGTGGTCCCGACCTGTGCACCGAGCTTGGCGCGCTTCAGCGCCGCCACCGAGGTCGCCTTGGCGATCGTGGACGAGGACAGCGCGACGACCGTCTGCCGCACGTCGTAGTACGGCGAGGAGAAGTCGACCGCCTTGCGCCGTTCCGGCGAGATGGAGAACTCGTTCACGTCGATGTCGTACTGCTTGGGGCCCGGCGCGATCGCCGTGTTGAACGACACCACCGTCCACTTCACCTGGTCCTTGGCGTAACCGAGCTTGTCGGCCACCGCGTACGCGACGGCCGACTCGTAGCCCTTGCCGTTGGCCGGCTTGTTGTCGACGAACCACGGCGGGTACGCCGGGCTGTCGGTGGCGACGGTCAGCGTGCCCTTGGTCCGGGTGGCCAGCTTGCCGGGCGCGCAGGACGCCGCCTTGGCCGTGGACGTCGACGAACCGGCGTCCGAACTCTGCGGTGCGCAGCCGGCGCCGGCGGCGACCAGCGTGACGGCACCGGCGACGAGGAGGGCACGGCGCGAGCGTGAAGACATGCCGGAAGCATAAGTGAGCTGCATCGATGGCCGGTACCGCCGGTGCCCGGTACCGCCAGGTGGGCCGCGGCCCCGGGGGCGGCGGCTCAGCCCTGCTGGCTGGCCACTCCGTAGGCGTCGGCCGCCGCGTAGACGTCCGAGGCGTACTTGTCGAGGTTGTTGTAGGAGTGGATGGCCTGCCACCAACCGGACCCGGTGGCCAGGTCGTGACCGTCCGCACACAGGTAGCGGGCTGCGGACAGGGCCGCGTCGTTGATGTCCTGCGGGTCGGCGTCGCCGTCGCCGTCCGCGTCGGTGCCCCACTTGGTCCAGGTGCCCGGCAGGAACTGCATCGGCCCGACGGCCCGGTCGTACACCGTGTCGTGGTCGAGCAGGCCGTGGTCGGTGTCCCGGATCAGCTTGTCGCCGCGGGCGCCGTTCAACGGCGGGCCGTAGATCCCCGGCTCCGCCTTGCCGTCCGGCTGCAGCTGGGAGTTGCCGTGCGTACCGTGGTTCGATTCGATCTTGCCGATGCCGGCCAGCGTGGTCCAGCTCAGGTGGCAGCCCGGGGTGGTCTGCTGGGTGACCACCTGGGCGTACCCGTAGGCCTGCAGCGCGACCTGCGAGATGCCCAGCCGGGTCAGGTTGTGCGCCCAGGACGACACGGTGGCCGGCCCGGTGGACGGCGCGGCGCTGCCGGACGGCGAGGGCGAACCGCTGGGCTGCCCGAGCGGACCCCCGCCGGGCAGCCCGCCGGCGGGCGCCGGGCTGGTCGAGGTGGCGGGGCCGGCGACCTTCTTGGCCGGCCCGTCGTGCGCGGTCAGGGTGGGCACGACGTACCCGCCCACGGTGCCGACGGCGCCGACGACGGCGACGGCGGCCAGGCCGGTGAGGCCGAGTCGTACCGCCGGCCGGCGCCAGCCGGACCAGCGCAGGATGTGCAGCGAGGGGAGTGCAAGCCGTACCACGACGTCGAGTATGTCGGGTCCTTCCGGCACGCTCAACCGGTACAGTCGATTGTTTGCCTGAGAAGTCGGGTCAGAATGGACCGACCTCTGGTGGCCCGGAAGGATGTGCCCGCCATGCCTCGGTACGAGTACCGCTGTCGCGCCTGTACGCGCACGTTCGAGCTGGACCGCCCGATGGCCGCCTCGGCGGATCCGGCGGTGTGCCCGGAGGGGCACACCGACACGGTGAAACTGCTGTCCACGGTGGCTTTGGGCGGTGTCGGTGGGTCGGCGCCGGCAGCCGGCGGCTGCTGCGGCGGGGCCTGCGGTTGCGCCAACTGATCGGCCGCGCGGCCCGGCGCCGGCACGCCCGACGTGCCGGGCTCGACGGCCACACCCGTTGCGGGTGTGGCCGTTTTGTTGTCTTTGGGTGGTGAACGTCTCGGGGCTGGGCCACCGGCGTGGATCGCCGGTGGCCCGGGTTCGTCGCGTTCGGGACTGATCACCCGTTAGGGCACGATGCCCGAAATCGGCGATTGACGGGGTAGGGCGAATACATTAAGGTCCGAAAACTATAAGGAAAGTTTCCTAAAAGGTCGGCATCGAAGGTTCATCCCGTTGCGACAGATCCGCGCGGCTACCCCCGGCCGCGTGGCCCACTCCCCGAGGAGGATCTGTGCACAGACCGATCAGCAAGGTGCTCTGCGCCGTCTCGGTGGGCGTGCTCTTCGCCGGCGCCGCCGCGACCGCCGGAGCCGCCGCACCCGCAACGAGACAGGTGGCGCCGAGCGCCGCGCTGTCGACGAACTGGTACGCGGCGGCGCCGTACCTGATGCCGGCGGACAACAACCCGCCGGACCCGGCCGAGATCATGGACGCGACCGGGCAGAAGGCGTTCCAGCTCGCGTTCATCCTCTCCGACGGCGGCTGCAACCCGGCCTGGGACGGCAAGACGCCGATCGGCTCGGCGCCGGACATCACCGCGGCCATCGACACCATTCGCGGCAAGGGCGGCGACGTGTCCGTCTCGGTCGGCGGTTACAACGGCACCAAGCTCGGCCAGGCCTGCTCGGACGTGGCGTCGACCGCCGCCGCGTACCAGAAGGTCATCGACGCGTACGGCCTGCACGCGATCGACTTCGACCTGGAGGAGCCGGAGTACGAGAACACCGCCGCGATCGGGCGTGAACTCGGCGCCGCGAAGCAGCTCCAGGCGGACAACCCCGGGCTGTACGTGTCGGTCACCATGCCGGGCACCAGCGCCGGCACCGGCTGGTTCGGCACCCAACTGCTGGACCAGGCGAAGTCGATCGGCTTCATCCCGTCCAACTACTCCATCATGCCGTTCGACAACGGCTTCAGCGGCGGCGGCGCGAGCCAGACCGCGGCGCTGGAGGCGTTCCACGGGCTGCTGACGAGCCACCTCGGCTGGGACTCCGACTTCGCCTACCAGCACGA
Organism: Actinocatenispora thailandica; assembly: GCF_016865425.1. NCBI lineage: Bacteria > Bacillati > Actinomycetota > Actinomycetes > Micromonosporales > Micromonosporaceae > Actinocatenispora > Actinocatenispora thailandica. Next base: position 6,252,261 of record NZ_AP023355.1, on the reverse strand, counting down.
GGGCGTCTCCGGGATGAACGGCCGCACCGACGCGGCCGAGTACTTCCGGCAGGCCGACTTCCAGACCGTGCTGAACTACGCGCTGTCGCACAAGCTCGGGCGGTACACGTTCTGGTCGGCCAACCGGGACCGGGAATGCGACCCGCCGGAGAACCAGAAGCTGTCCGGTGAGTGCTCCAGCGTGACGCAGCAGAAGTGGGAGTTCACCACCTACACCACCGCGTTCGCCAACCAGACCACGGTCGTCGACCCGCCGACCACCCCGCCGGGCGGTGGCGGTACCGACCCGGGTACCTGCACCGCGGCGGCGTGGGACGCGAACACCGCGTACACCGGTGGGTCCGAGGTGACCTACGACGGCCACACCTGGAAGGCCAAGTGGTGGACGCAGAACGAGCAGCCCGGCGCGAGCGAGTGGGGGCCATGGGTCGACGAGGGCGCCTGCACCGCCGCGTCCGCGGCGAGCGGCAGCACGGCGTCCGCGGCGAGCGGCACGGCGACGCCGTCGCTGGCGTACCAGCAGGTGTCCCGCAAGGACGTGTCCCCGGCCGACGCGTGCCCGGACCCGTGGGACTCGACCGCCGTGTACGTCGGCGGCGACAAGGCCAGCTACGACGGGCACGCCTGGACCGCGAAGTGGTGGACGCAGGGTGAGACGCCCGGTGCCGCCGAGTGGGGACCCTGGCAGGACGACGGCGCCTGCGGCGGTGGCGGCGGCAGCACCGTACCGGCGGCGCCGACCGGGCTCTCCGCGATGGCCACCGGCGCCAGCACCGTGGCGCTGGCCTGGACCGCACCCTCCGGGACGGTGGACAGCTACAACGTCTACCAGGACGGGACGAAGGTCTCCTCGGCGAGCGGCACCAGCGCCACCGTGTCCGGCCTGACCGCGCAGACCACCTACCAGTTCCAGGTCACCGCGGTGAACACGGCCGGGGAGAGCCCGAAGACCGACGCGGTGTCGGTGAGCACCCCGGCAGCGGGCGGTGGTGGCGGCGACGGCGGGAAGTCCGGCTACATCAACGGATCCGGCGCCGGCGACAAGAACATCATCTACTTCGACCAGTGGTCGATCTACCAGAACGCGTACTACCTCAAGGACCTGGACCGGTACGCGGACGACATCGACGTGATCAACTACGACTTCGCGAACATCGACCCGAACAGCAAGACCTGCTTCGAGGCGACGAAGGCGTCGACCCCCGACCCGGGCGGCGAGACCGACCCGAACGCCGGCGACGGGGCCGGTGACGCGTTCGCGGACTACCAGAAGTCGTTCGGCGCGGACATCAGCGTCGACGGTACGGCCGACACGTACAACCAGCCGATCGTCGGCAACTTCAACCAGTTGAAGGAGCTGAAGGCGCGGCACCCCAACCTGAAGGTCGTCATGTCGATCGGCGGCTGGACCTACTCGAAGTACTTCTCCGACGCGGCGGCGACGAGCGCGTCCCGGCAGAAGTTCGTCAGCTCCTGCATCGACATGTTCATCAAGGGCAACATCCCGTCCGCCGGTGGCTACGGCGGTCCGGGCACGGCGGCCGGCATCTTCGACGGCTTCGACATCGACTGGGAGTACCCGGCGTCGGACGCCGGCCACGTCGGCAACCACTACAGCCCGGACGACACCGCGAACTACACCGCGCTGCTGGCCGAGTTCCGGTCCCAGCTGGACGCGCTTGGCGGCCAGCACTACCTGCTGACCGCGGCGCTGCCGGGCGGCCAGGACAAGATCGACAAGGTGCAGACCGACAAGATCGGTCAGTACCTGGACTACGGCAACGTGATGACCTACGACATGCACGGTGCCTGGGACGCCACCGGCCCGACCAACCTGCAGGACCCGCTGTTCCCGTCCGCGGACGACCCGTCGCCGCAGGTGCCGGGCGGTACCCAGCAGTACGACTCGGACACGGTGCTGAAGGCGTACACGGTCGGCGACCCGATGTACTCCATCCCCGGCGGGTTCCCGGCCGACAAGCTGACGATCGGGCTCCCGATGTACTACCGGGGCTGGACCGGCGTGCCGGCCGGCGGCAGCAACGGCGAGTACGGCACGGCGACCGGTCCGAGCGCGCCGCATCCGCTGTCCGGCAACGTACCCGGGGTCGCGTTGCAGAAGGAGATCTCCGGCACCGCGTACTACGACCCGGTGCGGATGGCCGGCTGGTACTACGACGGCAGCACGTTCTACGCCGGTAGCACGCCACAGTCCATCGTGGACCATGTCGCGTACGCGAAGTGCAACGGGCTCGGCGGCATGATGATCTTCTCGGCGTACGACGAGACGGCCACCAGCCAGCCGCTGCTGGAGAAGATCCTGTCCGAGTCCGCGAAGGGCAAGCCGGCCGACTGCTCGAAGTACGCCACCGACACCTGGGGCGTGTTCGGGCCGCCGTCGAGCGCCGCCACCACGAACTCGGTCCAGGCGTCGCCGGCGCCCGGCGACCGGACCGGTGCCGCGCCGTACGCGCCGCCGGCCGCGATCACCCCACGCAAGCACTGACGGCCGCGCGGCGTGCCGGTGACCGCCGGTGCGCCGCGCCGACCGACCCGCCGACGTCGGGCACCGGGACCCGGTGGTGCCCGACATCGCGGGCACCAGGACCCGGTGGCGCCCGACATCGCGGGCACCAGGACCCGGTGGTGCCCGACATCGCGGGCACCAGGACCCGGTGGTGCCGGGCCGGGCATGGCGGCCCGGCACCACCGACCCACGTTGCGCACGCTCCCCCCACGGCGTCCCGCCCTCGTCCCCCCTCCGGGGCGGGACGCCGCCGCACCGCCGGTGCGGACGAGAAGACCCGAGGCCACGATGAGACGAACCAGAATCCTCCCGACCGGGGGTGCGGCCGTCCGGCCCACCGCGGTCGCGCGCCGAGTTCTCGCCGTCGCGGCGGGCGCGGTGCTCGCCGCCGGCCTGCTCGGCGCCGCATCCCCGGCAGCCGCCGCACCCGCGGTCACCTGCACCGCGGACGCCTGGAGCAGCACCGCCGTCTACGTCGGCGGCGACCAGGTCAGCTACCAGAACCACGAGTGGACCGCGAAGTGGTGGACCCAGGGCGAGACGCCCGGAGCCGCCGAATGGGGCCCGTGGCAGGACGACGGCGCGTGCGACGGCGGCGGCAGCCCCACCGCGCCGGCCGCACCGACCGGCCTGTCCGCCGGTAGCGTCACCGATTCCACCGTGACGCTGTCCTGGACCGCGCCGGGCGGGGACGTCCAGGGCTACCACGTCTACCGGGACGGCACCTCGGTCGCCACCGTGACCGGCACCTCGGTGACGGTCACCGGCCTCGCCCCGAGCACCGCGTACGGCTTCACGGTCAGCGCGTACAACGCGGCCGGCGAGTCGCCGCGGTCGGCCGCGGTGTCGGTGACCACCACGTCCGGCGGGGGTACCCCACCGGCCGGCGAGCTGCCCGCGCACGTGCTCACCGGGTACTGGCAGGACTTCTACAACGGTGCCACGGCGTTGCGGCTGTCCGACGTACCGACCAGCTACGACCTGATCGCGGTGGCGTTCGCGAACGCCGACCCGAGCACGCCGGGTGCGGTCACCTTCTCCGTCGACTCGGGGCTGTCCGGCCAGCTGGGCGGCTACACCGACGAGGACTTCAAGGCGGACGTGGCGACCGTGCACGCCCGCGGCCAGAAGGTGATCCTGTCGGTCGGCGGGCAGAACGGCACGATCAGCGTCGCCGACTCCACCGCCGCGAACAACTTCGCCAGCAGCATCACCGCGCTGATGCAGCAGTACGGCTTCGACGGTGTGGACATCGACCTGGAGAACGGCGTCGACGCCACGTACATGTCGCAGGCACTGCACCGGATCGCGTCCGCCGGCGGCAGCGACACCATCATCACGATGGCACCGCAGACCATCGACATGCAGTCCACCGGGATGGCGTACTTCAAGCTCGCGCTCGCCGCGAAGGACGTGCTGACCATCGACAACATGCAGTACTACAACTCCGGCACCATGCTCGGCTGCGACGGCAAGGTGTACGGCCAGGGCACCGAGGACTTCCTCACCGCGCTGGCCTGCATCCAGTTGCAGGGCGGCCTGGCACCCGGCCAGGTCGGGCTCGGGCTGCCGGCGTCCGGCTCCGCCGCCGGCGGCGGCTATCTGCCACCGTCCACAGTGAACGATGCGCTGGACTGCCTGGCCACCGGCACCAACTGCGGCTCGTACGTGCCGGACACGCACTGGTCCGTGCGCGGCGCGATGACCTGGTCGATCAACTGGGACGCGAGCAACGGGTACGCGTTCGCGAACACCGTCGGCCCGCACCTGGACACGCTGCCATGACCCCCTCGGCGGTACGGCGGCGCATCGTCGGCGTGCTCGCGGCGACGCTGCTGGCGGTGGCCAGTTCGGTTGCGGGGCAACCGAACCAGGCATCGGCGCACGGTCGTACGGCCGCGACGACGGCGGGGCTGCCGGCGCATGCGCCGGTCGGCTACCTGCATGCCAGCTTCGCCAACGGCTCCGGGTACGTCCCGATCAGCCAGGTGTCCGGCTCCCGGGACGTGCTCGACCTCGCGTTCGGCGAGGCGAGTTCGCCGACGTCCGGGCAGATCTCGTTCACCACCACACGATGGGCGGCGCCGACTTCCACCTCGTGCGACGGTACGGGGCCACCCGGTCCGGTGCCCGCGAGCGGCCACGGCACTCGCCGCCGGCCCAGCCGGTGCCCGGACGAGCTTCCTGCGCGACGTCGGTGCGAAACGTTCCCTGTCACATAGGCTGGGGCGACGTTCGGGTGTGGCGCCGCCGCACCGGGGGCGCGAACCGAACGAGGAGCACGACATGCGATACCTGATGACCACCGGGCCGTCCGACACCGCGCCGGACGAGAAGCTGTTCGCCGAGATGGGCGAGTTCGTCCGGGAACTGACCGCGTCCGGCGTGCTGCTCGCCACCGGCGGCCTGGAGCCGGGCGGTACCCGGATCAGTTCGGACGGCGCCGAGATCACCGTCACCGACGGCCCGTTCACCGAGGCCAAGGAGGCGATCGCCAGCTTCGCGCTGGTCGAGGTGAGCTCCAAGGAGGAAGCGATCGAGCTGAGCCGCCGGTTCCGCCGGATCGTGGGCGACGGCGAGAGCACCCTCCGGCAGGTCTACTCGGCATGAGCCGGTACTTCCGGCGCCGTGCGGAGGACTCCGGTGGAGCTGGTCCCGGGCCGGGCGTGCCGGGTGGCGCGGCTCGATGAGGGACGTCGAGGCCACGCTCGACGCGGTGTGGAAGCTGGAGTCGGCGCGGATCATCGCCGCGCTGACCCGGCTGGTTCACGACGTCGGGCTGGCCGAGGAGCTGGCCCAGGACGCGCTCGTCGCCGCGCTGGAACAATGGCGCGCAGACGGCGTACCGGACAATCCGGCCGGCTGGCTGACCACGGTGGCGAAGCGGCGGGCCGTCGACCAGCTGCGCCGCTCGGCCCGCGCCGATCGGGCGACCGAGCGCGCCGGGCGCGAGCAGGCGCGCCGGTCGAGCGACGAGCCGCCGGACGACGTGCTGCGGCTGATGCTTCTGACCTGCCACCCGGTGCTGCCCCCGCCGTACCGGGTGGCGTTGACCTTGCGGCTGGTCGGCGGGCTGACCGCGGCCGAGATCGGGCGCGCGTTCCTGCTCGACGAGCGCACCGTGGTGCGCCGGGTCGCGGCGGCCCGGCAGGCCCTCGCCGAGGCGGGGGTGCGGTTCGAACTGCCGCCGGCGGGCGAGCTGGCCGACCGGATCGCCGCCGTCCTCGACGTGCTGTACCTGATCTTCAACGAGGGGTACACGGCCAGCGCCGGCGACGACCTGATCCGGCCCGGACTGTGCCTGGAGGCGCTGCGGCTGGCCCGGCTGCTCGCCGGGCTCGCACCCGGCACCGCCGAGGTGCACGGGCTGGTCGCGCTGCTGGAGATCCAGGCGTCCCGGTCCGCCACGCGCGCCGCCGCCGACGGCACCCCGGTACCGCTGGCCGAGCAGGACCGCGGTCGCTGGGACCCGCTGCTGATCCGCCGCGGGTTCACCGCCCTGCTGCGCGCCCGGGACACCGGCGAGCCGCCCGGGCGGTACGTGCTGCAGGCCGCGATCGCCGCCTGCCACGCCCGCGCCCGCCGCGCCGAGGAGACCGACTGGGCCGAGATCGCCGCGCTGTACGACGCGCTGATCCGGCTGCTGCCGACGCCGGTGGTGCGGCTCAACCGGGCGGTCGCCGTCGGCGCGGCGCGCGGCCCGGCCGCCGGCCTCGCCGCGGTCGACGAGCTGGCCGGCGACCCCGCGCTGCGCGACTACCACCTGCTGCCCGGGGTGCGGGCCGACCTGCTGGCCCGGGTCGGCCGCACCGGCGAGGCCCGCCGCGAGTACGACCGGGCGGCGGCGCTGGCCGGCACCGCCGCCGAACGGACCTTCCTGCGCCGCCGGGCCGCCGCACTGCCCGCCGCGCCGCCGTCCGCCCGCACCCTGGACGCCGCGGTACGCGAGTTCCTCGACCGGGACCGGCACCGGGCCGGCACGCTCCGCTCGTACCGGCAGACGCTGCGCCGGCTCTGCCTCGACCTCGGCCCGAGCATCCCGCTCGCCGACGTCACCGCGGACGCCGTCGCCCGGGTCTTCGACTCGGCCTGGGGCGGCGCCGCCTCCCGTACCTGGAACCGGCACCGCGCGGCGGTCCGGTCGTTCGGCGGCTGGGCCGGCCGCGCCGGACTCGACGCCGGGCTGGCACGGCGGGCCGAGCCGGCCGGCCGTACCGCGCCGATGCCGGCGGCCGAGCTCGCCGCGCTCTGCGCCCGGCCCGGCGTCGCGGTGCGGGAGCGGGCGCTGTGGCTGCTGCTTGCCGAGTCCGGCGCCGCGGTCAGCGCGGCGCTCGCCCTCGACGTGGCCGACCTGGACCTGCCGCGCCGCCGGGCGCGGGTCGGCACCGGCTGGCTGACCTGGGGTACCGGCACCGCCGAGGTGCTGCCGGAGCTGGTCGCCGGCCGGCGCTGCGGGCCGCTGTTCCGCAGCGACCGCCGGCCGGCACCGGCCCGCCGGACCGCCGCCGCCGACCTGTGCCCGGAGACCGGCCGGCGCCGGCTGTCCTACGAGCGCGCCGAGTACCTGTTCAAGCGCGCCAGCGGCGGCCGGACCCTGCGCCAGCTCCGTACCCGCGGGTGACGGGCGGGTGGCGGCCGGCGCCGGCAGCGGCGGCGCCGGCGGCCGTCACTGCTCGCCGAGCTTGACCTTGATCTGCTGCTGGTTGCCGTCCCGGTCGACGGTCACCTCGACGGTGTCGCCCGGCTGGTGCCCGGCGAGGATCGTGGTCAGCTGCCCGACATCGGTCACCTGGGTACCGTCGACCGCGGTGATCACGTCGCCGGCCCGGATGCCCGCCTTGTCCGCCGGCCCGTTCTTCGTCACCGACACCACCGCGGCACCCGCCGGCTGGTAGTCCTGGTTCAGCACCGGCCGGACCGTCACCCCGAGCGCGGCACGCCCCGACTTGCCGACCGAGCCGTTCTTGATGATCTGGTCGGCGATCCGGGTGACCGTGTTGCTGGACAGCGCGAACCCGATCCCGGGCGCCGCGCCGCCCTCCTGCTGATCGGTCGCGGCCAGCGTCGGTACCCCGACGACCTGCGAGTTCAGGTCGACCAGGGCGCCACCGCTGTTGCCCGGGTTGATCGCGGCGGAGGTCTGCACCATGTCGCTGATCGTGGTCGCCGGGGCGTCCTGGCTGCGCGGCTCCTGCACGGTACGGCCGACCGCGGAGACGATGCCGTTGGTCACCGAACCGGACAGCCCCAGCGGGCTGCCCATCGCCAGTACCTGCTGGCCGACCTTCAGCTTGCCGGAGTCGCCGAACTTGGCCGCCGGTACGTTCAGGTCGCCGGACACCCTGATCACCGCGATGTCGTTCGGCGGGTAGCTCGCCACCAGCGTCGCCGACAGCGGCTTCTGACTGGTCGCCGTGGTGACCTGGAAGCTCGTGGCGCTGCCGACGACGTGCGCGTTGGTCACGATGTCGCCCTTGTCGTCGTAGACGACACCCGAGCCGAGGCCCTGCGAGGTGTTGATCTGCACCACCGAGCGCAGCACGTTCGACACGACCTTCTCGTACGAGCTGCTCTGGCTGTCCGAGCCCGCCGCGGTCGTGCTGCTCGGGGTGCCGGAGCCGCCCTTCTTGCCGCCGTTGGTGCATCCGGCGAGGACCGCGGCGGTCAGCAGCACCGGTACGACCACGAGCACGGATCGTTTGCTGAACATGACATGTGGTTACCAGCCGGTGCGGCGGCCTGCGGCGCTTTCCGGGAAACCGCGCGCCGATATGACCGCCGCTGCGGCGAGTGCGCCGGCCCGGGTCGCCTACTCGGGGCGGCGCCACTCCGCCGCGTTCGCCGCCTCGGCCGCGATGGTGGTCCGCGACCCGTGCCCGGTGTGCACCGTCGTCGAACCCGGCAGCGTCAGCAGCCGGTCGGTGATCGACGCGACGATCGTGTCGTAGTCCGAGTACGACCGGCCGGTCGCGCCCGGCCCGCCCTCGAACAGCGTGTCGCCGGTGAACACGGCGCCCAGCGCCGGCGCGTGGAAGCAGCACGAGCCCGGCGAGTGCCCCGGCGTGTGCAGCACCCGCAGGTCGACGCCGGCCACCGTGAGCGTCTCGCCGTCCGCCAGTTCGGCGTGCGGGGCCCGGTCCGGGTGCACCAGATCCCACAGCACCCGGTCGTCGGGATGCAGCAGTACCGGCGCGTCGACCAGCTCGGACAGCGCCAGCGCGGCGTCCACATGATCGGAATGCGCGTGCGTGCAGGCGATCGCCACGACGTCCCGGCCGGCGGCCAGCTCGGCGATCGCCGCCGCATCGTGCGGCGCGTCGATCAGCAGGCACTCGCGTGCGTCACCCACCAGCCAGACGTTGTTCTGCACGTCCCAGCGGCCACCGTCCAGCTCGAACACGCCGGCGGTGACGATCTGCTCGATCCTCGTCGTCATCGCCGCGCTCACAGCACCACGACGCTGCGCAGCACCTCGCCGCGCTGCATCGCACCGAACGCCGCCTCCACGTCGTCGATGCCGATCGTCTCGGACACGAACGAATCCAGTGGCAGCCGGCCCTGCCGGTACAGCTCGATCAGCGTCGGGAAGTCCCGGCTCGGCAGGCAGTCGCCGTACCAGGAGGACTTGAGCGCGCCGCCGCGGCTGAACACGTCCAGCAGCGGCAGCTGCAGCGTCATCTCCGGGGTCGGCACCCCGACGAGCACCACCGTGCCGGCGAGATCACGGGCGTAGAACGCCTGCCGGTACGTCTCCGGCCGGCCCACCGCCTCGATCGCGACATCCACGCCGTTGCCGCCGGTCAGCGCCCTGATCTCGGCCACCGGGTCGGCGCTGCGCGAGTTCACCGTGTGGGTGGCGCCGAATCCGCGGGCCCAGTCGAGCTTGCGGTCGTCCACGTCCACCGCCACCACCGTGGTCGCGCCGGCCAGCGCCGCGCCCGCGATCGCCGCGTCCCCGACCCCGCCGCAGCCGAACACCGCGACCGAGTCGCCGCGGCCGACCTGGCCGGTGTTGATCGCCGCACCCAGCCCGGCCATCACCCCGCAGCCGAGCAGCCCGGCCACCGTCGCGGGCGTCTCCGCCGACACCTTCGTACACTGGCCGGCCGCGACCAGGGTCAGCTCGGCGAACGCGCCGATGCCGAGCGCGGCGGTCAGCGGCGTACCGTCCGCGCGGGTCATCCGCTGCGTCGCGTTGCGGGTGTCGAAACACAGCCACGGCCGGCCCCGCCGGCACGCCCGGCAGACGCCGCACACCGCCCGCCAGTTGAGGATGACGAAGTCGCCCGGCGCCACCTCGGTGACGTCCGGGCCGACCGCCTCGACCGTGCCGGCCGCCTCGTGCCCGAGCAGGTAGGGGAACTCGTCCCCGATCCCGCCGTCGCGATAGTGCAGGTCGGTGTGGCAGACCCCGCAGGCGGCCACCCGTACCAGGGCCTCGCCCGGGCCCGGGTCGGGCACCGTGATCGTCTCGACGCTGACCGGTGTGTCCCGGGCGGTGGCCAGGACTGCGCGTACCTCGTGCGGCATGACTGCGATCGTGGCCCGTCCGGCCGCTCCGCGCAACGACCCCCGCCGGTACTTGCGGGGGCGAACGGCACCGGTGCCGGGATGGCGCGCGGTGGCGCCGCGACTCCGGCAGGCTGTGCCGCAGCAGGCCGGTGGAGGAGGATGGCCGCCCGGGAACGGGTACGCAACCGGTGTTGGGGGCCCTCGTTGCGTACACCGAGCCGCCGTGAGATCAACTGTTGGGCAGGAGGTACCGCGCTTGCCGGTGAGCCGAGTGCCGGTGGCCGTGCCGGCGATCGTCGCGCCGCGGGCGCCGTACCTTCGTGGCGGATCCGACGACGGCGCCGGCCATCGGGCGGCCCCCGACCAGCACGGCCATTGCCGAGCAGCGGAGAAGACGATGAGGCACGACAGCCTGCCCAGCGGTCTGGTCACCTTCCTGTTCACCGACATCGAAGGCTCCACCAGACTCGCACACGCGTTGGGGCCCGGCTACCGGGCGGTACTCGGCGAGCATCGGCTGCTGCTGCGGCGGTGCCTCGGCGAGTTCGGCGGGGCCGAACTGCTCACCGAAGGCGACTCGTTCTTCGCCGCCTTCGCCGACGCCGCCGACGCGGTACGCGCCTGCATCCGGGCCCAGCGCGCCCTCGCCGCGCACCCGTGGCCGGCCCCGGACCTGCGCCCCCGGGTACGGATGGGGCTGCACACCGGGTACGCCGTCGCCGCGAACGGCGAGTACGCGAGCCTGGAGGTGCACCGGGCCGCCCGGGTCGCCGCGGCCGCCGCCGGCGACCAGGTGCTGTGCACCGCCGCGACCGCGGCGCGGGCCGGCGACGTAGCGCTGACCGACCTGGGCCTGCACCGGCTGCGCGGCTTCGACGACCGGACCAGGCTGTACCAGATCGTCGCGCCGGGGCTGGCCCGTGACTTCCCCCGCCCGAAGACCGTGGACGGCCGCTGCCACAACCTGCCGGAACCGTTGACCCGGTTCGTCGGCCGCGCCCGGGACCGAGCTGAGCTGGCCGGGCACCTCCGCCGGCACCGGCTCGTCACCATCTGGGGCCCTGGCGGCGTCGGCAAGACCCGGCTGGCCGTCGAGGTGGCCCGGGATCTGCTCCGGCCGGTACAGCCGGTGCCGCCGCGCGGGGACGCCGACCCGGCTGCGGACCGCCTCGCCGACGGTGCCTGGCTGGTCGACCTGGCCGAACTCGCGGACGGGACGCGGCGCGGCGGCGACCGGTCGGTCGCCGGGCTGCTGGCGGCGGCGCTGGGGTTGCGGCCGGGCCCGGGCCAGCGCGCCGTGGACGTGCTCGTCGAGCACCTCCAGCCGCGCCGGTGCCTGCTGCTGCTGGACACCTGCGAGGTGGCCCGCGGCGCGGTCCGCGCGCTGGTGACCCGGCTGATCGCCAGCTGCCCGACCCTGCGGGTACTGGCGACCGGCCGCACGCCGCTCGGGGTGCCCGGCGAGACGGTCTGGCACCTCGACCCGCTCGGCCGGGTCGAGGCGACCGAGCTGCTGGCCGACCGCCTGGGCGCCGCCCGGGACGGAGGTGACGGCCGGGCGGGCATCGCGGGGGACGGTCGGGCGGGCCCGCCCGGCGATGGGCGGTCCGGCGGCCTGGCCCGGCTGGCCGGGCGGCTGGCCGGGCTGCCCGCGGCGCTGGAACTCGCGGTGCCCCGGCTGCGGGCGCTGCCGGCCGCGGTGATCACCGACCTGCTGAGCGGCCCGGATGTCGATCCGGACGCCGTGTTGAACGCTCCGGGCCCGTTCGATCCGGACCGGCCGCGCGATCCCGGCCCGGACGGCGGGTCGAGCGCTCCGGCTCCGTTCGATCCGGACCGGTCGCGCGATCTCGACTCGAACGCTCCGGGCCCGTTCGATCCGGGCTGGCCGCGCGATCTCGGCCAGGCCGGCGCCGGGTGGTCGGTCGGGTTCGAACCGGCCGTCGGCGAGCGACCGGCCGGCCCGGGGGCGGCCCTGGCCGAGCGGGCGGCGGGTTCCCGGCCGGCGGTGCCGGAACGGGCGGGGGCACCCGACTGGCCGCTGGATGCCGGATGGTCGGCGGGCGGTGAGCCGCCGGCGCACCGGCAACCCGCCGAGCAGCACGGTGTGGCGCCGGCCCGGCAGGCCAGCCTGGACGCCAACCTCGCCTGGTCGTACCGGCTGCTGTCGCCGCCGGCGGCCCGGCTGCTGCGGTGGCTCGCGGCGTGGCCCGGCGCGGTGGACCTCGCCGCGGTGGAGTGGCTGACCGCAGACTGGCTGGATCGCAGCACGGCCTGCATCGCGATCGCCGACCTGGTGGACGCGGCGTTGGTCGAGGTGGACCTGGGCGCGACCAGCGCGACCTACCGGCTGCTCGACCCGGTGCGGTGGCCGGCCCGCCGGCTGGCGGTGGCGCACGGCGAAGCCGGCCGGGCCAGGGCGCGCTACCAGCTGTGGCAGCGTCAGGTTGCCTGGGTGCCGACGTTGCAGCCGCTCGGCGAGCCGGTCGCCGGCTGACCGTGGGCTCCACCCCGTCGCCGGCAGACCCGGTCGCCGGCTGAGTCAGGCTCGGCTGTCCCAGGTGGTGGCCGACGCGGGCTCCGCCCCCTCGCCGACGCGGGTTCCGCCCCGCTCGCAGGCCCGGGCTCCGCCCCTCGCCCGATGCGGGTTCCGCCCCGATCGCCGGTCCGGCGACCGCCGGATCGCCGGCCGCGGTCAGCTCCGCAGCAGGCTGGCCGGGTGGAGGGTGACCGGGAACGGATGCTCGACGGTGAGCCGCTCGTCCCCGGTGACCTCGCCGACCTGCTCGTACGCCCCGTCGGTCAGTTCCAGGACCCGGATCGACTCCTTGTCCGGATCCACGATCCAGTAGGCGGCGACGCCGGTGCGGGCGTAGGTCTCCCGCTTGACGGTCAGATCCTTGCGCCTCGTCGACGGCGACAGCACCTCGACGGCGAGTTGCAGCGGCCGTCGGACGTCGTGCTCCTCGCCGTGCTCGCGCTGCGCCACGAGCAGATCGGGTTGCGCCGAGGTGAACCGGTCGGGCTGGTAGTTCAGCGGCGCCACGAAGACCTGCAGGTCCGGCGGGCATCCCGCGTGCAGGAGAACGTGCAGCTCGCTCACCGCGCTCTGGTGCGCCGGCAGCGGCGCCGGGCTCACCACGAGCATCCCGTCGAACAGTTCGTACTGCAGGCCGTCGTCGGGCAGCCTGGCGAGGTCGTCGACGGTCCACGGGCCGGTCGTCGGCAGCACCAGGCCAGCTGCCTTGAGGTCGCCTTCGTCGCGCGGCACCGGCATGGCCATCATGATCCTCCGTTTCGGGTCGGTCGGCAGGTGGTCATGCGGCAATGATGACGGCTTGACCCGGCGACCACCTGGTTGTCCACAGCCCCGGCCGGGTTGTCCACAGGTACGGCGGGGCGGGTTGCGGCGCCGACCGATGTGAGGTAGCGGTCCGGATCCGGGGGTCTCCGACAGCGCGTAGAAGGACCTGCCACAATGGCGGAGTTGTGACCTCAGCTGATTCGACGGCCGGCGCCGGGTACCCGAGCGACGCCCCCGTTTCCCAGGACCTGTTCGATCGCGCCCGCACCGTGGTGCCGGGCGGGGTCAACTCACCCGTCCGCGCGTTCCAGGCGGTCGGCGGCACGCCCCGGTTCATGGTGCGCGGCAGCGGCCCGTACCTGTTCGACGCGGACGGTCGCCGCTACGTCGACCTGGTCTGTTCGTGGGGGCCGCTGATCCTCGGGCACGCGCACCCGGGCGTGATCGAGGCGGTGACCGCTGCCGCGACCGCCGGTACCAGCTTCGGCACCCCGACGCCCGGCGAGGTGACGCTGGCCGAGGAGATCGTCGCCCGGACCCCGGTCGAGCAGGTGCGGCTGGTCAACTCCGGTACCGAGGCGACGATGAGTGCGATCCGGCTGGCCCGGGGCGCGACCGGCCGGACCAAGGTGATCAAGTTCGCCGGCTGCTACCACGGGCACGTGGACGCGCTGCTCGCCGCGGCCGGTTCCGGCGTCGCCACGCTGGCCGAGGCGGCCGAGCGGGCCGGGTCCGCGGTGCCCGATTCGCCCGGGGTGACCGGGGCCGAGACCGCCGACACGATCGTGCTCCCGTACAACGACCTCGCGGCGGTCGAGGCCGCGTTCGCGGCGAACCCGGACACGGTCGCGGCGGTGATCACCGAGGCGGCGGCCGGCAACATGGGTGTCGTCGCGCCGCGCGACGGCTTCAACGGCAGGCTCGCCGAGCTGGCCCACCGGCACGGCGCGCTGCTGATCGTCGACGAGGTGATGACCGGGTTCCGGGCCGCCCGCGGTGGCTGGAGCGAGCTGGATCCCGCCGACGCCGACCTGTACACGTTCGGCAAGGTGATGGGCGGCGGGCTGCCGGCGGCGGCGTTCGGCGGCCGGCGCGACATCATGGCCCAGCTGGCCCCGAACGGCCCGGTCTACCAGGCCGGCACCCTGTCCGGTAACCCGCTGGCCTGCGCCGCCGGGCTGGCCACCCTGCGCGGCTGCACCCCCGAGCTGTACGCCCAGCTCGACGCCACCGCGCACACCATCGCCGAGCTGGCCGACAAGGCGCTGACCGAGGCGGGCGTGCCGCACCGGGTGTCGTTCGCCGGCACCATGTTCTCGGTGTTCTTCACCGACGCCGAGGTGCGCGACTTCGCCGGCGCGAAGCGCCAGCACACCGCCGCGTACGCGGCGTTCTTCCACGCGATGCTGAACCGCGGCGTCTACCTGCCGCCGAGCGCGTTCGAGGTGTGGTTCGTCTCGGGCGCGCACGACGCCGCCGCGGTGGAGCAGATCGCCGCCGCACTGCCGGACGCGGCCCGCGCCGCGGCGGCCGCCCTGGACACCCCGTGACCACCGGACCGGAGCCGACGATGCCGCTGACCACCACCGTGCACCTGCTGCGGCACGGCGAGGTGCACAACCCGGAGAAGATCCTCTACGGTCGGCTGCCCGGCTACCGGCTGTCCGAGCGCGGCGAGCGGATGGCCGAGGCCGCCGCCGCGGTGCTGGCCGGCCGGGACGTGACCTACCTGGTGGCGAGCCCGCTGGAGCGGGCGCAGCAGACCGCGGCACCGATCGCGGCGGCGCTGGAACTGTCGATCGACACCGACCCGCGGTTGATCGAGTCCGGCAACTGGTTCGAGGGCAAGCGGTTCGGGGTCGGCGACGGCGCGCTGAAGAACCCGTCGGTGTGGCCGAAGCTGCGCAACCCGTTCCGGCCGTCCTGGGGCGAACCGTACGTCGAGATCGCCCGCCGGATGACCGCTGCACTGCACGACGCGCGGGACCGGGCGGCCGGCCACGAGGCGGTGTGCGTCTCGCACCAGTCGCCGATCTGGCTGCTCCGCCGGTACGCGGAGGGCCGCAAGCTGTGGCACGACCCGCGGAAGCGGCAGTGCGGCCTGGCCAGCCTCACCTCCTTCCACTTCGAGGGTGACCGGCTGACCGGCATCTCCTACTCGGAGCCCGCCGCCGACCTGGTGGCGTCCTCGCCGGTCGCCGCCGAGCACGGGGCCTGAGCCATGCGGTCACTGCGTCGACGGAGCAGGCGGCTGGGCGTCGTGACGGCCGTACTGGCGGCCTGCGCGCTGCTCGCGGCCGGCTGCTCGACCGGCAGCGGTGCGGTGAACCAGCAGAACGGCGGGGACAACCGGTACGTCGCGGGCGACGGGAAGTCGCAGCAGTTCGCCCCGGGCGACCGGAAGCAGGCGCCGGCCGTTTCCGGCACCCTGCTGGGCAGCGGCAAGACGCTGTCGCTGGGTTCGCTGCGCGGTCACGTGGTCGTGATCAACTACTGGGCGTCCTGGTGCAACCCGTGCGCGGCCGAGGCACCCGACCTGGAGCAGGTGTACCGGGCGACGAAGGGGCAGGGTGTCCGTTTCGTCGGGGTCAACATCCGCGACCAGCACGACGCCGCGGCGGCGTTCGTGCAGGGCCGCGGGATGACCTACCCGACCTACTTCGACCCGGCGGGCAAGGTCGCGCTGGCCTTCCGGGTGGTGCCGCCGAACACGATCCCGGCCACCATCATCGTGGACGCCAAGGGCCGGATCGCCGCCGTACAGCGGGGCGCGATCCTCGCCGACAAGCTTCGGCCGATGGTCGAGAAGGTCGCACGGGGCGACTAGATGGGTGCCAGCTTCGCGCACGTCGCCGCGTCCGGGCCGCTGCTGCTGGCCCTGGCGGTGAGCCTGGTCGCCGGCCTGGTCAGCTTCCTGTCGCCGTGCGTGCTGCCGCTGGTCCCGGGCTACCTCTCCTACGTGACCGGCCTGGCCGGCGCGGACCTGGACGCGGCACTGGGTACCGACCCGCACGGCCGGGCGGTGTCCGCGGCCGACGGTGACGCGGCCCCGGCCGGTGGCGTCGCGGTGACCACCCGCACCCAGGCGCGCACCCGGGCTCGGGTGCGCGGCCGGATCCTGGCCGGCGGGCTGCTGTTCGTCGCCGGCTTCACCGTCGTGTTCGTGCTGTCCGGCGTGGTGGTGGCCAGCCTCGGCGGCGCGCTGCTGGAACACCGGGTCGCGGTGGAACGGGTGATCGGCGCGCTGGTGATCGTGCTCGGGCTGGCGTTTCTCGGCGTGATTCCGGGTATGCAGCGGGAGGCCCGGGTGCACCGGGTACCGGCGGCGGGCCTGGTCGGTGCGCCGGTGCTGGGCGCGGTGTTCGCGCTCGGCTGGACGCCGTGCGTCGGCCCGACGCTCGGCGCGGTGCTCAGCCTGGCCGCCGTGCAGGGTTCGGTGGGCCGCGGCGTGTTGCTGGCGGTGGCGTACTGCCTGGGGCTGGGCATCCCGTTCCTGGCGTTCGGGCTGGGGTTCCGTCGGTTGTTGCAGGTGTTCGGGGTGATCCGGCGGCACAGCGTCTGGGTGACCCGGATCGGCGGGGTGCTGCTGATCCTGGTCGGCGTGGCGTTGCTGACCGGCGCCTGGGACGCCTTCACGATCTGGCTGCAGGCCGAGGTCGGCGCCGGAAAGGTGAACGTGTAGATGGCCACGACCGAGGAGAAGAACCGCGCGCCGGAGCTGGCGGAGGCCGGCCGCGAGGACGAGAACGCGCTGTCCAGCCGGCCCGCGGCCGACTCGGCGCGGCGGGTCGCCGGCCACGGCGTGCTGGCCACCGCGCGGCGCTGGTGGCGCCAGCTGACCAGCATGCGTACCGCGCTGCTGCTGCTGTTCCTGCTCGCGGTGGCGGCGGCGCCCGGCTCGCTGCTGCCGCAGTACAGCCTGAACTCCGACAAGGTCGACACCTACTACACGCAGCATCCGACGCTGGCGCCGATCCTGGACAAGGCCGGGATGTTCGACGTGTTCTCGTCGCCCTGGTTCGCCGCGATCTACCTGCTGCTGTTCGTGTCGCTGGTCGGCTGCCTCACGCCGCGGATCCGGGTACACGTCCGGGCACTGCGGCGCACCCCGCCGGACGCGCCGCGGCAGCTGTCCCGGCTGCGGGTGCACCGGGAGTACCGCGCCGAGTCGGAGCCGGTGCAGGCGGCCCGGCAGGCGCAGAAGAAGCTGCGCGGCGCCCGGTTCCGCTCGGCGCTGCGCCGGCACGACGACGGCAGCGTGACGGTCAGCGCGGAGAAGGGCTTCCTGCGCGAGACCGGTAACCTGCTGTTCCACTTCTCGCTGGTGGCGGTGCTGGTCGGGGTCGCGTACGGCGCCGGTTACGGCTGGCACGGCGGCCGGCTGATCATGCAGGGCGCCGACAACGGCTTCTGCAACACCCTGCAGCAGTACGACGAGTACAGCCTCGGGTCCCGGATCAAGGGCGGCGACCTGCCGCCGTTCTGCCTGACGATGACCGACTTCCACGCCAGCTTCCTGCCCAACGGGCAGCCGCTGCACTACTCCGCCGACATGACCTACGACGTGCCGGGGCAGGGCGGCAGCCACAAGTACGACCTGTCGGTGAACCATCCGCTGCGGATCAACGGTGCCTCGGTCTACCTGGTCGGCAACGGCTACTCGCCGGTCATCCGCTACACCGACCGGTACGGCCGGACGCAGACGACGACCGCCCCGTTCATCCCGCAGGACGGCAACTTCACCAGCAACGGGGTGGCGCTGTTCCCGGACGCCAACGTCGACCCGAAGACCGGCAAGCGCAACGTCGACCTGCAGATGGCATTCCAGGGGGTCTTCTTCCCGACCACCGCGAAGCGGGGTGGCCAGGCGTCCACCTACCCGGGGCTGCGTGATCCGGGGCTGCTGCTGTTCGCCTACCGCGGCAACACCGGCACCGACGCCGGCATCCCGCACTCGGTGTACACCCTGGACCACAGCCAGATCGCCAACGGCCAGCTGAAGCAGATCGGCAAGAACCCGAAGCTGCTGCGGCCGGGGCAGAGCTGGACGCTGGACGACGGGACGAAGGTCGAGTTCGTCGGCGTGAAACGGTGGGCGACGCTGCAGATCCGGCGCGATCCGGCGTCCCGGATCATGCTGATCGCCGGCATCGCGATGCTCGCCGGCCTGCTCGGCTCGCTGACCATCCGGCGTCGCCGGGTGTGGTTCCGGTTCGCCCCGGACGGTGCCGGCAGCGCGGTCAGCGCCGGCGGGCTGGCCCGCAACGAGTACGCCGGCTTCTCCGACGAGTTCGACAGGCTGGTGGCCGCCGCCGGCGGGCCGCCCCGAACACCGCCGGACGCCGACGGCGCGACTCCGGAACAGGCCGGCGCCGAGGGCGGCGCGCGGGCACAGACAGGCGCCGAAGGCGGCGCGCGGGCACAGACAGGCGCCGAAGGCGGCGCGCGGGCACGAGGAAAGGACTGACGGTCGTGTACTCCTCGATCTCCGATGGCCTGATGGTGGCGGCGGTCCTCGGCTACATCGTGGCCATGGTCGGCTACGCCATCGAGTACGCCTTCGGCCGGCAGGGCGTGGTCGCCCGCATCGCCGCCCGCAAGCCGCGCCAGGCGACGAAGGTACTGGTCGCCACGGACGGCACCGAGATACCGGTGGTCGACGACGGCGAGGACGTCGAGTCGACGCACCGGCCGCCGGTGGACGCCGGGCGGGCCGCGACGATCGGCAGGATCGCGCTGGGCGTACAGACGGTCGCGGCCGCGACGCACGCCGCCTGCCTGGTGTTCCGTTCGCTCGCGGCGCACCGGGTGCCGTGGGGCAACATGTACGAGTACGTGCTCACCGCGTGCTTCATCGCGACGGTGGCCTGGCTGGTCGTGGCGTACAAGCGGCCGTCGGTGCGGCACCTGGGGCTGTTCGTGTCGCTGGTGGTGGCGATCCTGCTCTGCCTGGACGCCGCGAAGCTGTACGCCACTGCCGGGCCGCTGGTGCCGGCGCTCAACTCGTACTGGCTGGTCATCCACGTCAGCGCGATGACCGTGGCGTCCGGACTGTTCATGGTCGGATTCGTGACGATGTCGCTCTACCTGATCCAGGAGCGCCGGGAGCACGCGCTCGCCGTGGAGGCCGGGGCGCAGCGGATCGAGGGCGACGACTACGTGGAGCGGCCGCTGCGGTTCCCGCTGACGCTCGGCGAACGGCTGCCGTCCGCGGAGAGCATCGAACGGCTCGGCTTCCGGTTGCACGCGCTCGCGTTCCCGATCTGGACGTTCGCCATCATGTGCGGCGCGATCTGGGCCGAGCACGCCTGGGGTACCTACTGGAACTGGGACCCGAAGGAGACCTGGTCGTTCATCGCCTGGGTGGTGTACGCGGCGTTCCTGCACGCCCGCGCCACCCCGAGCCTGCGCGGCCGGTGGTCCGGCTGGATCGCGATCGTCGGCTGGGCGACCATGATGGTCAACCTGTTCGGGGTCAACTTCGTCGTCACCGGCCTGCACTCCTACGCCGGCGTCGGCTGACCCGGGACGACTCCGAAGGCCCGGCCCCGAGGGCCGGGCCTTCGTCGTCATCCGGGACCGGGCCCAGCAGTTGCGCCGGGTTGGATGGTGAGTCCGTCGACGCGAACCGTGCGCCAGGTCTCGCCCTCGTAGCCGGGTCGGCCATGCCGATCGGCGTCCCAGCCGAGGAGGCGGCAGCAGCCGGGTCGGTCCGGGTCGAGTTCGACGGCGATCACCCGCCAGTGCCGTACCGGTTGGTCGCCGGGGCGTAGCAGGGCCCGTTCGGTGATCCAGACCAGATCGCCGACGGCCGGCAGCCGGCCGGTCACCGCGGCCATGACGGGGCTCCGGTCGGCGCGCGGTGGCTGGCCAGCCGGAGCGCCTGTCGATACGGGTCGGCCTGACGTTCCGGCGGTGGCACGTTCGTGTGCGCCGGCCGGTACGGATCGGTCGGGCGCACCGCGGGCAGCGCGGCGATGCGTGCTCGCCGGCGGCGCAGCGCGCGGGACAGCGCCTCGACGGCGGTCACGACTGCGGCCGCGGCGGCGAGCAGCACGAGCAGTACGGCGAGGGTGGCCACGGCCGCGGCGGTCAGCGGGCTCATCGCCACCACCCGGCTGGGTCGTAGTCGTTGCGGCGCAACCGTTCCAGTGCGGTGCGGTATCGGTCGGCTACCGTTCGCAACGCGCAAACGGTACGGTGAACGAACTCCATCACGGTCTCTCCGATCGGCTCGATGGGGTCCGGGGCGTGGTGGATGCTTGGCGGCTCACCGCGCCCCGCCGGGCCGGTCCCTCTCCGGGTACGACGGAGAGGGACCGGCTACCGGCCGGACGTCGCGACGGGGGAGTCACCGGGTCCGGCCGGGTCGAGTGTCGTCACGCTTCGCAGTGGATGCTCCGGCGCAACGTCACGTCCGACGAGCGGACATTAGCGTGCCCGCTGGGCTTGTACAACGTTTTACGTTGTTCATTGTCAGGAATTCTTTGTGTCAGATTCTGTCGCATGTTGCGTAATCCAGAGTCGGTGTTGCATGGTGTGACTCCTGGGTTCCGTATGCGACACTTCATCCTTGCGGAGGTTGCGATGACGGATGTGGGCTCGGCGATTCCCCGGCGGCAGTTGGGCCGGCAGTTGCGTGCGCTGCGTGACGGCGCCGGAGTGACCGCCGACGAGTTGGCCGCCGAACTCGGCTGGCACCGGTCCAAGGTGTGGCGGATCGAGACCGGCCAGTCGCCGGTGGTCCGCTCCGACGTGCTGTCCCTGACCCAGGTGCTCAGGGCGTCCGACGAGATGCGCGAGGTGCTGCTCGCGCTGTCGGCGGAGTCGCGCAACAAAGGCTGGTGGCACAGCCGCGGCGACGTGATCCCCGACTGGTTCGAAATGTACGTCAGCTTCGAGCAGGCCGCCGATCGGATTCGGACCTACGCGTCCGACGCACTGCCCGGACTGCTGCAGACAGCCGACTATGCGCGGGCTGTCTACCGAGCCGCGTCAGATGATTCGGACGACGAAATCGAGCGTCGGGTACAGCTACGAATTGATCGGCAGTCGCTCCTGACGCGGGAGTCGCCGAGCGTTCCAAGATTCGATGTGATCATCAACGAGTCGTTGCTGCGGTCAGCATTTGGCGGCGCAGCGGTGATGCGTCGGCAGTTGGCGCAACTGATCCGGTGGACCGATCTGCCCAACGTGACGATCAGGGTGCTGCCATTCGCGGCAGGTGCGCACGCGGGTACCGAAGGTACTTTCGTCCTGTTGGGCTTCCCGGAGGCGTTCGCGGAGCCTGACCTCGTCTACGTCGAAGGCGCCACTGGTGCGCTGTACCTGGACAAGTCGAAGGAACTGGCGCGCTACGAGTTCATCATGCGCGATCTCAACACGCGCTCCCTCGACCCGGAGCGGTCGCGGGACTTCATCGAAGCGACGGCGAAGGAGTGGTAGCGGATGGAGCTGCGAGACGCCCGGTGGCGGAAGTCGAGCCGATCCGGCGGCAGCGGCGGTAACTGTGTCGAGGTGGCCGGGAACCTGCCCGGTGTGGTGGCGGTACGCGACAGCAAGGACCCGTCCGGCCCGGCGTTGCTGGTGACCCCGACGGCCTGGTCCGCTTTCACCAGCGCGCTCAAAACGGCCCGGTGACGAGAGCGGCCCCGGTCGATGACCGGGGCCGCTCTGCCGTCGTTCTCAGTCGAAGACCTCGTCCAGGGACGTCGCGTTGGCCGCTCGCACCAGCCAGCGGTTGAGCTGGTCTGAGTCCGTACACCCGTCGACGCGCCGCCGAAGATCGCCGGTGACCTGCCACTCCCGTGCGCCGAGGATCAGCAACAACGCCTTGGCCTCGCCTCTGGCCTCGCCCTGGGCTTCGCCTTCGGCGCGGAGGCGGCGCGCGTACTCGCTCTGGTACTCGAAGGTGTGCGTGGACATCAGTTCCTCCAGATACCGGCAGGCGCCGTCGTCGGGTAGATGGAGGGCATGAACGTGACGCTAGCGACGGGGTGTGATGAACGGGACGGCAAAGTGCGACAGCGGCCGAGCTGATCCGTATGGCTTCGATCACTCTTCGAGGTTGTCGGCTCCTCCGGCCTGCGCAGCGAGCGGGCCGGCGCCCCGGCTGGTCGGCCGGGGCGCCGGGTGCTGCGGTCGGGGTCAGCGGTGGACGCGCACCTGCACGGTGACGGTGCGGGTGGGTACCGTCCAGGTTGAACTGTCCACTTTGGACATGTCGATGGCGAGGTACTCGCCGGTGTCCTGAACGCCGGTGGGCAGCGACTTGACGCGCAACGCGTACGGCGGGGTGTCGTTGGTCAGGCCGTCCAGGCCGAAGTCGTTGTCGTTGCTGAGGGCCAGCGTTCGGCCACCGTTCGTGGTGGCGACGCCCTCGACCTTGTCGTGGCCGAAGAACTGCCCGTTCGGGCCGAGCGAGGTGGTCAGCGCGCCGACGTCGAGGCGCAGCGTGCTGGCCACCGAGGTGATGCCGTGGGCAGTGAGGATGGCGGCGGTCTCGGCGGTGCCGTGCCGGCCGGCCAGCTGCTCCAGCGACTGCCCGTCGACGGTGAGGCCGAGATCGGGGTCGTAGCGGGCACCCGGCACTGTCGCATGTGGACCGACATCGGTCGCCCCGGACAGGTCCACCTGGTACAGCTTCTTGTTCGCGCCCGGCTCGACCGCACCGTCCCGCTCGTCGACCAGGAAGCGGGTCGCCGACAGGGCGGTGATCTCGCTGACCGCGGTGTCGTTCTGGTCCGGATCGTGCAGCAGGTAGGGGTACTCGTGGCTGACGCCGGTGCGCAGGTCGTAGGTGACGATGCGGGTCAGCGCGACGTTCTTCACCTTCTCGGTGAGGTCGGGCACCTGCAACGGCGACTGCAGCACGCCGACCAGGGTGTGCCCGTCCGGCGTGATCGTCAGCCCCTCCATGCCCTTGTTGGGCTTGCGGTGCCTCAGCTCCGCCGGCAGGCTCCCGTCGTACGGGGAGAGCCGTTCGAGCTGCCGCCCCCGCGCGTCGAAGTGCGTGACGAACGGTCCGTACTCGTCGGAGACCCAGAACGTGCCGTCGGCCGCGGCGACGAGACCCTCCGGGTCGTACCCGTACGGCGAGGGAGCGAGCGGGTGACCGGCCAGGTCGGTGATGGTCTCGCCGGTGTCGGCCACGGTGTTCACCCGGCCGTTGTACGGGGTGCCGTCCGGGGCGCGCAGCGTGATCGTGCGCAGCCGTACCGCCTTGCCGCCACGCAGCTTGAACAGCCCGATGCTCGGCGCGAAGTCGGGCAGCGGCTCGACCTTGCTGTCGTCCGGCCCGTCCACGTTCGGCCCGCGGTCGGTCAGTCCGTAGAACTCGTCCCGGTGCCGCGGCGCCGGGGCGAGCGCCGACCCGTACGCCTCGCCGCTGATCGACACGCCGCCGACGGTGCCGAGCGGCGGGACCTGCTGCCGGTAGAGCGAGACCGCGTCGCTCGCGGTGTACGTGAAGCTGTCCGTCCCGGTGTACCCGGCCGCCGCGTGGTAGCGCAGCCGGCCGTCCGCGCCGATGTCCACGGTGCCGTGCGCCGGCTGGGTGTAGCGCACCGGCTGGCCGTGCGTCGCCACCCGCACCGCGTGCCCGGCCCGCACCTGGTACGCCGTCCGGCCGGCAGCGGGGCCGGCCCAGGCGCTGGTACCCACGCCGAGCACGGCCACCGCCGCGGCGACCCCGGCCATCGTCTTCCGCACGCGTCCTCCTTGGTTCGGGCCCGGCGGAGGGCTCCGCCGGCAACCGAGAAACATCCTGTGCCGGCACCGATGTACCGCGGATGACATCGGGGCGAAGCTCCGCCGAACACGCTCGCCGAAGCGACCACCCGGATATGGGTCGTCCCGCCGGGCCGTCCCGGCTACGGTGACCGGTCGTGGACGTGATCTTCCTGAACGGCGGGTCCAGCTCCGGCAAGTCGAGCATCGCCCGGGCGCTGCAGGCCGCGCTGAGTGAACCGTGGCTGACGTTCGGGGTGGACACGTTCGTCGCGGCGTTGCCGGCCACCGGGGGCGGCATCGAGTTCGACCCGTCCGGTGCGGTCGTGGTCGGCCCGGTGTTCCGCCGGCTGGAGGAGACCTGGATGGCCGGCCTGGCCGCGATGGCGAAGGCCGGCGCGCACCTGATCGTCGACGAGGTGCTGCTGTCCGGGGCGGTCGGGCAGCAGCGGTGGCGGTCGGCCCTGGCCGGCCTCGACGTGCTGTGGGTGGGCGTGCGCTGCGATCCGGTGGTCGCGGCGGCCCGGGAGGCCGCGCGCGGTGACCGGATCGCCGGGATGGCCGCGGACCAGGCCGTCCGGGTGCACGAGGGGATGGCCTACGACCTGGTCGTCGACGCCACGGCCACCGACCCGGACGCCTGCGCCCGCCAGATCGTCGCCGCCCTCCCGCCGGGTGCCGGCTAGCCGGCGGGAGGGCCCGGCCGAATGCCCGTACCCGGGCTGTGGCGAGTGTCCCGGGCCCGGCCGGTCGGGGACTTCGAGACAGCCCCTAGAAGTCGCGCGTCGTCTCCGGTGAGAGCCGCGGGTGCAGCCGTTGCAGGTGGATCCGGCGGGCGAGCCGGATCAGCGGGCGGATCAACATCTCGATGCTGCCGATCACGAACAGCCAGATCGCCAGGTTGTTGCGCGCCGGAAAGAAGAACAGCACGCTGCCGACGAGGAACCAGCCGCCGACGAGGATGTCGTTGAGGATGCTGACCACCTCGTACCGCTGCCGGATGATCAGCTCCTCGCGGCCGACGTGGAGCACCAGCGGCGATGTGTTGCCGTGGTGGTCCGCACTGTCGGTGGACACGGCCTTACCTGCCTCTCTGTCGGGTGTCGGATGCTGCTGCCGGAGCGACCGCGGGCCAGCCGACGGTGAGCTCGCCGCGGCGCCAGCGGTCCGGTTCCGGGTCGATCGGCCAGCCGGCGGCCCGGGTCGCCCGTACCGCCGTCGCGAACCGTTGCCGCGCCCCGAAGGCGGCGTACGGCGCGGCGTCCCGCCAGCATGCGTCCAGTGTGGACAGGAAGTCGTGGACCGGCTCGCCGGGCACGTTGCGGTGGATCAGCGCCTTCGGCAGCCGTTCCGCGAACATCGCCGGATGGTCCAAAGTAGACAGCCGGGCGGCGAGGGTGAGGGCGACCGGTCCGGCGGCGGTCAGCGTCACCCAGCAGGCGAGCCGGCCCAGTTCGTCGCAGGTACCGTCGATCGCGGCGCCGCCGGCCGCCAGCCCCTGCCGCAGTGCCGTCCAGGCCGCCGGCACCTCGGCCTCGTCGTACTGCCGGAGCACGTTCAACGCGCGCACCAGCACCGGTCGCAGCCCGGCCAGCTCGAACCCGCCGCGGCGGAACTCTACCCGCGGCGGATCGGCCGCCTCGGCGGCCACCGCGACCCGGGCCGGGTCGATCTCCAACCCGACCACCCGTACCGCCGGTGCCGCGGCGCGCAGCCGGGCGGCGAGTTCGAGGGTGGTCACCGGCGACGCCCCGTAGCCGAGGTCGACCACCAGCGGGTCGGCGGCGCCGCGCAGCAGCCGGCCGTACCGGTGCGCGAGGTACCGGTCGACCCGGCGCAGCCGGTTCGGGTTGGTGGTGCCCCGGGTGATCGCACCCAACGGCCGCGCCGGCACGTCAGCCGCCGTGCCGGCGGTTCGGGAGCCGTCCCGGCAGCATCTCAGCCGATCTTGCCCTTGACGACCTTGTGCTGGCCGGCCTGGGCGAGCGGGCGCACCACCAGCCGGTCGATGTTGACGTGCTGCGGCAGCTCGACCGACCAGCGGACGCATTCGGCGACGTCGTCGGCGGTCAGCGGCTCGGCGACCCCCTCGTACACCTTCGCGGCGCGGTCGGCGTCGCCGTGGAACCGGGTCAGCGAGAACTCCTCGGTCGCCACCATGCCCGGGGCGATCTCGACCACCCGGACCGGCCGGCCGGCGAGCTCCAGCCGCAGTGTCTCGGCCACCGCCTGCTCGGCGTGCTTCGCCGCGGTGTAGCCGGCGCCACCCTCGTACACCCCGTACGCGGCGGTCGAGGTGATCATGACGATGGTGCCGCGGTGGCTGGCCACCAGCTGCGGCAGCAGTGCCGCGGTGACCCGCTGGGTGCCGATCACGTTCACCCGCCACATGGTGTCCCAGTCGGCCAGGTCGGCGGACTCGACCGGCTCCAGCCCGTACGCCCCGCCCGCGTTGTTGACCAGCACCCGCAGCTCGCCGGGCAGGCCGGCGACCGTGTCGGCGAGCGAGGCCACCTGCTCGGCGTCGGTGATGTCGCAGGTCACCGCCGTACCGTCGAGGTCGGCGGCCAGCGCGCTGAGCCGGTCGGCGCGCCGGGCCGCCGCGACCACGTGGTAGCCGGCGGCGGCCAGTTGCCGGGCGCTCGCCGCACCGATCCCGCTGGAGGCACCGGTGACCACGGCCACCGGTCGTTTCGTGTCGGCCATGATCCCGATCCTGCCATGCGAGATCCGTCACTGACGGGCCCGGGTAGTTCGGTGATTGTCGTATCACCAGGCAAAGATGGGTACGGGGGATCGAAGGAGGACTGATGGTCTTGCGCGGCACCCCGAACGTGCATCTGTGCCCCGGGCCGGGCCGGCCGGACGCCGACCGCCCGCACCGGATCGCGCTGCTGTCCATGCACACCTCACCGCTGCACCAACCGGGCACCGGCGACTCCGGCGGGATGAACGTGTACATCGTGCAGGCGGCGAAGCGGCTCGCCGCCCGCGGCGTCGCGGTCGATATCTTCACCCGGGCCACCACGAGCAGCGAGCCGCCGGTCGCCCAGCTCGCCGACGGGGTGCGGGTGCGGCACGTGCCGGCCGGGCCGTACGAGGGGCTGACCAAGACCGACCTGCCGGCCCAGCTGTGCGCGTTCACCGCCGGCATCCTGCGCGCCGAGGCGGCCCGCCCGGCCGGTTGGTACGACCTGGTCCACTCGCACTACTGGCTGTCCGGCCAGGCCGGCTACCTGGTGGCGGACCGGTGGGGGGTGCCGATGGTGCACACCGCGCACACCCTTGGCCGGGTCAAGAACGCGCAGCTCGCCGACGGCGACCGGGCCGAGCCGGCGACCCGGATCATCGGCGAGGACCAGGTGGTCGCCGAGTCCGACCGGCTGGTCGCCAACACCGCCGCGGAGGCCGACGACCTGATCCGGCAGTACGGCGCGGAGCCGGGCCGGGTGTCGGTCGTGCTGCCCGGCGTCGACCTGGAGTGCTTCACGCCGGGCGACCGGTTCACCGCGGCCGGTCCGAACACCACCGCCGACCTGCGCCGGCGGCACGACCTGCCGACCGACGCGCTGATCGTGCTGTTCGTCGGGCGGATCCAGCCGCTGAAGGCGCCGGACGTGCTGCTGCGCGCGCTGGCCCGGCTGCGCGACCGGGAGGCGGCGCTGGGCCGGCCGGTCGTCGCCGTGGTCGCCGGTGGCGCCAGCGGCACCGCCACCGCACGACCCGACTACCTGCGCGGGCTCGCCGCCGAGCTGGGCGTCACCGACCGGGTCCGGTTCCTGCCGGCGCAGCCCGGTGCCCGGCTCGCCGAGCTGTACCGGTGCGCCGACCTGGTCTGCGTGCCGAGCCACAACGAGTCGTTCGGGCTGGTCGCGCTGGAGGCGCAGGCCTGCGGTACCCCGGTGGTGGCCGCCGCGGTCGGCGGGCTGACCACGGCGGTGCGGCACGACGAGACCGGCGTGCTGGTCGACGGGCACGACCCGCAGCGGTGGGCGACGGTGCTCGGTGAGCTGCTCGCCGCACCGGACCGCCGCGCCGCGCTGGCCGCCGCCGGCGTCGATCACGCCAGGCGGTTCTCCTGGGACCGCACCGCGGACGGCCTGCTCGACGTCTACACCGACGCGATCGGGGAGAACCGCCGCCGCACCAGGGCCTGCGCCTGACCGCCGGCCGCGCCGTGTTGTGATGGCGAGATGACGCATGCCGAGATCACCGAGCTGATCGAGCAGAGCCTGGCCGGTGCGGAGCTGGCCTGGGAGCGTACCGGCGAAGCCAGCTTCGCGGTGACGCTGCCGGGCACGCACAAGCTGAAGACCACCTGCAACCTGATCGTCGGCCAGCACACCCTGCGGGTCGAGGCGTTCGTGATGCGTCAGCCGGACGAGAACCGGGAGCAGCTCTGGGCGTACCTGCTGCGCCGCAACGCGCGGATGTACGCGGTGTCGTTCGCCATCGACACCGTCGGCGACGTGTACCTGATGGGCCGGGTGCCGCTGGCCGCGGTCACCGCCGAGGAGCTGGACCGGTTGCTCGGTTCGGTGCTGACCTACGCGGACGAGAGCTTCGACGAGATGCTGGAGATCGGCTTCGGCTCGGCGATCCGCCGGGAGTGGGCATGGCGGGTCAAGCGTGGTGAGTCGCTCGCCAACCTGCGCGCCTTCGCCCACTTCGCCGACCCCACCCGCGCCGACCCCCGCCCCCCGCAGCAAAGTTGATCATGGTGTTGTCCTGGCGGGCAAGCGCTTGCTGGCAGGACAACACCATGATCGACCTGCTGGTGTCAGTCCGGGAGCGGGTCGTGGTGGATCTGCGGGGGCGGGACCCGGAGGCGGGCCAGCACCCGGTCCAGGGCGTGCACCAGGCCGGGCGGGCCGGACAGGTACACCTCGTGCCGGTGCCACGGGCCGGACGAGGCGACCAGCTCCGGCAGCGCGCCGCGCGGGCCGGGGAAGTCCGGGTCGTCGGTCGCCACCGGCACCAGCGTCAGCGCCGGGTACCGGTCGGCCAGCTGCGCCAGGATCGGCAGGTTGTACAGCTCCTGGGTGTGCCGGGCGCCGAAGATCAGCTGCACCGGCCGACCCGGCTGGGTGGTCAGCACCTGCTCGACGATCGCCCGGCACGGCGCGAGCCCGGTACCGCCGGCCACCACCAGCAACGGGCGCTCGCCGGTCGTCTCGATCACCGCGGAACCCATCGGCGGGCCGAGCCGCAACGTCGACCCGACCCCCATGTCGTGCACCAGCGCGGTCGACACCGGGCCGAGATCGATCGCCCGGACGTGGAACTCCAGCACGCCGTCCGGGCGGGGCGCGGTGGCCATCGAGTACGGTCGCCAGGCGCGCGGGACCGCCGGCACCTCGATCGTCGTGTACTGCCCGGCGCGGTACCGGTAGGCCACGTCGGTGCGCACCTTCATCACCGCGATGTCCAGGTACGGCCGGTGGTGCGCGACGATCGTGCCCTGCCAGTACGGCGGGTCGGTGGACGCCGCCTCCGCCGACTGCATCACCGCCGCGGCGAAGTCGTAGGCCCGCAGCCAGGCCTGCTCGTACTCCGGCCGCCAGCCGGCGCCGGCGTGCTCGCGCAGGGCGCCCACCAGCGCCTGCCGCACCGCGTCGTAGTGCGCCGGCCGGATCCCGTACTTGCGGTGGTCGCGGCCGAGCTGCTCCAGCGACTCGACCAGCCGGGGCAGGTCGGACAGCGCCTCGGCCAGCCCGATCAGTGCGTTGAACAGCCGGTCACCGTCGGCGCGCAGCCCGGCCGGGAACAGCCCCCGCAGGTACGGCCGGCCGAGGAACAGCTGCGCGTAGAACGAGCGCACCACCTCGTCGGCGGACGAACCGATCGTCTCCAGGCTCGTCACCAGCAGTTCCTGGTCGGCTGCCCGCTCCGGGTACCGGGTCGGCCGGCGGACGGCGACCGGCGCGGCACGGCCGTCCTCGCGCAGGGACCGACGCAGCTGCATGGCGTGGTGCAGCGCGAGCAGCTGCTCGTAGTCGGAGCTCGCGTCGGTCATGACGTCCTTCGGTGGCAGTTGTCCGAATCCGGATAGTGTCAGGAAACCCGCCGTGATGTAAGGCCGGACGGTTCGTGACGGGTCTCCGGGGGCGGTTTCGCCGGTGACTACATTGCTCCACGTCGATGCCGTCCGCCAGTTCGGGTGGCTGCCGGTAGCTTTCCAGATCACGCTGGGACCCGGCTGGTTGGCCGGATGCGACATACTGCGATCCGTCCCGATCCGGCAACGGCGTGCGAAGGTGCCCATGTACTCGCAGACCAACCCCGTCCACCAGGAGCGCTGGTTACCGGTGGAGGCGCTGGAGCAGAACCCGCAACTGCTCGGCGACTACCCGCACCGGTACGTCTTCGTGGTGACGAACAGCGCGCACGAGATGACCGACCCGACCAGCCGCAGTCGAATGGTGGCGGCCCGGCTGTTCTGGGCGGTGGAGGCGCTGGAGGCGCAGGGCTGGGAGCCGGCCGCGTGGGACCTGGACGGCGCCACCGTCGGGGTGGTGATGCGCCGGGTCGGCGGCAGCGGCACCTCGTACCAGCTGGACGGCGCGAGCCAGTGGACCTGACCGGACGCCGAAACGGCCGGCGGAGCTGCCCGGCCGAACCGGCCCCGCGGACCTGACCGGCCGGTACCGCACGGTGTCCGGTGGCGGAGTCACCCAGTGGACCCTGCCGGGCCCCACTGCGGTCGCCCCGATCCGGCGCGCAAAGATGGGACACCGAGCGATCGGGAAGCGAGGAGGGGCGCATGAGCGTGGGCAGGCTGGTCCTGGTTCGGCACGGCGAGAGCGAGTGGAACGCGAAGAACCTGTTCTCCGGCTGGGTCGACGTCGACCTGAACGACAAGGGCCGGGCCGAGGCCACCCGGGCCGGCGAACTGCTGCGCGAGCACGGCATCGCCCCCGACCTGGCGCACACGTCGGTGCTGCGCCGTGCCATCCGTACCGCCGAGATCACGCTGCATGGCGTCGGCCGGCACTGGATCCCGGTCCGCCGGTCCTGGCGGCTCAACGAGCGGCACTACGGCGCGCTGCAGGGCAAGAACAAGAAGGAGACGCTCGCCGAGTTCGGCGAGGAGCAGTTCATGATCTGGCGCCGGTCGTACGACACGCCGCCGCCGCCGATCGCCGACGACGCCGAGTACTCGCAGGCCGGCGACCCGCGCTACGCGGCGCTGCCGCCGGAGCTGATGCCGCGCACCGAGTGCCTCAAGGACGTGCTGGAGCGCTTCCTGCCCTACTGGTACGACGCCATCGTGCCGGACCTGCGCACCGGCGCCACGGTGCTCGTCGCCGCGCACGGCAACTCGCTGCGCGCGCTGGTCAAGCACCTCGACCAGATCTCCGACGAGGACATCGCCGCGCTCAACATCCCCACCGGCATCCCGCTCGCGTACGAGCTGGACGACCAGCTGCGCAAGGTCAAGTCGGAGTACCTCGACCCGGAGGCCGCCGCCGCCGGCGCCGCCGCGGTCGCCAACCAGGGCCGCTGACCCGCTCCCGGCGCGGCCCGCACGGGCCGCGCCGGCCGCCGCGATGTCGGCCAACCGTGGAGGATGCACGCCGCCCGACGCTACCGACCCCCGCGCGAGTTACCCGATGTCGCCCTGGGCTGCGTGGCCCGACGGCCCGTGTTCCAATCGCACCCGAGCCCGAGTCGCACCCGCAACGCGAGCGCGTCCGCCCGCCACTGGCGTTCCGGCAAGGGCAGATCGGGTCCGTCGGGTAGCGGCGATCCTGGGGCGGGATCGGGCCGGCTCGCTGCTGACCCGGCTGGCGGGTGGCGCGATCGCCGACCGGTACTCGCGCCGGACCGTCCTGATCACCGCACCATTGGTGCAGGCGGTACTGATGGGCGTGGTCACGGTGCTGGCGAGATTCGGGCGATTCCTTGCCGAGCAGGATATCTGATTTTCAGATATCATCGACGCATGCGCACGATGACAGCCACCGAAGCGTCGCGCAGGTTCTCCGACCTGCTCGACGCGATCGAGCGTGGTGAGACGGTGACGATCACCCGGGGGCACCGGCCGATCGCCGAGATCTCCCCGGCGCACCGGCGCACCGGCGCCGACCTGCGCGCTGCCCTCGCCGCTACCGAGCCGCCGGACGAGCGATTCTGCGACGACATCGCCGAGGCGCTCGCCTTGGTCGACAACGAGGGAAACGACCCGTGGGCCGGACACTGATCCTCGACACGAACGTTCTCATCGGCTACGAACGGGGCACGATCGACCGCGCCGCGCTCGACGACGACGAACTCTCGGTCGCGGCGGTGACGATCGCGGAGTACCGAGTCGGCATCGAACTCGCGGACACCGCCGAGCGCGCCGCGGCCCGGGCCCGGGCGCTCGCCGCGATCACCTCCGCCGTCGAGGTGCTCGACTACACCGATGCAACGGCGGTGCAGCACGCCCGCCTCATCGCGCACGCACGTCGAACCGGACGCCCGCGAGGTGCGCACGATCTCATCATCGCCGCGCATGCCGCGGAAACCGGCCGGCCCGTCTTCAGCCGGGATGCGAAGGCTCGTTTCGGCGAGTTGCCCGGGGTGCTCGCCATCCCGGCCGAGTGAGTTCGCCGCCGCCTCACGTCGCTTCGAGGCTGTGGGGACCTTCGAGCGAGCTACGAGGTTGCCAACTGCCGCTCAGGCGAGGGTGCGGGTGAAGAAGTCGACGGCGGCCGTGGCGACCATGGCGCGGGCCGGGGCTCCGGCCTCGTTCTCGGCGAGGAAGGCGTAGTGCTCGACCGAGTCGCCGGCGCTCTGGTGCGTCGCGCCGGGGATGAGCGAGGCGTACCGGAGGGCGTACTCGGGCGCGGGGGTCTGGTCGTCGGCGCCGGCCGACCAGATCGACACCGGTTCCTCGATGTGCCGCAGGCTTTCCGTGTCCAGGGCCGGAGCCATCCCCGGGCAGATCAGGAACCCGGCCCGGGCCCGCGCGTCCCGGTAGTTGCGCCCACAGTGGTCGATCCACTGGTCCAGGTCGGCCTCGGTGAGCCGGGATTTCAGCTCCTCGACGATGTTCGGGTACTCCGGGTTCGGTGCCGAGGGGATCCGCTCGTGCACGACGTCGCTGTAGATGCCGCGGTCGATCCGGGCGCCGAGCAGCGCCGCCGCGGTGTACCCGCCGGCCGAGTACCCGGCGACGCCGACCGGGCCGGTCTCCTCCCGCGCGGCCACCTCGGACAGCGCGACGGTCAGGTCGAGCGGCCGGTCCCACCAGCACGCGAACGCCTCCGCGACGTACCCGGTCGGGTAGCTGTTGCCGTGGTGATCCACGCCGACGGCGAGGAACCCGGCCGCGGCCAGCGCCTCCGCCAGCCAGGACAGCGTCACGGCGGCGCCGCCGCTGCCGTGCGAGAGCAGCACCGTGCCGCGCGGTGTGCTGGCGGGGCGCCACAGGTAGGTACGCACCGGGCGCGGCGCGTCGTCCAGCCAGGCCGGGCGTACCGGGTCGGTGAGGTCGAGGACGTCGGGCGTGGTGGCCGGGGGGATCGCCATGTGGCGGATCATACGGCCTTCCCCGGACCCGGTTGCCGTCCGTCGCGGCCGGTCAGCGCCCCACGGCGGGGAGTTCACCGGCCGCCCGACCTCGGTTCGGTGCCGCGGTGCCGCGGCGGCCGGCCGCCGACCCCGCGCGCCGCCGCCCGCGCCCCGGATCACCGCGGCGAACCGGGCCGCCCGGCACGGCGTGCGCCCGGCACGGCGCGCTCCCGGGTAAGGCATGCTCCCGGGACGGCGTGCGCCCGGGTACGGCGTGCGTCCGGAGCGGGGTGGTCAGCCGGCGTGTTCGCCGGTGACGAGGTAGATGACCTGGGTGGCCGCGTTGACGGCGTGGTCGGCGTACCGCTCGTAGTAGCGGCCGAGCAGCGCCGCATCGACCGCCGCCTCGGCACCGTGCGCCCAGTCGGCGGCGAACATGATGCCGAACATCCGGCGGTGCAGCTCGTCGAGCTCGTCGTCGTCCCGGTCCAGCTGGGCGGCGAGTTCCGCGTCGTGGTCGGCGACGACGGCGCGCATCTTGTCGGCCATCCGTACCGCGGTGTCGGCCATCGAGGCGAACACGCCGGCGAGCTCGTCCACGACCGCCCGTTCCGGGTACCGGCGGAGTGCGGCGCGGGCCACGTGCCGGGCCAGGTTGCCCATTCGCTCCAGGTCGCTCGCCACCCGCGGCGCGGTGAGCAGGGTGCGCAGGTCCGCGGCCACCGGCGCCTGCAACGCGACCAGTTCGTAGGTGCGCTGCTCGACCTGGTCGCGCTCGGCGACCAGGTTCGGGTGGTCGGCGAGTACCGACTCGGCCGCCGCCCGGTCGGCGCCGAGCAGGCCGCTCGTCGCGCGGCGCATGGCGGTACCGACCTCCTCGGCCATCGCCGACAGCAGCTCGCCGACCAGCGCCAGCTGCACCTGATACTCGTCTCGCATCGTTCCCCCTGGCGAGGCTGCGGGCGGCCCTGGCGATCGGTTCGCGCGAGCGGGCGTCCTCGACGGCCTCTGACGGTGTGTGCGGCTCCGACGGTAGGCAGCCGCGGCGTACCGTCGGTGAACGCCGGTGAACGCCCGCTTCCTGGGGTGTGAACATTCCCCGAACCGCGCCGGGTTTGTGGCGAAATGTGCCTTCACCTCGACGTAACCCGGCCTACGATCGCCGCGTGGACTGGGCAGCACTCGGCGTCGGGGGCTCGCCGGGCTGCTGGTCGGCGGCCTCGGCATGATCGCGACCCTGCGTGGTCGTCGCGGTTGGCCGAGCGCCGCCGAACCGGGGCAGGCCCCGTCGAGGGAGCCGGCACCGCCGGAGCAGGAGGCCGCCACCGTGCCGGAACCAGTCGTTCGATCCGCGCGGGCCGCGTTGATCGAGGAGAGCGTCGCCGCACTGCGGGTCGGCCTGGTGGTCCTCGGCTGCGACGGCGAGGTCGTGCTGGCCAACCCGGCCGCGCGGCGACTCGGGCTGGTCCGGGCCGAAGCCGGCGGGCTGACCCCGCACTCGGTGCTGCATACCCTCGGCTGCCGGGTCACCCAGCCCGGCCAGCAGCGCGACGTCGACCTGGAGCTGAACCGCCGCGACCTGCCGGACGCCGCCGCCGACGGCCCGGACCGGCTCGGCGTCCGGGTGCACCTGGTCGGCCTGGCCGGTGGGTACGTGGCGATGGAGGCCGAGGACGTCACCGAGGCGCACCGCGTCGCCCGGGTGCGTCGCGACTTCGTCGCGAACGTCAGCCACGAGTTGAAGACCCCCGTCGGTGCGCTGCAACTGCTCGGCGAGGCGCTGGTGGACGCGCTCGACGACCCGGAGGCGTCGCGCCGGTTCGCCGAGCGCATCGCGCACGAGTCGTCCCGGCTCGGCCGGCTGGTCACCGAACTGCTGGAACTGTCCCGGCTGCAGGGCGCCGAGCCGCTGCCCGACCCGGTACCCGTCGCCGCCGACCGGCTGGTCGCCGAGGTCCTGGACCGGACCCGGACCACCGCCCAGGCCAAGCAGATCACCGTGGTCGCCGAGGGCGAGCACGGGCACACCGTGTACGGCAACGAGACGCAGCTCGCCACCGCGCTGGCGAACCTGGTCGAGAACGCCCTCGCGTACTCCTCCGAGCACACCACCGTCACGGTGCGCACCGACCACCGGGCCGACACCGTGCTGATGTCGGTGATCGACCAGGGGATCGGCATCGAACCGCGCGACCTGGACCGCATCTTCGAACGGTTCTACCGGGCCGACAAGGCGCGGTCCCGGGCCACCGGTGGCACCGGGCTGGGGCTCGCGATCGTCAAGCACATCGCCACCAACCACGGCGGCCGCGTCGACGTGACCAGCACCGTCGGAGTCGGCTCGACGTTCACACTGCGGCTACCCGGCCGCCCGCCGGCCGACATCGCGGTGGAGCACAACCCGGGTGAGATCGCCGAAGACATCGGACAAGCAGAGGTACAACCCGGGGCGCCCGCCCCGCGCCCGTAAGAAAGGACCGCCGTGACCCGCGTACTGGTCGTGGAAGACGAGGAGTCGTTCTCCGACGCCCTGTCGTACATGCTGCGCAAGGAGGGCTTCGAGGTCTCCGTCGCGGCCACCGGCACCGAGGCGCTCACCTCGTTCGAGCGCACCGGCGCCGACATCGTGCTGCTCGACCTGATGCTGCCGGAGATGTCCGGCAGCGAGGTGTGCCGGCAGATCCGGCAGCGCTCCAACGTGCCGATCATCATGGTCACCGCCCGCGATGCGGAGATCGACAAGGTGGTCGGGCTGGAGATCGGCGCCGACGACTACGTGACCAAGCCGTACTCGCCGCGCGAGCTCGTCGCCCGGATCCGCGCCGTGCTGCGGCGCCGGTCCGAACCCACCGAGGCCGAGTCGCCGACGCTCGCCGCCGGCCCGGTCCGGATGGACGTCGACCGGCACGTGGTCACCGTCGGCGGCGACGGGGTCTCCCTGCCGCTCAAGGAGTTCGAGCTGCTGGAGATGTTCCTGCGCAACGCCGGCCGGGTGCTCACCCGGGGCCAGCTGATCGACCGGATCTGGGGCGCCGACTACGTCGGCGACACCAAGACGCTGGACGTGCACGTGAAGCGGCTGCGCGGCAAGATCGAACCCGAGCCGTCCAGCCCGCGCTACATCGTCACCGTCCGCGGCCTCGGCTACAAGTTCGAGTCGTGAGGGTTGGTGGCGCTGCGGCGAACCGATTCGCCCGCTCGCGGTGCCGATCCCGGGCTTGAGTGCTGACGCACACGGCGCCCGGGCTCGGCTTGCGAGCGAACGAATCGGACTCGCCTCGCTCACGTCGTCACACATCACCGTCAGGGCAATGAGGTGGGGGGCCTCGCTTCGCTTCGGTCTGCGGGGACTGGGCGGGGCCGGGGTCAGCGGCGGCGGCGCTTGGGGGCGGCGGCGGTGGCGGGGTGCTCGGCGACGAGGCCGCGCTTCTCCCGGGCGGCGCACAGCTCGGCGAGCCGCCCGTACGCCTCCTTGCCGATCAGCTCGGTCAGCTCCGGCTCGTACGACCGGTAGACGGCCTCACCGCCGGTGTGCGCCTCCGGCGACGACGTGCACCACCAGTGCAGGTCGTGGCCGCCCTCGCCCCAGCCGCGCCGGTCGTACTCGCCGAGCGTGTCGACCAGCACCCGGGTGCCGTCCGGCCGGTCCTCCCATTCCTGCAGCCGGCGGATCGGCAGCTGCCAGCACACGTCCGGCTTGTACTCCAGCGGGTGCACGCCGTCGCGGAGCGCCTGGGCGTGCAGCGCGCAGCCGTACCCGCCGGAGAAGCCGGCCCGGTTGTGGAAGATGCAGGCGCCGTCGACGACACGGGTCTTGCGGCCGTCCGCCTCGCCGTCGGTGCTGTCCACCTCGGTCCAATTCTTGAACCCGGTGGTGTAGTGCTGCCAGGTCTCCGGGGTGAGTTTCTTGACCGCGGCGCGGACCCGCTTCTCGTCGTCGCCGTCGGTGAAGAACGCGCCGTGCGAGCAGCAGCCGTTCTCGGCCAGCCCGGCGATGATCCCGTGGCAGCCGGCGCCGAAGATGCACTGCCAGCGCGACAGCAGCCAGGTCAGGTCGGCGCGCACCACGTGCTCGTCGTCGGTCGGATCGGTGAACTCGATCCACTCGCGCGGAAAGTCGAGCGGCACCTCACGAGACCTCGGCTCGTCCGGGTCCTCGACCGTCACCTGCACCTGTACCCGCTTCGTCGCCACCCGACCAGCGTACGCAGTGGTCCGGGCGTCGGGCGACGTCCCCGGCAACGAATGCCGGCCGCCGGGTGCAAGGCGGTCGGCGAGCGGGACTCGGCCGTAACCGCGCGGTGCTGCCGCCCGAGCCCGGGGCACCGGGGCCGCGGGCGCGGCTCGTGATACTTCGCCCTGTTTCAACCCCGTTCGCACCCAGTACCGCGCGGCGGGCGCACGCCCTCGCCCGAACGGTCCGGGCGTCGAATGGCGCCGCGATGTGCCGGCCGCGCCGGGCGCCCCGGTGCCCGGCGAACCGCTAGGGTTCGGATTCGTGCGGCTCGGAGTGATCGACGTCGGGTCCAACACCGTGCATCTGCTGGTGCTGGACGCGCATCCGGGTGCCCACCCGTGGCCGGTGACCTCGATGAAGTGGACGCTGCGGCTGGCCGAGCAGATCGGCCCGGACGGCACGCTCACCAGGACCGGCGCGGACACCCTGGTCGCCGCGGTACGCGAAGCGCACGCCGAGGCCGACCGGATCGGCGCCGACGACCTGCTCGCGTTCGCCACCTCCGCGGTCCGGGACGCGACGAACTCGGCGGCGGTGCTCGACCGGGTCCGTACCGAGGCGGGGGTCGATCTGCAGGTGCTGTCCGGCGTGGACGAGGCGCGGCTGACGTTCTTCGCGGTGCGGCGCTGGTTCGGCTGGTCGGCCGGGACACTGCTGGTGCTGGACATCGGCGGTGGCTCGCTGGAGGTCGCCTGCGGCATCGACGAGTCGCCGGACGTCGCCCTGTCGGTTCCGCTCGGCGCCGGCCGGCTGACCCGCGAGTGGCTGTCCGCCGACCCGCCGTGCGCGGCCGAGCTGACCGCGTTGACCGATCACGTCGGCGGCCTGCTCGACGGCGTGGTCGCCGAACTCGGGTCGCTGCGGCCGGACCGCGCGGTCGCCACCTCCAAGACGTTTCGCAGCCTGGCCCGGCTGGCCGGCGCGGCGCCGTCGGCCGCGGGCATCCGGGTGCCGCGCAGCCTCACCCGGACCGGGCTGCACCAGGTCCTCGGCTTCGTCCGCCGGATCCCGTCGGCGGGGCTGGCCGAGCTGGACGGGGTGAGCGCGGCGCGGGCGCACCAGCTGCTGGCCGGCGGCGTGGTGGCCGAGCAGGCGCTCGGCCGGCTGGAACTGCCGTCGGTCGACCTGTGCCCGTGGGCGCTGCGGGAGGGCGTGATCCTGCGGCGGCTGGACTGGCTCCGCGGCACCTGACCCACGCCCGCGACGATTCCGCAGGTCAGCGGGGCGGCAGGCGCCGTGTCCGGGTGGTCTACGGAGGGTGATGATGCCGGCGGCTGCGTTGGCTATTAGGCTGTACCGGTGACATCCGACGCAAAGCACAGTCGGCACCCGGTCCCGGTTCTGCTGTCCACCTCGGCGGTGTATCCGGAGCCGACGGCGGTGGCCTTCGAGCTGGCTGTGAAACTCGGGTACGACGGCGTCGAGATCATGGTGTGGACCGACGCGGTGAGCCAGGACATCGGCGCGCTGCGCGGCCTGGCCGAGCACTACAACATCCCGATCGGCACCGTGCACGCGCCGTGCCTGCTGATGACCCAGCGGGTGTGGAGTCCGGACCCGTGGGAGCGGCTGCGCCGCGCCGCGGTGATGGCCGAGGAGCTCAACGCCGGCACCGTCGTGGTGCACCCGCCGTTCTTCTGGCAGCGGGAGTACGCCCGCACGTTCTCCGCCGGGCTGGACAAGTTGCGCGCCGCGCACCGCAGTGTCCGGTTCGCCGTGGAGAACATGTACTGGGTGAAGATGGCCGGCCGCCGCTTCGTGCCGTACTCGCCCGACTGGGACCCGACGGT
The DNA here is from genome assembly GCF_016865425.1 of Actinocatenispora thailandica. Classification (NCBI taxonomy): domain Bacteria; kingdom Bacillati; phylum Actinomycetota; class Actinomycetes; order Micromonosporales; family Micromonosporaceae; genus Actinocatenispora; species Actinocatenispora thailandica. The sequence continues at coordinate 6,212,665 of NZ_AP023355.1, read as the reverse complement.
GGTCGGCTACCACGACTACACGCTGGACATCTCGCACTGCGCGGCGGCCGGCGCCGACCCGCTGGCGCTCGCCGACCGGATGGGTTCCGCGCTGACCCATCTGCATCTCGGTGACGGCAACTCGCCGGGCCGGGATGCGCACCTGGTGCCCGGCCGCGGCACCATGCCGTGCGCCGACGTGCTGCGCAAGCTCGCCACCGACGGCCACGTGCAGTCGGTCGGCGTCGAGATCGCCACCCGCAAGATGGACCGGGCCGGCCGGGAGGCGGCGCTGGCCGAGACCCTCGCGTTCGCCCGGACCCATCTGACTCTTCCCTCCACTGCCGACGTCTAGAGGCTTCCCCCATGGCGGTTACCGGACGAGCCAGGCCGCGTCGCGACCTGGTGATGCAGGGCAGTCCAGCGTGGCCGGAGATCTCGGCCATGCTGTCCGACGGCGCGGTCTCGGTGGAGGTGTTACCGGTCGACCCGGCGGCGGGCGAGCGGTGCCTGCGCCAGATCGGTGCCACCGCGGACAGCTGGCTCGGCGCGATGGCGATGCACACCGGCGGCGTGCTGGTGGACAACGGCTGGCTCCGGGTGTACGGCGGGGGTTGCCCGCAGCGTCGGCTGCCCGACCTGGCGGCCGTCAACCCCGACCCGGAGGCTGCGGGTCACCTGCTCGTCGGTGCCGACGTGCTGGGCGGTCGGTACGTGATCCGGGGTCGCCACCCGGACACCGATGAGTCCACTGTGGACAATGTCGTGCTGCCCGGCGAGCCCGGCGAGATCTGTTACCTGGGGCCGGACACGCTGCGCTGGGAACCGCTGTCCTGGGCCTACCGCGACTGGCTGTCGCTGTTGGTCGGCGGCGCCATCGTCGACTTCTACCACGACCTGCGCTGGCCCGGCTGGGAGGCGGAGGTGTCCGCGGTGCCGCCGGACCGGCTGCTGTCGCTCTACCCGCCGGTGTACACGAAGGAGGGGCGGGCGCAGATCGCCGGCTCCGAACGCGAGGCCGTCGGCACCGACGAGCTGTACGGCCTGCTCGACGAGCTGACCGCGGAGCGCGCCAAGCGCGCCTGACCGCCCGCACGGCCCGCGCGGGTCCGTGTCGATCATGGCGTTGTCTGCTGCGGCAAGCGCTTACCCACCAGATAACGCCATGATCAACGAGGCCCGGCCGGGGCGGGGCGGGGCGGGATCAGACGGCGGCGGCGCGCTTGCGGGCGCGGTGGGCGGCGACGTGCGAGCGGGTGGCGCAGCGCTCCGAGCAGAACCGGCGGCAGTTGTTCGACGAGGTGTCCAGGTAGACGTTGCCGCAGTGCTCGTCGGCGCACACGCCGAACCGGTCGCTGCCGTGCTCGCACAGCCACACCGACAGCCCCCAGACCGCGCCGGCGATGTGTTCGGCGCTGGCGGTGGAGCCGCGGCCGGTGACGTGCACGTGCCAGGACTTGCCGTCGTGGCCGGAGATGTGCGGCTGCACCGGATAGGCGACCAGCAGCGCGTTCAGCTCGTCGACGGCGTCGCTGTCGCGACCGCTGGCGCCGAGCTCGAACACCCGCCGCAGCCGCCTGCCGGCGCGTCGCACGGTGGCCAGATCGCGCTCCCCGGCCTCCTGCGCGGCCCGGGTGTCCGGGCCGAAGACGACCGCCGGGTCGATCGGGTCGTCGGCCGGGAGGTTCGCCAGTGTGACCGCCGTCTGCGCGTACGCGTCGAAGTCCACGGACCTACGGTAGACAAAATCGTGGTCGGTAACCAACCGGCGGGGCACCGTGCGGTCACAACTCATGCCTGTTCGTGATGATCGCATCGGGTAACGGGTGAAACGGGCACCGGTCACCGTCGCTCGCGCCGGTGGTCCGGTGAGCGGGCAGCAGGATCGGACAAAAGCACGGCAACACCGGCCATGTCCCTGCCCGGGGCCGGATCCTAGCCTCGATCCCGAACAACGTCCCTGGACAACCGGGTGATCCGGGCCCGCGGCGGTCGCTTCCCGTGGCGCCACGCCGGATCGCTCGGCAGCGTCCGCATGCATGCGTACCGGAGCGGAGGTGTCGGCGATGTCAGGGCCCGCGGCAACGTCTCGCGCGCCGAGCGGCGCCTCGTCACCCCCGGGTACCGCCGCCCGCCGGGATCCCGCGGTACCGGCCGGGCCGGCGCGACCGACCCGCCGGGGCGCCGGCGCCCGCCGGCTGCGCGAAGCGGCGACCGCGTACGCGTTCCTCGGGCCGAGCCTGTTCGGGGTGCTGGCGTTCCTGCTGGCGCCGGTGGTGATCGTGGCGGTCGTCAGCCTGTTCAAGTGGAGCATGCTGGCGCCGCCGGAGTTCGTCGGGCTGGCGAACTACCGGCGGATGGCGGGCGACGGCACGGTCTGGCACTCGGTCGCGGTGACCGCACTGTACGTGCTGATCGCGATCCCGGCCCAGACGATCCTGGCGCTGCTGCTCGCGATCCTGCTGAACACCAGGCTGCGCGGGATCCGCTTCCTGCGGGCGTTCTTCGTGATCCCCTGGATGGCCACGCCGGTGGTGATGGGTGAGGTCTGGAAGTGGATCTTCTCCACCCAGAACGGGGCGCTGGACGGCTTCCTCGGCCTGTTCGGCGTCGACCCGGTCGCCTGGCTCGCCTCGCCGGCCCTGGCGCTGCCCGCGGTGGCGGCGGTCGGGGTGTGGGGCGGCACAGGTTACACGATGCTGTTCTTCCTGGCCGGGTTGCAGGGCATCCCGGAGCACCTGTACGAGGCGTCCCGGCTGGACGGCGCCGGCCGGGTGCAGCAGTTCTTCGCGATCACCCTGCCGCTGCTGCGCCCGACCATGTTCTTCGTCCTGGTCACCAGCATCATCGGGTCGTTCCAGGTGTTCGACACGGTGTTCGCGATGACCAAGGGCGGGCCGGACGACGCGACCACGGTGCTCAACTTCAAGATCTACGCCACCGCGTTCCAGAACTTCGACGACGGGTACGCGTCGGCCCTGGCGATGCTGCTGTTCGGCCTGTTGCTGCTGCTCACGCTCGCCCAGGTGCTCTACTTCCGCAAGCGCACCACGTACGACTACAGCTAGGGGATCGACGATGAAGCGCGGCGCAAAGCTTGCCGTGTACGCGGTGCTGGTGGTCGGCGCGTTCGTGTCGGTCTTCCCGTACCTGATGGTGGTGTTCACGTCGCTGAAGACGGCGCCGCAGCTGAACTCGACGGCGCCGTGGCTGCCGGCGGTGCCGGGCACCCTGGCGAACTTCGTCTCGCTGTTCGACGGCTCGATCGCGAACGTGTCGTTCCTGGCCTACCTGTGGCACACCGTGCTGCTGACCGTCGTACTCACGATCGGGCAGCTGGTGTTCACCACCTTCGCCGCGTACGCGTTCGCCCGGATGCGGTTCCCCGGACGGCAACTGCTGTTCTGGGCGTACGTGGCGACGCTGATGGTGCCGAACGTGGTCACGATGATCCCGCTGTACCTGATCATGCGGCAGATCGGCTGGGTGGACACCTGGCTGGGGCTGGTCGCGCCGTACCTGCTCGGCTCGCCGTACGGCATCTTCCTGATGCGGCAGTTCTTCCAGACGCTGCCGGCCGACCTGGAGGACGCGGCGCGCATCGACGGCGCCGGCACCATGTCGATCCTGCTGCGGGTAATCCTGCCGCTGAGCAAGCCGATCCTCGGCACCCTGACGATCCTGACCATCGTCTTCTCCTGGCACAACTTCCTGTGGCCGCTGATCATCAGCTCGTCCGACTCGACCCGGGTGGTGACCGTGGGGATCGCCTCCCTGCAGGGGAACCTCGGCGCCGACTACAACCTGATGATGGCCGGCAGCTTCGTCGCGCTGGTGCCGCTGATCGTGGTTTTCCTGCTGTTCCAACGTTCCATCGTGCGTTCGGTCGCGCTCACCGGCCTGAAGTGACCGCGCACCACCAACTTCCGTCAGAGGCGCCGACACCCTTCGGGTCGGGCCTCCTGGTACGACCCGAGGAGACTGCACCATGCACGGATGGCAGAGGCGCTCGGTGCTCACCGCGATGACCGGCGGCGCCGCCGCACTCGGACTCGCCGCCTGCGGCGGCACCAGCGGCGGCGGCCAGGGCAGCGGCAAAGGCACGGTCGTGTTCCGGATCTGGGACGAGACCCAGCAGCCGGGCTACGAGAAGTCCGCGGCGGCGTTCCACAAGAAGAACCCCGACATCACCGTCAAGGTCGAGCAGCTGCCCTACCCGCAGTACTGGTCGAAGCTGACCACCGAGGTCGCCGCCGGCAAGGGGCCGGACATCTTCTGGAACACCGTCTCCTACTTCCCGGAGCTGGTGACCCAGGGTGTGCTGGTCGACCTGACCGACCTGGTCAAGCGGGACTCGGTGGACACGTCCGCCTTCTACCCGCAGGTCGTCGAGTCGTACAAGTACCGGTCGAAGCTGTACGGGATGCCGGCGGACTTCGGCGTCACCGGGATGGTGTACAACGCCGACCTGTTCAAGGCGGCCGGACTGCCGCACCCGGGTCAGCTGACGTGGGCGCCGGACGGTTCGGGCACGCTGCTCGCGCTGGCCCGGAAGCTGACCGTGGACCGGCACGGCAAGCACCCGGACGAGGCCGGGTTCGACCCGAAGCACGTCGAGCAGTGGGGTTTCTGCGCCGAGAACCACAACCAGACGCAGTACCTGAACTGGATCCCGCAGAACGGCGGGACCTTCATGGACAAGCCGTTCGGCAAGTTCACCTTCGACGAGTCCAAGGCGGTCCAGGCGCTGCAGTGGCAGTCGGACCTGATCAACAAGTGGCACGTCGCGTTCCCGCCGTCGGCCGGCGCCGCGCTGGACCTGTTCAACCGCGGGCAGGTCGCGATGTACCCGTGTGTCAACGCGATCCTGCCGTTCATCGTGCCGAAGGTGAAGTTCACCGTCGGGGTCACCAACCTGCCGTCCGGGCCGAAGGGCGCGGCCAACAACGTCAACGGACTGTCGTTCGCGATGGCCAAGACCGGCAAGAACCAGAAGGCGGCCTGGGAGGTCGTGAAGTGGTTCGCGTCGGCGGAGTCCCAGCACATCATGGGATCGGGCGGCTACGTGTGGCCGGCGCTGAAGTCCGAGGGCCAGTCCTACCTCGACTACTGGAAGGGCAAGGGGCAGGACTTCGCTCCGTTCCAGCAGGCCGCGACCGGGCCCACCACGCTGCTGCCGGAAACGCCGGTGTGGAACGCCTGCGAGACCACCATCGACAACACGTTCCAGCCGATGTTCCAGGGCAGCAAGCCGGTCCCGCCGACCGCCCGCAGCCTCGTCAGCAAGCTCAACCAGCAGATCGCCACCAAGTAAAGGTAGTCGCGCATGCCGACCGACCCGGTGACCCTCACCACCGCGCCGCCGCCCGCGGATTCGCTTGACGTACAAGGAATCCGACTGCACCTCGAAGCCGACTCCGGCAAGCCGGAGGGGAAGGTCGTCCCGGCCGCGCCGGACGTGCTGGAGATACACGTGACCGCGCCGCCGGGCGCCGGGACGCTGGACATCGACTGGGACGTACCGGTGGGCGACGCCACGGTGTACTGGCAGCCCGACTACGCGCAGCGCCGGCACCTGCCGGCCGAGTGGGCGTCGCGGCGTTCGGTGAGCCTGCTGCGGTCCGCGCCGGTCGGCGCGCTGGTCGACGCGGCGGACCGCAACGTGGCCTGCTGGTCGCTGTCCGAGACCTCGCACCGGATCCAGGTACGGCGCGAGGGGATCCGGGAGGAGTCGGCCCGGTTCCGGTGCACGGTACGGATCTCCCTGTCCGGGGACGAGGAGCCGGTGGTGCTGCGCATCGACCGCCGCCGGCTGCCGTACTGGACGGCGCTGGCCGACGTGGCGGCCTGGTGGGACGGTCTGCTGCCGGAACCGCCGATGCCGGCCCCGCCCGCCGGTCGCGCACCGACCTACTGCACCTGGTACTCGATGCATCAGGAACTGACCGCGGACCGGATCGAGCGGGCCGCCGCGGACGCCGGTGCGCTCGGGTTCGGTGCGGTGATCGTGGACGACGGCTGGCAGACCGACGACACCTCCCGCGGCTACTGGTACTGCGGTGACTGGGAGGTGGCCGCCGGCAAGATGGGCGACCTGGCCGGGCACGTGGCGCGGGTGCGGGCGGCCGGGTTGAGCTACCTGCTGTGGCTGGCGCCGCCGCTGCTCGGCCGGCGCAGCCCGGCCCGGGCCCGGTTCGCCGACCGCACCCTGGGCTCGCTGTCCGCCCAGGACGCCGACATCCTCGACCCGCGCTACCCGGAGGTACGGGCGCACCTGACGGACGTGTGCGCCCGGCTGCTGGACAGTACCGACGTGGACGGCTTCAAGCTCGACTTCCTGGACGCCTGGCTGGTCGCCGACCCGCCGCCGGCCGGTACCGGCACCGACGTACCGGACGTGGAGAGCGCGGTGGCCCGCTGGCTCACCGAGCTGCGCGCCGAGCTGACCCGGCGCCGGTCGACGGTGCTGCTGGAGTTCCGGCAGAACTACACCGGGCCGGCGATGCAGCGGTTCGGCAACCTGTTCCGGGCCGCGGACTGCCCGATGGACATCGTCGACAACCGGACCCGGACACTCGACGTCCGGCTGCTGCTGCCCGGACGTACCGTGCACTCGGACCCGATCCTGTGGAATCCGGCGGGATCGGCCACGTACGCGGCGGAGCAGTTGCTGTGCGCGCTGTTCAGCGTGCCGCAGGTGTCGGTGCAGCTGACCGAGCTGCCGGCCGAGCACCGGCGGATGCTGACGCACTGGCTGGGCTTCCACACCGAGCACTCGGACACCCTGGTCGGCGGGGCGATCGAACCGTCCCGGCCGGACCTGGCGTACCCGGTGGTGCGAGCCCGGGGCGACGGCGAGACGATCGCCGCCGCGTACGCGGAGCTGCCGGTCACCGTTGACGACACCGACGGTCCGGCGGTGATACTGGTCAACGCCACCGGGTCGGACGGCCTGGTGGCCGACATCGCCACGGCGAGTGGTGTCCGGGTGACCGCGGTGCGGGACCACTGCGGCGATCCGGTACCGGTGCCCGCGGCGACGTTGTCGCCCGGCCTGGCGCGGATCGCGGTGCCCCGGGCGGGGTGGGTGCAGCTCGCGGTCGGCTGACCAGCGGTGGCGTCGGCGCCGAGCGGGCTGGCGCCGCGGCCGACGGCCGCGGATGCCGTGCGGTGATGGCGTGTCCGCGGCGTGCGGCGGTGGCGGGAGGGAGCGGCGGTGTACACGGAGGTTCCGGCGCCGGATCTGCTGTGCGCCGGCCGGTTCGACGAGACCCCCGGTTTCACCGTGTACCGGGAGAACGGCGCCCGCAACTGGATGGTGAGCCTCACCGTCGCCAACCGCGCCGACTACTGGGCCGACGGCCGGCACCTGACGATCGAGCCGGGTGACCTGGTGGTGATCGCACCCGGCGCGGTGCAGCACTACCGGGCCGCACCGGACGGCCCGCCGTGGGGCTACTGGTGGGCGCACTTCCAGCCGCGTACCGCGTGGTTCTCCTGGCTGCGGCTGCCGGAGCTGGCACCGGGGTTCAGCCTCACCAGACTGGGCACCGGCGACCGGCTGAGCGAGGCGGTCGCCGCGTTCGAGCGGGTGCACCGCAACGCGACGCAGGCCACGGTGCACGCGCCGGAGGGCCGGGTGGTGGAGACGCCGCGCAGTCGGACCGGCATCTTCGCCACCGAGCTGGCGCTCAACGCGATCGAGGAGATCCTGCTGCTCGCCGCGGTGGTGCACGAACAGCGCCGGACGCAGCTGCTGGATCCGCGCATCCAGCAGGTGCTGGACCGGATCGTGGCCGACCCGGCGCGGCCGGTCACGGTGGCGGAGCTGGCCCGGGACGTGTCGCTGTCCGCCTCCCGGCTGTCCCACCTGTTCCGCCGCGAGGTCGGCGACTCGATCGTGAACGTGGTGCTCGCGGTGCGGTTGCGCAAGGCCGCCTCGTTGCTGGAGTTCTCCGACCGGGCGGTCGGTCGGATCGCCGCCGACGCCGGCTTCTGCTCGCCCTACTACTTCAGCCGCCAGTTCCACGCCCGGTACGGCCTGTCGCCGACCGCGTATCGCAGCCGGGTGCGCAGCCACCAGCCGATGTGACCCGGCGCGGCAGTATCGGGCAAAACCGTAGCGCGACACGGTATGGGGCTGGCTGCGGCGCGCTCGTAGGGTCGTGGCGTGTGCCGCCCCGGCACACCACCCCCGACCCGGCCCCTCGATGTCCATAGTGGACTCTCATGCGGATCGCGGGTGCCCCGGGACGACGGGAGAGCCATGCACACCCCGATCAGTCGCCGTACCGTTCTCGCCGCGAGCGGTGGCCTCGCCGCCGGTGTCGCGGTCGGCCCCACCGCACTGTCCACGGCCGCCGCCGCGGATCCCGCCAGTACCAACGGGTACATCGATGTCCAGCTGGTGAACATCACCGATCTGCACGGGTACCTGCAGCCGCCGGCCGACAACGACGGCGGCATCATCACCGGCGCCGGCGGCGTCAAGCTGCAGGTCGGTGGCGTCGGATACCTTGCCACCCACCTGAAGCGGATCCGGGAGGGCCACGCCAACTCGATCCTCTGCTCGTCCGGGGACAACTTCTCCGGCTGGCCCTACTACGTCGACTCGCAGAACAACGAACCCACCATCGAGGTGCTCAACGCGCTGGGTCTGCGCTTCTCCTCGGTCGGCAACCACGAGCTGGACAAGGGCACCGACTTCCTGTTCCAGCACATGCAGGACGGCCACCGCTACCCGTACGACGAGCCGTTCGTCGACTTCGTCGACTCCACCGGCCGGCGCTTCCACGGCGCCGACTGGAAGTACTACACCGGGAACGTGGTGTACCGGGACGGCAACCGGCTCATCGCCCCGGCGTACAACATCGAGTACGTGGACGCCGGGCACGGTCGGCGGATCCCGGTCGGGTTCATCCACCTGACCGTCGAGGGCTGCGTGGAGGGCCCCGGCTTCAACTGCTCGTACCAGCCGACGCTCGCCACCACCGACCTGATCGCGGCGGCGAACCGGTCCGCCGCCGCGTTGCAGCGACGGGGCGTCAGAGCGCTGGTCGTGGTGATGCACCAGGGCGGCTACGCCGGCCCCGACTTCAATTCCGGTACCAATCCGACCGGGCCGGCGTTCGACCTGGCCGCGGTCGCCGACCCGGACATCGCCGCGATCGTCACCGGGCACTGGCACTGCCGGTTCAACATGATGGTGCCCGGACCCGACGGCGTGCCGCGACCGGTGACCGAGGCCGGCTGCTACGGCCAGGTCATCACCGAGGTGGGCCTCAAGCTCGACCCGACGACCGGCCGGTTCGTGCGGGAGCTGACCACCGCGACCAACCACGCGGTCACCCGCGACGTGCCGGCCGACCCGCAGGTGCAGGACATCGCCGACTACTGGTCGGCCGCCTCGGACCGGCTGGCCGCGACCCGGATCGCCCGGCAGACCGGCGATCTGGTGCGCACCCCGAACGACGACGGGGAGAGCACGTTCGGCAACTTCGTCGCCGACTTCATCGTGTGGGATGCGAGGCAGGACGGCCCGCGCGCCACCGCCGAGTTCGGCTTCCTGCCGGTCCTGCCGCCGAAGGGACGCAGCGCGCTGGCCGGGGATCTCCGGTACGCCAAGGGAACCGGTGCGGGCGACGACGACGGCGTGATCTGCTACGGCGAGGCGTGGAAGTCGTACGGGTTCGACTCCCCGATCGTGACGGTGACGATGACCGGCGACGCGTTCCACCGCGGCCTGGAACAGCAGTGGCAGACCCAGGCCGACGGTACCGTGCAGTACGCCCCGGTCGCGGTGTCGCAGCAGGTCCGCTACGTCTACGACGTGACGAAGCCGGTCGGGCAGCGGGTCGATCCGGCGACCGTGACGATCGACGGGCAGCCGCTGGACCTCGGCCGCAGCTACCGGGTGGCGACCAACGCGTACACGGTGCTGGCCTACGACGGCTATCCGGCGTTCACCGAGTACACCGACGCGGTGCGGCACAGCCTCGACCACGAGGGCTTCATCCGTTACCTGCGGCTGCGCACGGTGGTCACGCCGCCGGCACTCGGCCGGGCCCGGTCCGCCACCACCCAGCACGCCCCGTCCTACACCCCGCCGCCGCAGCCGGGCCCGCACGCGCGCCCCGAACCCCCGGCGTCCGCACCCCCCACTGAACCCCGCCTCGCCGCCCGCCCCGGTTACCGAGGAGTTGATCATGGTGTCGTCTGGACGGAATGCGCTTGCCCCACCGGACAACACCATGATCAACCGGGGATGGCGAGGGTCGGCAGGCCGATACCGGCGGCATGGAGCAGCCAGTCGTGGCCGCCCAGGCCGGTCGGGTCGGTCACCTCGGCGGCGTGCGTGGCCGCGGCCAGCGCCCGCAGATACCCGGCCGGGTCGGCCGCCGCGTCCGCGAGCGGCGGCCGCTCCCCGGTGACACCCAGCGCGCGCAACGCCTCCCGTTGCCGTACCAGCGCGTCGCCCGGCACGAGCAACGAGTCCCAGGCCACGTGGGCGGTCAGGTCGGTCGAACCGTCCGGTACCGGCGGGACCTGCCGCCCGTGCCGGTAGCCGGTGAGCGTGCCCGGGTACGGGCGGGCGCCGGCGCGGTGCCCGTAGTCGACGGCGACCGCGACGCCGCGGACCAGCCGGGCGGTGGCGTCGGCCCAGGCGTCGTCGCGCGGATGGCCGATCTCGGCGCGCGCGCCCGGCTCGGTCAACGGCCAGTACCGGTCGAGCCAGCCGGCGTCGCGCCCGGTCACCGCCGGGCCGAGCGTCTCCGCGCCGGTCGACGGGTCGACCAGCACCAGCCGCGGCACCCCGTCCGCGTCGACCTCGGCCACGTCCACCGGCACGTTGTCCAGCCACTCGGTGGCCAGCAGCAGCCCGGTCACCCGGTCCGGCAGCTCTGTCCGCCATTCGACGGTCGACGGCAGCAGCCGGGGACGCCCGGCGAGTTCGACCCCGGTGTAGCGAACCCTGCCGGCCAGCTGCGCCGGAGTCCCGGCCGCCAGCGCGGTCAGCAGCTCGCCGCCGCCGGCGCCGAGATCCACCACGTCCAGCGGGTCCGGCCGGCCCAGCGCGGCATCCAGCCGTACCAGCAGGGTCCCGATCGCCCGGGCCATCGGTACCGTCTGCGCGCTGGTCCGGAAGTGCCCCGCCGGCCCGGCGCCCGCGGTGAAGAACCCGCCGTCGCCGTACAGCGCCGCGCGCATCGCCGTCCGCCACCGCACCCGGTCGTTCGTCTCCGCCATCCCGCCATCCTGCCGCCCGCGCCGCCCCGGGTGCTTCGTTCCGCGCCGTGCCGTCCCGGGTGCCGCGCGCCGTGCCGTCCCGGGCGCCGCGCGCCGCGCCGCCCCGGGTGCCGCGTTCGGCGCCGGGCCGTGCCGCGCGCTGGGCCGTTGCCGCCGGGGCGGCGACTCGGCCGGGGTCGTGGCGGGACGGTCGCGGTACCGGCACGTACCGTGGCAGTGGTGTTGGGGTGGATCAGGCGGGCATTTCGGCTGCCGCTGCGGTCGGTGGCGTTCGACGCGTTCGCCGCCGCGATCGTGGCCGCGCTCGCCGCGGTGGCCCTGCTCACCCACCACTGGTGGAGCGGGCTGATCGGCCTGGGTATGGCGGTCACGCTGCTGCCGCGCCGTCGCTGGTCGGTCCCGGTGTTCGCGGTGACCTGCGTGTTCGGGCTGCTCCAACTGATCGTCGCGGGCCGGCTCCAGGCGTACGACCTCGCCGTGCTGCTCGCGATGTACTCGGTGGTGAAGTACGCCGACCGGATGGGGTGGGCCTGGCTCGCCGCGGCGACGGTCGTGGTGGGCTGCGCGGTCTACGGGCTGACCGGCCAGGACGGCCCACCGGAGGCCTGGTACCGGCGCGGCGGGATGCTGCTGATCTTGGCGATTCCGGTCTGGCTCAGTGGCCTGGTGATGCGCACCCGCCGGCTCTACGTGCACAGCCTGGAGGAACGCGCCCGCACCGCCGAGCAGGAGCGCGACCAGCGGGCCCGGTTGGCCGTCGCCGACGAGCGCAGCCGCATCGCCCGCGAACTGCACGACGTGGTGGCGCACAGCCTCGCCGTGATGATCGCCCAGGCCGACGGCGCCTCGTACGCGCTCGCCGGCGACCCGGCCACCGCCCGGGACGCGGTGCGTACCGTCGCCGACACCGGTCGCGGTGCCCTCGCCGAGATGCGCCGGCTGGTCGCGGTGCTGCGCGAGCACGGCGTGGGGGATCCGGCCGCCGACCGCCGGACCGAACGGCTCGCCGACCTGTCCGGGCTGCTCGACGGGTTCCAGCGGGCCGGGCTGCGGGTCGCGGTGACCACCTCGGGGCAGCCCCGGCCGTTGCCGCACGGCATCGAACTCGCCGGGTACCGGATCGTCCAGGAGGCGCTGACGAACGTGCTCAAGCACGCCGGGGCGGGCACCGACACCGGCGTGGAGATCTCGTACCGGACGGAGTCGGTCACCGTCACCGTGGTCGACGGTGGCTCGCTCGACTCGGCGGTACCGGGCCCGGTACCCGGTGGCCACGGCCTGCTCGGTATGCGGGAACGCGTCGGGGTCTACGGCGGCACGTTCTCCGCCGGTCCGCGTCGCGGTGCACCCGGCTGGCGGGTCGCCGCCACCCTCCCCGTCCCGCCCGACGTCCCGGCGCCGGCCGGCACCGAGGACGCCGGTACCGAGGACGCCGATGCCGATGCCGATGCCGACGACGCCGGTACCGCGGCCGGCGGGGCGGACCGGCACGGTACGGTCGGCGCACGACCGGCGGCGGAAGGGCACGGGCACCGATGACGATCCGGGTGGTGTTGGTCGACGACCAGGAACTGGTCCGGGCCGGGTTCCGGATGGTGCTCGGCGCCCAGTCGGACATCGAGGTCGTCGGCGAGGCCGGCGACGGTGCGGCGGCGCTGGAGCTGCTCGACCGGGTCGCCGCCGACGTCGTGGTGATGGATCTGCGGATGCCGCTGCTGGACGGCGTCGAGACCACCCGCCGGCTGCTCGCCGACCCGCGTCGGGACCGTCCGCGGGTGCTCGCCCTCACCACGTTCGACACCGACGAGGACGCGTTCGCCGCGCTGCACGCCGGGGCGAGCGGGTTCCTGCTGAAGAACGTGCCGCCGGAGGACCTGCTCAGCGCGATCCGGGTGGTCGCCGCCGGCGACTCGGTGGTCGCGCCCCGGGTCACCCGCCGGCTGCTGGACCGGTTCGCCGGCGAGCTGACCACACCGCCGCGGCCCGACGCCCGGCTCGGCACCCTGACCGAGCGGGAACGCGAGGTGCTGCTGCTCGTCGCCGAGGGGCTCTCCAACGCCGAGATCGCCGAACGGTTGGTGGTCGCCGAGGCGACCGTCAAGACGCACGTCGGCCGCATCCTCACCAAGCTCGACCTGCGCGACCGCGTCCAGGCCGTCGTCCTCGCCTACGAAAGCGGCCTGGTCCGCCCCGGCACCTGAGCTGGCAGACCCTAGCGTCCGGACGCGAGCACCGCGTCGAGCAGGGCAGCGGGGCCGGAGCGGAACACGTCGACCGCCGGCAGGCCGGTCTCCTCGGACGCCTCGGCGAGCGCGTCGGCCGCCGCGGACTCGGACAGGTGGCCGGTGGCCAGCGCGATGGCGACCACCCGGGCGGCGGGGCCACCACCCCACCTCGTCGCCGCCTCGTTCATCGCCACCACCTCCGGCAGTGGCGGGATCGGCAGCGGCAGGTGGCCCAGTTCGCGGGCGCCCGCCCAGTGGCAGAGGACCAGCGCGTCCGGCGCGGCGCCGTGCAGCAGGCCGAGGCTGACCCCGGAGTACCAGGGGTGGTTGAGTGCGGCCTGCCCCTCGACGAAGACGAGGTCGTGCTCGTCGGTCGCCGCGCACACGTGCTGGTGCAGCAGGGTCGGCAGGAAGTCGGCCACCACGTGATCGGCGGGTACGCCGTCGCCGGCGATCAGGATGCCGGTCTGCCCGGTCGCGACGAACCGCGACGACAGGCCGCGGCGGGCCGCCTCGCGGTCGAGTTCGACCATCGTCGTCATCTTGCCCGCGTTGCAGTCGGACCCGACGGCGAGCACGGTACGGCTGCCCGGCCGGTGGGTGCGCCCGCCGGTACCGACCTGGACGTCCTGCTGCGGCGGTCGGCGCAGGTCCCAGATCCGCCGGCCGGCCCGGTCGGCGGCGGCGGCCAGCTCCGGATCGTCGCCGAGCTGGTGGTGCAGCCCGCAGACCACGTCGAGCTTCGCCTCGAACGCGGCGAGGATCCGGCCGCGCAGGCCGGCCGGGAGCGTCGACTGCATCGGTGAGATGCCCACCACGAAGGTGTCCGGCCGGTACCGCAGGGCCGCGTCCAGGCCGTCGACGACCGGGACCGGTGGCACCCGTGGATCGGCGGTGCGGTCCCGGGCGGTCCGCCCGCTGTGCGCACTGTCGATGACCGCCACCACGTCGTCGGACCGGTACCGCAGCACGCCGAGCGCGAGCTTGGGGCCCGTGCCGTCGAAGACGCCCTCGGCGTCGATCACCATCCGCATCGGTCGCCCCTTCCGGCACCAGCCTGCGCCGCCCGACACCCTATGGGGTGTCCTCGGCGCCAGCCACCCGCCCGGCCTGTCCGTACCCCTGGGCCGGGCCGGGTCTTCGCGCCGTGCCCCTTGGGTCGGGCCTTCGCGCCGTCCCCCTGGGCCAGGCTGGGTCTTCGTGCCGCGTCACCGGGCCGCCGGGCCGGGTCTTCGTGCCGCGCCACCGGGCGGCCGGGCCCGGCGGCGGAACGGCGCAGAACGCCCAGCATCGTGGAAACTCACCCACGGGTTCGGTTCTCGGGCCCGTGAACGATGCCACAAGCGGTGTCGGGCCCGTACCGGGGCGGGCAATACTTGCCCTGACCGGTACCCGTAGGAGGACTGGATCTTCGATGAACGTGGCACTACCAACCGGCCGAGGCCGGCGATGAGCCCGGGCGGCCCGAGCCCGCAGGACCGGCCGGGGCGGCTCGCGGTCGGCGTGATCGGCGCCGGGCGGGTCGGCTCGGTGCTGGCGGCGGCGCTGCTGCGGGCCGGCCATTCGGTGTCCGGCGCCACGGCGGTGTCCGCGGAGTCGGTGGCGCGGGTCGAGCGGCTGCTCCCCGGCACCCCGATCCTGCCGGCCGACGAGGTGGCGGCGTCCGCCGACCTGCTGCTGCTGGGGGTGCCGGACGACGCGCTGCGGGGGCTGGTCGACGGGCTGGCGGTGACCGACGCGTTCCGCACCGGCCAGCTGGTCGTGCACCCGAGCGGGGCGTACGGGATCGACGTGCTGGAGCCGGTGCTGGCGCACGGCGGGCTGCCGATGGCGCTGCACCCGGCGATGACCTTCACCGGGCGGCCGGAGGACCTGGACCGGCTGGCCGGCGTCTCGTTCGGGGTGACCGCGCCGGAGCCGTTGCGGCCGGCGGCGGAGGTCCTCGTGCTGGAGATGGGCGGCGAGCCGCAGTGGGTGGCCGAGGAGCACCGCCCGCTGTACCACGCGGCGCTGACGCACGGCGCGAACCACCTGGTGACCCTGGTGAACGAGGCGGTCGACCTGCTGCGGCAGGCCGGCGTGGTGCACCCAGAGCGGATGATCGCGCCGCTGCTGTCCGCCGCGCTGGACAACACGCTGCGGTTGGGCGACGCCGCGCTGACCGGTCCCGTCTCCCGCGGCGACGCCGGTACGGTGCGGCGGCACGTCGCCGCGGTCGGCGCGTCGGCACCGGATTCGGTGGCTGCCTACCTGGCCCTGGCCCGGCGCACGGCGGACCGGGCCATCGCGGCCGGCCGGCTGCGGCCGACCGACGCGGAGGCGTTGCTCGGCGTGCTGGCCGAGCGTGCCGATCGGGCCGGCTCATGATCGTGGCACGGGACAAGGACACCCTGCACAAGGTGCGCGACGGGCTGTCCGGCGTGGTCGGCGTGGTGATGACGATGGGCGCGCTGCACGACGGGCACCGGGCGCTGATCGAGGCGGCCCGCGCGCGGTGCGACGCGGTGCTGGTGACGATCTTCGTCAACCCGCTGCAGTTCGGCCCGAACGAGGACCTGGACCGCTACCCGCGGCCGCTGGACGACGACCTCGCGCTGTGCGAGCGGGCCGGCGTGGACGCGGTCTTCGCGCCGACCGAGGCGGAGATGTACCCGAGCTGGCCGCCGGCGGTGCGGGTGGATCCCGGCTCGCTCGGGCGCGAGCTGGAGGGCGCGAGCCGGCCAGGGTTCTTCGACGGGGTGCTGACCGTCGTGCTCAAGCTGCTGCACCTGACCGTGCCGCACGCGGTGTTCTTCGGCGAGAAGGACTACCAGCAGCTGGCGCTGGTTCGCCGGATGGTGCGCGACCTGGACGTGCGTACCGACGGGGTGCCGGTGCGGGTCGTCGGGGTGCCGACGATCCGGGAGCCGAACGGGTTGGCCCGCTCCAGCCGCAACTCGTACCTGTCCGGCCCCGACCGGGCCGCCGCGCTCGCGCTGTCCGCGGCGCTGCGGGCCGGCGCCGAGGCCGCGATCGACGGGCCGGAGCCGGCCCTGGCCGCGGCTCGGGCGGTGCTCGCCGCCGCGCCGGTCGAGGTGGACTACCTGGCGTTGACCGACCCCGACCTGGGGCCGGCACCCGAGGCCGGGCCGGGGCGGCTGCTCGTCGCTGCCCGGGTCGGTGGCACTCGGCTCATCGACAACCTGCACGTCGAACTACGGCCCGGTCACAAGCCGGCCGCGGCGCAGGAGTAGGGGAGACCATGTTCCGAACGATGCTCAAGTCGAAGATCCACCGGGCCACGGTGACGCAGGCGGACCTGCACTACGTGGGCTCGGTGACGATCGACGCCGACCTGATGGCCGCGGCGGACCTGCTCGAGGGCGAGCAGGTGTCCATTGTGGACATCACGAACGGCGCCCGGCTGGAGACGTACGTGATTCCCGGTGCGGCCGGGTCCGGCGTGATCGGCATCAACGGCGCGGCGGCGCACCTGGTGCACCCGGACGATCTGGTCATCATCATGGCCTACGCGGCGATGGACGAGACGCAGTCCCGGGAGTACGAGCCGCACATCGTGCACGTGGACCGGGACAACCGGATCATCGAGCTGGGCAGCGACCCGGCCGCCGCGCCGGCCGGCATCGTCGGCGATCCGATGCCCGGCAACCTGGCCACCGCGTCCACCGCGGACGTCCGGTGACCGCCCCGGCCGCAGCGCTGCGGCAGCTTGCGGTGCCGCACCGGCTCGCGGCGAGCGACCCGGGCTGGACCGACGAGACCGACGTCTGCGTGATCGGTTCCGGCGTCGCCGGCCTGACCGCGGCGCTGCACGCCCGGCAGGCCGGCCTGCGGGTCACCGTGGTGACCAAGGAACGCATCGACGACGGTTCGACGAGGTGGGCGCAGGGCGGCATCGCCGCCGTGCTGGACCCGCACGACACGCCGGCCGCGCACGCCGAGGACACCCACATCGCCGGTGTCGGGCTGTGCGATCCGGCGGCGGTCGACGTTCTGGTGACCGAGGGGCCGGCGCGGGTCCGCGAGCTGATCCGGTTCGGTGCCGAGTTCGACCGCAACGACGACGGGTCGCTGGCCCTGACCCGGGAGGGCGGCCACCACGCGAACCGGATCGTGCACGCCGGCGGTGACGCCAGCGGCGCCGAGGTGCAGCGCGCGCTGCACGCCGCGGTACGCCGGGATCCGTGGATCAAGATGGTGGAGCACGCGCTGGTGCTCGACCTGCTGACCGATCGGACCGGCCGGGCCGCCGGGGTGACCCTGCACGTGCTGGACGAGGGCAGTCCGGACGGCGTCGGCGCGATCCTGGCCCGCGCCGTGGTGCTCGCCACCGGCGGCATGGGCCAGGTGTTCGCGGCCACCACGAACCCGGTGGTGTCCACCGGGGACGGGGTGGGTCTGGCGCTGCGCGCCGGTGCCGCGGTCACCGACCTGGAGTTCCTGCAGTTCCACCCGACCGCGCTGTACCTCGGGGGCCGGGATGCGCTGGCGCAGCAGCCGCTGGTGTCCGAGGCGCTGCGCGGTGAGGGCGGGCACCTGGTCGACGCGGCCGGCAACCGTTTCATGGTGGGCCGGCACGAGCTGGCGGAGCTGGCGCCGCGGGACGTGGTGGCGAAGAACATCGTCCGCACCATGCTGGCGCAGAACGTCGAGCACGTGTTCCTGGACGCCCGGCATCTGGGCCGGGAGATGCTGGAGCGTCGGTTCCCGACGATCACCGCGCGCTGCCGGCAGGCCGGCATCGACCCGGTGACCGACCCGATCCCGGTGGCACCGGCGGCGCACTACGCGCCGGGTGGGGTGCGCACCGACCTGTCCGGCCGCACCAGCGTGCCCGGCCTGTACGCGTGCGGCGAGGTGGCGTGCACCGGCGTGCACGGCGCGAACCGGCTCGCGTCCAACTCGCTGCTGGAGGCGCTGGTGTTCTCCGCCCGGATCTGCGCGGACCTGACCCGCGACCTGCCACCGCAGGCGGATCCGGTGCCGGGCGAGGGTGCCGCGTGGGCGGTCGACCCGTCGGTACGGGAACGGTTGCAGAAGACGATGTCCCGGGGTGCCGGCGTGCTGCGCAGCGGCGAGTCGCTGGCCGCGACGGCGGCCGAGCTGGCCGAGCTGGCCGAGTCCCGGGCGCCGGCGTCGGCGCCGGCCTGGGAGGCGACGAACCTGGTGACCGTCGCCGGCACGTTGCTGGCCGCCGCGTCCAGCCGCCGGGAGACCCGCGGCTGCCACTGGCGGGAGGACTTCGCCGACGCGGACCCGGCATGGTTGGGCCACCTGGTCGCCACCATCGGTCCGGGCGGCCGGATCGCCCAGACCTTCGAGGAGTCGCGGTGACCACCGTCGTACTGGGACAGTCCATCGTGGACTACGTCGCCGCGGCCGGGCTGGATCCCGATCTGGTGTCGGACACGGTGCGGCGCGCGCTGGCCGAGGATCTCGGGCCGGACGGGCTGGATGTGACCAGCGTGGCGACGATCCCGGCCGAGCAGCTGGACGTCGCCGACGTGGTGGCCCGGGCGGACGGGGTGGTGGCCGGGCTGCCGGTCGCCGCCGCAGTGTTCGACCTGGCCTCGGCCGGCGCGACGAGCTTCCAGGCGAAGGTGGCGGAGGGCGCGGCGGTGCGCCGCGGCGACGTGCTGGCCGAGGTGGTGGGCCCGGCTCGGGCGCTGCTGACCGCCGAACGTACCGCGCTCAACCTGCTGTGCCGGGCGAGCGGGGTGGCCACCCACACCCGGCGCTGGGCGGACGCGCTGGCCGGTACCGGCGCGACCGTGCTGGACACCCGCAAGACCACACCCGGCCTGCGGTTCCTGGAGAAGTACGCGGTGCGGGCCGGTGGCGGCACGAACAAGCGGATGGGCCTGTACGACGTCGCGATGATCAAGGACAACCACGTGGTCGCGGCCGGCGGCATCACCGCCGCGTACCGGCGGGTGCGGGAGCGGTTCCCGGACGTGCCGGTGCAGGTCGAGGTGACCACGGTCGACGAGGCACTGGAGGCGGTCGAGGCCGGCGCCGGCTTCCTGCTGTGCGACAACATGTCCACCGACCTGCTGCGCGAGGTGGTGGCCGCGGTCGACGGCCGGGCCGAGCTGGAGGCGACCGGCGGACTGACCCTGGACGTGGCGGCGGACTACGGCGCGACCGGCGTCGACTACCTGTCGGTGGGCGCGCTGACGCACTCCTCGCCGATCCTGGACATCGCCCTGGATCTGCGCCCCCGTACGGCCGACGCCGGGGTCCGCTGATGCTGCTCGCCATCGATGTCGGGAACACCAACACCGTGCTCGCCACGTTCGACGGGGAGGTGCTGACCCGGTCGTGGCGGATCAAGACCGACAGCCGCAACACCGCGGACGAGCTGGCGCTGACCATCCGGGGCCTGCTGGACGGGGCGAAGATCACCGGCATCGCGGCCTGCTCGACGGTGCCGGCGGTGCTGCACGAGCTGCGGCTGATGTTCGCGGGCTACTACCCCCAGGTGCCGGTGGTGGTGGTCGAGCCCGGCGTGCGGACCGGCGTGCAGCTGACCTACAACAACCCGCGCGAGGTCGGTACCGACCGGGTGATGAACACGCTCGCCGCGCACACCCTGTACGGCGGTCCGACGGTGGTGGTCGACTTCGGCACCTCGACCAGCTTCGACGTGGTGAGCGCGCGCGGCGAGTTCCTCGGTGGGGCGCTGGCGCCGGGCGTGGAGATCTCCGCGGACGCGCTCGCCGCGCGGGCCGCGCAGCTGGTCAAGGTGGAGCTGACCCGGCCGCCGCGGGCGGTCGGCAAGAACACCGTCGAGGCGCTGCAGTCCGGCATCCTGTACGGCTTCGCCGGGCAGGTGGACGGCATCGTCGGCCGGATCGCGGCCGAGGTGGGTGAGTTGCGCGCGGTGGTGGCGACCGGCGGGCTGGCGCCGCTGATCGTCGGCGAGTGCCGCACCGTCACCCACCACGAGCCGCACCTGACCCTCATCGGCCTGCGCCTGGTGCACGCCAAGAACGCCTGACCCCGCGCGGCGACCGGGACCGCGGCGGCGGCGACCGGGACCGGGGCGGCGGCGACCGGGACCGGGGCGGCGACGGGGGCCGCGGCGCGATGTCCCCTCCCGTACCCATCGACGTCCATGCATTGATTTCGGCGGTTTGTCGTCCTTACCATCATCCGGACGTGTTCCACCAGTTGCGGACCTTCCGCCCGCCCGGCGGGTCCCCACTCTGAAGGAGTCTGGATGGACGACACCACCCCTCGCCCGCGCCGCCTGGCGCTCGTACTGGCCGCCGCCGGCGCACTCGTCGCCGGCGTGCTGGCCGCCACCCCGGCCACGGCCGCAGCCGCGCAGCCGGCCACCGGTACCACCACCATCGGAGCCCGCGCGTTCGGCTGCGCCACCGCGCAACCAGGCCGGATGTCCTGCCTCGGCAGGTTCGCGCCGCGCCGGGTACGCACCCGCGGCGGCCGGCCGGTCGCGCCGGCGACCACCGGCAGCCCCAGCACCGTCGGGCTCACCCCGGCACAGCTGGTCGACGCGTACGGCCTGGGCGGCGCCGACGCCGCCGGCCGCACCGTGGCCATCGTCGACGCGTACGACGCGCCCACCGCCGAGGCGGACCTCGCCAGCTACCGCTCCGCGTACGGGCTGCCGGCCTGCACGACCGCGAACGGCTGCTTCCGCAAGGTGAACCAGAGCGGCGCGGCGAGCCCGCTGCCGGCCGGCGACTACGGCTGGGCCGAGGAGATCTCGCTGGACCTGGACATGGTCTCCGCGGTCTGCCCGTCCTGCCACATCCTGCTGGTGGAGGCGAACTCGGCGGACACCGACTCGCTCGGCGCCGCCGAGGACACCGCGGCCACCGCGAGCGGCGTCGTCGCCGTCTCGAACAGCTGGGGTGGCACCGAGGACGCCACCGAACTCGACGCGGACGGCCACTTCCGGCACCCCGGGGTGGCGATCACCGCCAGCTCCGGCGACTCCGGGTACGGCGTCTCCTGGCCGGCCGCCTCGCCCTACGTGACGGCCGTCGGCGGTACCAGCCTGAGCACCGCCAGCAACGCCCGGGGCTGGAGCGAGACCGCCTGGTCCGGCGCCGGTTCCGGTTGCTCGACGCAGGAGGCGAAGCCGTCCTGGCAGCACGACAGCGGCTGCGCGAAGCGCAGCGTCGCCGACGTGTCCGCGGTCGCCGACCCGAACACCGGTGTCGCCGTGTACGACACGTACAACAGCTGCGGCACCAGCTCGTGGTGCGACCTGCTGCTGTCGCTGGGGCTGGCGCAGGGCGCGGACGGTTGGGTGCAGGTCGGCGGTACCAGCGCCTCGTCGCCGATCATCGCGTCGGTGTTCGCGCTGGCCGGGAACACCGGCTCGATCGACCAGTCGTACCCGTACGCGCACGCGTCGGCGCTGAACGACGTGACCAGCGGCAGCAACGGCAGTTGCGGTGGCAGCTACCTGTGCACCGCGGGCGCCGGGTACGACGGCCCGACCGGTCTCGGCACCCCGAACGGCACCGGCGCCTTCTGACCGGTACCGCCTCCGCGGGGCGCGCCAGCCACCGGCGCGCCCCGCCCGGCCCGATCGCCGTGGTGCCCGCGGCCGACGGGCGCCGTTCCGCCTGTTGCCGGGCCGGGCTCGGTCCGACTGCCGGCGCCTGCCGCCGGTGCGGCCGGACCCCGCCCGATCGCCGGGCGCCCGCGGCCGACGTGCGGGCTGCCGTTCCCGCGAACCCGAGGTGCCCGTCGCGTGTGTCAGGCTCGGGCGGCGCGGTAGGCGGCGGCGTCGGCCCGGTACCGCTGGTGTTCGGCGCGGTGGTCCGGGATCTGGTCGGCGGCACCGGCGAAGCGCGCCAGGCCCTCGCCCGCGGCCACGGCGAGCGGCGCGGACCGCGCCCACATCCGCCGTTCGTAGCCGGCGAGTGCGGTCTCGGCAGGCCGGGTGGCGATCGCGGTGGCCAACTCGGCCGCGTCGAGCAGGGCGAGGTTCGCGCCCCAGCCGCCGAGCGGCGGCATCACGTGTGCGGCATCGCCGACCAGCGTGACGCCGGGCCGGTGTGGCCAGGTCAGCCCCGCTGGCAGGGCGTGGATCGGTCGGTGCAGGTATCCGGCGTCGGTGTCGGTCAGCAGCGGTCGGAAGCGGGCGTCCCACCCGTCGTACGCGTCGAGCAGGTACCGCCGGACCGCCGCCTCGTCGTCCGCGGCGATCCCGGCGCGCCGCGGCCAGTCCGCCTCGATCCGCATGCTGAGGTAGCAGCGGATCTGCCCGCCGCTGTTGCGTTGCGCGACGATGGCCCGCCCGGCGCCGTCGTGGGCGAACAGGTGACCGGCGCCGACCAGCGCCGCGATCGCCGGATGCCGGGCCGTCACGTCGTCGAACCGCACCTCGACGAACGACACCCCGCTGTACGCCGGGGTCGCCCCGGTGACCAGCGGCCGGACCCGGGACCAGGCGCCGTCGGCGCCGACCACGAGATCGGCGTCCGCGTGGCCGCCGTCGGTGAACCGCAGCCGGTACCCGTCGCCCGCCGGATCGACCCGGGCCAGCCGGTGTCCGAAGTGGACGGTGTCGGCGGGCAGGCTGTCGGCGAGCAGCCGGCGCAGCTGGCCGCGGTCGATCTCCGGCGCGGCGTCGTCGTCGGCGTCCGGCACGAACGCGGCGAGTTCGGTGCCGTGCTGGTCGACCCGCCGCTTCGCCTGGTCCTCGTACCGGGCGAGCGCGGTGAACGCGTCCAGCAGGCCCGCGTCGGCGAGCGCGATCTGGCCGGTGTCGGCGTGCATGTCGAGGCTGCCGCCGGCGTCCCGGGAGGACAGCGACGGGTCCGCGTCGTACACGGTGGCGGGGATGCCGTACCGGTACAGCATGCGGGCGCACATCAGGCCGGCCGGCCCGGCGCCGACGATCGCGAGGCGGGGTCCGGCGGTCCTGCGGGGTCCGGCAGTGTTGCGGGGTTCGGTGGTGTTGCGGGGTTCGGTGCTCATGGCGGCCCTCCTTCGGTGGCGACGATTGACTTGCCGCTCGGTAAGTAGGACGCTAGCTGAACGGTCGCTCGGTAAGCAACTATGCTGGACCCGGTGCGAGGAGGGTCATGACCGGACGCGACCGGCGCAGCGGCGCCGACACCCGCGCGCGGATCCAGCGCGTCGCGCGGCAACTGTTCACCGAGAAGGGGTACGAGGCGACCTCGACCCGTGACCTGACCGAGGCGCTGGGCCTGACCAGGTCGTCGCTCTACTACCACTTCCGGAACAAGGAGGAGATCCTCGCCAGCCTGGTCGAGGAGCGCCGCCGCGACCTCGACGAGCTGATCGCCTGGGTCCGCGAACAGCCGCCCGGCCCCGACCTGGCGCGCCGGACGGCGCTGCGCTGGCTCGCCGGTACCACCCCCGAGCACCTGGCGACGATGCGGCTCGCGCACGCCAACCAGCCGGTGATGCGGCGGATCACCGGGCACGGTACCGACGTGGTGGGCGGCTTCGATGAGCTGATCGACCTGCTCGCCGGCGAGCACGCCGACCCGCAGGGCCGGATCCTGCTGCGGATGACGTTCGACACGGTCCGGGCGGCGCTGCTCGCCGCCCCGGCCGGCGTCGACCCGGCCGATGTGCTCGCCGCCGCCCGCCGCGCCAGCCTCGCCCTCGGCGCCGCCGTCGCCGACCCGCCGCCGGACGCCGACCAGAGCCGTTGATCATGGCGTTGTCCGGGCGGGGAAGCGCTTACCGATCGGATGACGCCATGATCAACATGGCGGAGCGGGGCAGCGAAGTCGGCCGCGGGGCCGAGGCTCAGCGGCGGGCGGCGCGGAAGGCGGAGGTCAGGTACGGCATCGGGAACCGGTCCCGACCGCGCAGGTCGGGATGCGTCGCGCACAGCTGCCGGACCTCGCGTTCCAGCCGGTCGCGCTCGGCCGGCGCCGCGGTCAGGTAGTGCGAGCGGGAGCTGATCAGCGCGACCAGCAGGTCCGGTGAGGACGGCACCTCGTGCCGGAAGTCGGCCCGCTGCACCGGCCCGAACAGCTCGTCCGGCAGCTCCGGCGGGATCACGTCCTCGCCGCCGACGATCCCGGACAGTTGCGCCACCCAGTCGACGCCGGTGTCCCGGTGGTTCCAGATCGGCGCGAACACCCCGCCCGGCACCAGTACCCGGGCGATCTCCGGGTGCGCCACCGCCGGGTCGAACCAGTGGTACGACTGCGCCGCGACCACGGCGTCGACGCTCGCGTCCGGCACCGGTACCGACTCGGCGGAGCCGGCCGGCGTCGCCGCCCCGGGCACCCGCGACGCGAGTCTGGCGCGCATCCCCGGATCCGGCTCGACCGCGATCACCTGGTGTCCGGCGGCGACCAGTTGGCGGGTGAAGATGCCCGTACCGGCGCCGAGATCGACCACCCGTCGCGGCGCCGGGCCGACCATCCAGCCGATCGCCGCGGCCGGGTACGTCGGGCGCACCTCGTCGTACAGGTCGGCGGCGGGGCCGAAGGACAACCGGTGGCTGTCCCGGATCTCGGGTTCCATGGCGGCAACGCTACCGGCGTGGTGCACCACCATCGAGCCGCTGCCGGAGGCCCTCGCGGGTTCTTCACCAGGTCTGCACGCCGGCCGCTTGCCGGCGTGGCCGGGACGACTCGTTACGCTGAGCGTTGCGTGTCACCGACCCACCGAACAGAGAGTTGCCGTGAGTACCGACGAGCCGCGCAGCGCAGACGAGCAGGACGAGCTTCCCGAGCAGATGCGGGTCCGTCGGGAGAAGCGGGCCAAGATGCTCTCCGACGGGGTCGAGCCGTATCTGCTGGGTTTTCCCCGCACCGCGACCCTCGCCGAGGTGCGCGACAAGTACGGCGATCTGCCGCCGGACACCACGACCGGGGACAAGGTGGCGGTGGCCGGCCGGGTGATCTTCATCCGCAACACCGGCAAGCTGTGCTTCGCCACCCTCCGCGCCGGTGACGGGACGGAACTGCAGGCGATGCTGTCCGCCGCCGAGGTGGGCAAGGAGTCGCTGGACGAGTGGAAGCGGCTGGTGGATCTGGGCGACCACGTCGGCGTCGAGGGCGAGGTGATCACCAGCCGGCGCGGCGAGCTGTCCGTTTTCGCGAGTCGCTGGCAGATCACCTCGAAGGCGTTGCGGCCGTTGCCGGTCGCGCACAAGCCGATGTCGGAGGAGGCGCGGGTCCGGCAGCGCTACGTCGACCTGATCATGCGCCCGCAGGCCCGGGAGACGGTGCGCACCCGGGCGAACGTGGTCCGCAGCCTGCGCGAAACGCTGCACGAGCGCGGTTTCGTCGAGGTCGAGACGCCGATGCTGCAGCCGTTGCACGGTGGAGCGACCGCGCGACCGTTTGTCACCCATTCGAATGCGCTCGATATCGATCTGTATCTACGGATCGCGCCGGAGCTCTATCTCAAGCGCGCGGCGGTCGGCGGAATCGAGAAGGTCTTCGAGATCAACCGCAACTTCCGGAACGAAGGCGTGGACTCCTCGCACTCGCCGGAGTTCGCCATGCTGGAGTTCTATGAGGCTTATGGGAACTATGACACGGTGGCCGATCTGACCCAGGAGCTGGTGGTGCGCGCCGCGCTTGCGGTGCACGGCACCACGATGGTCACCCATCACGACGGCACCGAGTTCGACCTCGGTGGGGAATGGCGTCGGGTCAGCATGTACGGGGCGCTGTCCGACGCGCTGGGTGAAGAGGTGACGCCGGCCACCGGGCACGCCCAGCTGGTGACGTACGCACAGGCGCACGAAATTGCCGTGGATCCGGCCTGGGGGCCGGGAAGCTCGCCGAGGAGCTGTTCGACGAGTTGGTCGCCGATCGTCTCGTCGAACCGACCTTCGTCCGCGACTATCCGGTCGAGACCTCGCCGTTGGTGCGTCCGCACCGCGACCTCCCGGGCGTGGTGGAGAAGTGGGATCTCTACGTGCAGGGATTCGAGCTCGGGACCGGTTACTCGGAGCTGGTCGACCCGGTCGTGCAGCGGGAACGGCTGACCGCGCAGTCACTGCTCGCGGCCGGCGGCGACCCCGAGGCGATGCAGCTGGACGAGGACTTCCTGCGCGCTCTCGAATACGGTATGCCGCCGACCGGTGGGGTCGGAATGGGGATTGACCGGCTGCTGATGGCGCTCACCGGTCTCGGCATCCGAGAAACCATCCTGTTCCCACTCGTCCGCCCGGAGTAGCGGGCCGGCTACCGTGCCGGACGGCGAACCGGTCATTGCGTGCGGCACGGGGTAAAGCAGCATGGTCGGCGTCCGGGTAATCTCTTCGGTTTTTGCCCGATGACGTATTCGTCGGGTCGATGAGTTATTGTTTTCTCCGAGCTCGGCAATCAACCACCAGAAGGGATCGCGCTGTGGCGCAGAAGGTACAGGTCCTCCTCGTCGACGACCTGGACGGCGGGGAAGCCGCGGAGACCGTGAAGTTCGGCCTGGACGGCATGAACTACGAGATCGACCTTTCCGATTCCAACGCCCAGGGCCTGCGTGACGCGCTCGCGACGTACGTCGGGAAGGCTCGCAAGCTCGGCCGTGGTGGGGTGGCTCGCAGCGGCGCCGCGCCGCGAAATCGTGGCACCTCCTCGGCGGCCAGCGACCGCGAGCAGAATCGCGCCATCCGCGAGTGGGCAAAGCGTAAAGGCTTGGATATCTCCGATCGCGGACGCATTTCCGCCGACATCGTGGAGCGTTACCATGCGGAGGCCGGTCGCTGAGTCGACCGCACCGCAGCCCGACCGCGGCCCGGACACCGATCGGTGTCCGGGCCGCGTGGCTGTCCGGGCGAGGTGGTGTTCGGGCCGGGCCGCGTGGCTGTCCGGGCCGCGTGGCTGTTCGGGCGAGGTGGTGTTCGGGCCGCGTCGCCGCTCCCGGCGGGTGGCGGTGCCCGGCGCAATGATCACTCGACGTTCTGAGACGAGTTCGAACGGTGACCTTGACCACCGTGGCCGGTCCGCCCGGCCGGTGGCCCGGCCGGCCGCGACCGGGTGAACGGGTCGCGCCGGGCAGGTTCCCGGCGCCGTCGGCGGCGCGCCGATTTCGCTCTTGGCGTACAGCCGCGTCGGGCCGGAACAGCCCGGCCCTGCGCCTGGTTGACTCAAAGGTCCTGTACACCGGCACAGTCACGACCGACCGGCCGTGTCCCGTGGTTGGTTTGGCGGGGGGTTGGGCGCCCGCCGCCGTCAGGAGAAGGTCAGCCGCCAGCGATAGAGTGATGACACGGACACCACCAGGTGCTCGTGGCTTGGCCGGAGCCCGTCCCGCGGGCTCGCCGGCAAGGCTCACAACCGGGTGACCGAGGACCGCAACCGGGACACGAGCACGTGAGGAGCACGAAGGAATGTTCGAGAGGTTCACCGACCGCGCCCGTCGCGTTGTCGTCCTGGCCCAAGAAGAGGCCCGGATGCTCAACCACAACTACATCGGTACCGAGCACATCCTGCTCGGGCTCATCCACGAGGGTGAGGGCGTTGCGGCCAAGGCGCTGGAGAGCCTCGGCATCTCCCTCGAAGGCGTCCGCCAGCAGGTCGAGGAGATCATCGGCCAGGGCCAGCAGGCGCCGAGCGGGCACATCCCGTTCACCCCGCGCGCCAAGAAGGTGCTGGAGCTGTCGCTGCGGGAGGCGCTGCAGCTCGGCCACAACTACATCGGCACCGAGCACATCCTGCTCGGCCTGATCCGCGAGGGCGAGGGTGTCGCGGCCCAGGTGCTGGTCAAGCTCGGCGCCGACCTCAACCGGGTGCGGCAGCAGGTCATCCAGCTGCTGTCCGGCTACCAGGGCGGCAAGGAGACCGCCGGTGCCGGCGCCACCGGTGAGGCCACCCCGTCCACCTCGCTGGTGCTCGACCAGTTCGGCCGCAACCTGACCCAGGCCGCCCGGGAGGCGAAGCTCGACCCGGTCATCGGCCGGGAGAAGGAAATCGAGCGGATCATGCAGGTCCTCTCCCGCCGCACCAAGAACAACCCGGTGCTGATCGGCGAGCCCGGCGTCGGCAAGACCGCCGTGGTCGAGGGGCTGGCCCAGAAGGTCGTCAAGGGCGAGGTGCCCGAGACCCTGAAGGACAAGCAGCTCTACACGCTCGACCTGGGCGCCCTGGTGGCCGGCTCGCGCTACCGCGGTGACTTCGAGGAGCGGCTGCGCAAGGTCCTGAAGGAGATCCGTTCCCGCGGCGACATCATCCTGTTCATCGACGAGATCCACACCCTGGTGGGTGCGGGCGCCGCCGAGGGTGCGATCGACGCCGCCAGCATCCTCAAGCCGATGCTGGCCCGCGGTGAGCTGCAGACCATCGGTGCGACCACGCTCGACGAATACCGGAAGTACCTGGAGAAGGACGCGGCGCTGGAGCGCCGGTTCCAGCCGATCCAGGTGGACGAGCCGTCGCTGGCGCACACCATCGAGATGCTCAAGGGGCTGCGCGACAAGTACGAGGCGCACCACCGCATCTCGATCACCGACAAGGCGCTGGTGGCCGCCGCGACCCTCGCCGACCGGTACATCTCGGACCGCTACCTGCCGGACAAGGCGATCGACCTGATCGACGAGGCCGGCGCCCGGATGCGGATCCGCCGGATGACCGCGCCGCCGGACCTGCGCGAGTTCGACGAGAAGATCGCCCAGGTCCGCAAGGACAAGGAATCCGCGATCGACGCGCAGGACTTCGAGCGGGCCGCGCAGCTGCGCGACTCGGAGAAGCAGCTGCTGAACCAGAAGTCGCAGCGCGAGAAGGAGTGGAAGTCCGGCGACCTGGACGTGGTCAGCGAGGTCGACGACGAGCAGATCGCCGACGTGCTGGCCAACTGGACGGGCATCCCGGTCTACAAGCTCACCGAGGAGGAGACCTCCCGGCTGCTGCGGATGGAGGACGAGCTGCACAAGCGGGTCGTCGGCCAGGAGGACGCGGTCAAGTCGGTCTCGCAGGCGATCCGGCGCACCCGGTCCGGCCTGAAGGACCCGAAGCGGCCGTCCGGTTCGTTCATCTTCGCCGGCCCGTCCGGCGTCGGGAAGAGCGAGCTGTCCAAGGCGCTGGCCGAGTTCCTGTTCGGCTCGGAAGACTCGATCATCCAGCTGGACATGAGCGAGTTCCACGACCGGTACACGGTGTCCCGGCTGGTCGGCGCGCCTCCCGGCTACGTCGGGTACGACGAGGGCGGCCAGCTGACCGAGAAGGTGCGGCGCAAGCCGTTCTCGGTGGTGCTGTTCGACGAGATCGAGAAGGCACACCCGGACGTGTTCAACACGCTGCTGCAGATCCTGGAGGACGGTCGGCTGACCGACGGCCAGGGCCGCATCGTGGACTTCAAGAACACGGTGATCATCCTGACCACCAACCTGGGCACCAGGGACGTGGCCAAGGCGGTCTCGCTGGGCTTCTCGCAGTCCAACGACTCGGACAGCAACTACGAGCGGATGAAGCTGAAGGTCCAGGACGAGCTGAAGAAGCACTTCCGGCCGGAGTTCCTGAACCGGATCGACGACACCGTCGTGTTCCACCAGCTGTCCGAGGAGAACATCCTGGAGATCGTGGACATCATGATCGCCCGGATCGAGACCCAGCTGCGCAACAAGGACATGGGCATGGAGCTCACCGACGGGGCCAAGCGGTTCCTGGCGAAGAAGGGCTTCGACCCGGTCCTCGGTGCCCGGCCGCTGCGCCGCACGATCCAGCGGGAGATCGAGGACGCGCTGTCCGAGCGCATCCTGTTCAACGAGATCACGCCCGGCCAGATCGTGCTGGTGGACGTCGAGGGTGACCCGGCCGACATCGACAAGTCGCACCTGGTCTTCCGCGGCACCACCAAGCCGGTCGAGGTGCCGGACGCGGTGCCCGCCGACCTGAGCGCCGGCGAGGCCACCGAGTAACGAGCAACGCCCTGCGGGCCCCGAACCAGCCGGTTCGGGGCCCGCAGCGTTTCCGGAGCCCTCCAGCGCGGCCAGTGCCGGCCGGTCAGGTCGGGAGGGCGTAGCGGTCGCCGGCGAGGCGGTGCACCAGCCCGTCGTCGAGCAGCCCGGCCAGCGCCCGGTCGCGCTGGGTGCCGTCCTGCCACACCGCGTCGAGCGCGGCGCGGGGCACCGGCGCGGTCGCCTCCCGCAGCACGGCCATCAACAGCCCGCGCACCTGCCGGTCGGTACCGGCGAACTTCTGCACCTTGCGGGCCGGGCCGGTCGCCGCCGGCCGCCCGGCGCGCTGCCAGCCGCACTCGGCATACACCGGGCAGTCCGCGCAGCGCGGCGCGCGGGCGGTGCAGATCAGCGCGCCGAGTTCCATGAACGCGATCGAGGCGCGGGCCGCGTCGGCCGCGTCGGCCGGCAGCAGCTCCTCGACCGCGGCGAGGTCGGCCACCGTACGGGGCGGGCCGGCGTCGCCGAGCGCGGTCACCGCGCGGGCGACGAACCGCCGCACGTTGGTGTCCACCACCGGATGCCGGTCCCCGTAGGCGAAGACGGCGACGGCTCGGGCCGTGTACGAGCCGATCCCGGGCAGCGCGAGCAGCGCGTCGACCTCTCGCGGCACCTCGCCGGCGTGCCGGTCGACGAGCGCCTTCGCGCACTCGTGCAGCCGCAGCGCGCGGCGCGGGTAGCCGAGCCGGCCCCAGGCGCGGATCACCTCGGCCGCCGGTTCGACGGCCAGGTCCTGCGGGGTGGGCCAGCGGGCCAGCCACTCCCGCCACACCGGCAGCACCCGGTGCACCGGCGTCTGCTGCAGCATGATCTCGCTGACCAGCACCGCCCAGGCGGACACGCCCGGGGCCCGCCAGGGCAGCTCCCGGGCGTGTTCGGCGTACCAGTCGCTGACGAGCGCGGCCAACCGCCGCTCCGGTACCGAGCTGTCCATCGCCGTCCGATCCTGCCACACCGCCTCGACACCCCCGTACCGCCGGGACGGCAGAGCCGCGCCGTCTCGGCCTCGGTGCACCGGGACGTCGAGGCGAAGCCCTAATCGCGGTAGTTCTTGCCGATCGGGGTGCCGGGGATCGGCTGGGCGATCAGCGCGACCGGGATGAACAGGCAGATCTGGCCGATCACCAGGGTCAGCGTCCACAGCGCCCGCTCGTCGTAGTGCGCGGCGGCCCGCGCGTACAGCTCGTCGTCCACCCGGCGGCCCGCCGGGTTCGGCACCAGTACCGCCTCCACCAGCTCCAGCGCGACTCGCTCGGCGTCGGTGAAGTACGGTGCGTCGCGCCACGACGAGACGGCGGTGATGCGCTCCTCCGCCTCGCCCGCCCTGCGCAACTGCTCGGTCTGCCGGACCGTGTGGTACGTGCTGCCGACGAGCTGGCCGGCCCGCAGCTGCACCAGACCGATGGTGGCCCGCGGGACGGCGCCGTTGCGGGTG
Organism: Actinocatenispora thailandica; assembly: GCF_016865425.1. Taxonomy (NCBI): domain Bacteria; kingdom Bacillati; phylum Actinomycetota; class Actinomycetes; order Micromonosporales; family Micromonosporaceae; genus Actinocatenispora; species Actinocatenispora thailandica. The sequence goes on along the minus strand of NZ_AP023355.1, from coordinate 6,180,900 downwards.
ATCTTCGCCAGCGCGTTCGACACGGTGCCCAGCTCCGGGAAGTACCGGCCCGGGTTGGGCAGCCGGGAGGTGACGTCGTCGGGTTCGGTGCTCGTGGTCATCTCTGGTGATCCTCTCCGTCCGGGCCGGCGCCGGTGGTCCCGGCGCCCCGATGCTTCGACGAAACAGCCCGCGCGAATGTGAGCCGCCGGACATCGTGGTGGTGCCGCGTCGCCGGTGCGGCATCGTTCGTCACGACCGGGCACGTCGCCTCGCCCGCCGGCGGGCGGCTCGGTCCGCGGGGAGGGACGGTGGGCCGATGGACACCGAGCCGGTGAGCGGGCGGTACGACCCGGGCCCGGCGGCGGTGCTCGGCGAGCGCCGCGCGCTGACGAGCCTCGCGTACCGGTTGCTCGGTTCGCTCGCCGACGCCGAGGACGTGGTGCAGGAGGCGTACCTGCGCTGGTACCGGCTGTCCGGCCGGGAGCGGGAGCAGATCGCGTCGCCGGGCGGGTGGCTGACCACCGTCGCCAGCCGGATCTGCCTCGACCTGCTCGGTTCGGCCCGCGCCCGGCGGGAGCGGTACGTCGGTGAGTGGATCCCGGAGCCGGTGCCCGGGGACGGCACGCCGCCCGGCGGCCCGCTGCCGAACCCGCCGCCGGACCCGGCCGACCGGGTCACCCTGGACGAGTCCGTCACGATGGCGTTCCTGGTCGTGCTGGACTCGATGACGCCGGCCGAGCGGGTCGCGCTGATCCTGCACGACGTCTACGGGTACCGGTTCACCGACGTGGCGGTGATCGTCGGCCGCACCGCGGCGGCGTGCCGCCAGTTGGCCACCTCCGCCCGCCGCCGGATCCGGGCCGCGCAGCCGGCGGCGAAGCCGGACGACGCGCTCCGTCAGCGGGTGGTCCGCGACTTTCGCCGGGCCTGGGAGGCGCAGGACATCGACGCGCTGCTCGGCCTGCTCGACCCCGATGCCACCGTGGTCGTGGACGGCGGCGGCCTGGTCAGCGCCGCCCGGCAGCCGATCCACGGCGGCCGGCAGATCGTCCGGTACCTGATGGGTTTCGTGGGCCGGGGCCAGCCGCCGGCGCTGCAGGAACGTACCGTCAACGGCCAGCCCGGGCTGGTCGCCCGGCGCGGCGACGACCTCGTCGTGGTGGCTGCGGTCGAGGTCGTCGGCGACCGGATCGCCCGCATATGGGCGGTTCGTAACCCGGAGAAGTTGCGCACCGGCTGGGCCTGAGGGGCGTCCTGGACGCTTCGCCCGGCTCCGGGACGCGGTCGGGGAAACCGGATGCCCCCCGCAGCCGACCCGAACCGGGTCGATCCGGCGCCCGCTCGCCGCGCCTGGGGCCGACCTGACCCGCCACGTTCGCCGTGCCTGGCGCCGAACGTGGCGTGTCACGTTCCGGGCCCGCGTACCGTCTGATGGTCATGACACGGGTATTGGTGACGGGCGGTACCGGCGTGCTCGGCCGGGCGCTGGTCGAACGGCTCAAGGACCGCGCCGAGGTACGGGTGCTCAGCCGGCGGGAAGGGCTGCCGACGGGTTCGGTCCGCGGCGATCTGGAAACGGGCATCGGACTGGCGCAGGCGCTGGACGGCGTGGACGCCATCGCGCACTGCGCGACCAGCGCCGACTACCGGCACCCCGAGCGGGATGTCGCGCAGACCCGGCGGCTGCTCGACGAGCGCGGTGACCGGCCGCTGACCTACATCTCGATCGTCGGCGTGGACCGGATCCCGTTCGGTTACTACCGGGCCAAGCTCAACTCGGAGCTGGCGATCGCGCAGTCCGGCGCGCCGTGGACGGTGCTGCGCACCACCCAGTTCCACGACCTGGTCCTGCGCTTCCTGCGACCACTCACCCGCCCGCCGGTGGCGGTGGTACCCAAGCTGACGGTGCAGCCGGTCGACGTCGGTGAGGTCGCCGGCCGGATGGCCGACCTGGTGCTCGGCGAGCCGGCCGGCCGGGTGCCCGACATGGGCGGCCCGGAGGTGACGTCGCTGCCCGAACTGATGCGTACCTACCTGTCGGTCACCGGCCTGCAACGACGGATGCTCCAGGTGCCGGTACGGCTGCCGGGGCGCGTCATGGCAGCCTTCCGGGACGGCGCGCACCTGGCGCCGGACCACCCGGACGGTCGCGTCACCTTCGCCGAGTACCTGGAGAGCCGGCGCCAAGCCGACGGCACGGTCACCAACCCGTACTGACCGGTCCGCGCTCGCACACCAGGTGCGGCGGTGGTGATCGGCGGCCGTCGATCCGGCGCGCCTACCGGCATTCGCGGACGTCGTCGCTAACGTGTTCGACCATGCGGATGACGGTTGGCCCGCTCCCACCCGCCGTCTACTGGCGACGGCGGGTCATCGTGCTGGCCGGCGTGGCGCTGGTGGTCGTGCTCGCGGTGTGGGCGTGCAGCCCCGCGGCGCCGGAGCCCGGCTCGCACCAGGCGGCCGGCACCAAGCAGCATTCGGCCAGCCGCGGGTCCGGGTCCGGCTCGTCGACCGGGCCGACGACCGGCTCCCCGTCGCCCACCGGCAGCCCGTCGGCGAGCCCCACCCCGACCGCCGGCAGCGGCGACGGTGCGCCGGTGGACTCCGCCGCGGTGCCGCCCCCGGCCGACGCCGGCGAGCCGGCCGCGCGCTGCGGCGACGATGCGCTGACCGTGTCGGTCGGGGTGGATCCCCGGCGGATGCCGGCCGGCTCGACGCCGGCGCTCTACCTGACCATCGGCAACGGTTCGACCAAGCCCTGCACCCGGGATATCGGCGCCGACCAGCAGGAGCTGTACGTCAAGCACGGCGACACCACGGTCTGGTCGTCGGACTACTGCGACCCCAACCACGGCTCCGACGTCCGCCGGTTCGACCCGGGCGTGCACGTCACGTACCGGCTGGTGTGGGACGGCCGCACGGCGAGCAAGGGCTGCAAGACGGCCCGGCACGCGCTGTCCCGCGGCTCCTACTCGCTGGACGGCCGGGTCGGCACCAAACACGCCAAGCCCTACCCGCTGACCGTCACCTGACCGGTCACTCGGCCCAGTCGAGCTGCGGTTCCGGCACCCTGGCGCCCCGCCGGCCAAGCCGCGACCTGGGCCACCCGGGGCAACCGCGGCGGCCGGCCGGTCGGTCGCCGCCGAACCGGAGGCTCGCGCCGATCCGTACGCCCTCGATCATCGCCACTCCCGGAAGTCGGCGCCAACGCCCCGACGGCAGCTACGCGGGCCGACGGGGTGGGTCAGACGTAGCGCTCCAGGATGGAGGCCTCGGCGAGGCGGGACAGGCCCTCCCGGACGGTGCGGGCCCGGCTGTCGCCGACGCCGTCCACCGCCTGCAGGTCCTCGACCGTGGCGCCGAGCAGCCGCTGCAGCCCGCCGAAGTGCCCGACCAGCCGGTCGACCACCGCGGACGGCAACCGCGGCACCTTCGCCAGCAGCCGGAAGCCGAGCGGGCTGATCGCCGCCTCCAGCGCCTCGGTGGTCGCCGGGTAGCTGAGCGCCTTCGCGACCGCGGTCAGGTCGAGCAGTTCGGTCGCGGACAGCTCGTCGAGCTGCGCCAGCACCTCGTGCACCTGCGGCGGGATGCGCCCGGGCGGGAAGTAGTCGCGGATGACCAGGGCGCGGTCCTCGTCCACCCCGGCCATCAGCTCGTCGAGTTGCAGCGCGAGCAGCCGGCCGTCGGTGCCGAGCTCGATCACGTACCCCTCGATCTCGTCGGCGATCCGGCGCACCATCTCCAGCCGCTGCACCACGGCCATCGCGTCCCGCACCGTGACCAGGTCCTCGATCTCCAGCGCGGACAGCGTGCCGGACACCTCGTCCAGCCGCGCCTTGTACCGCTCCAGGGTGGCGAGCGCCTGGTTGGCCCGGGACAGGATCGCCGCCGAGTCGTCCAGGACGTGCCGCTGGCCGGTCACGTACAGGCTGATGATGTGCATCGACTGGCTCACCGAGATGACCGGGTACCCGGTCTGCCGGGCCACCCGCTCGGCGGTGCGGTGCCGGGTGCCGGACTCCTCGGTCGGTATCGACGGGTCCGGCATCAGATGCACCGCGGCCTGCACGATGCGGGAGCAGTCGTTGGTGAGGATCACCGCACCGTCCATCTTGCACAGCTCGCGCAGCCGGGTCGCGGAGAACTCGACGTCCAGCGGGAAGCCACCGGTGCACAGCACGTCGACGGCCCGGTCGTACCCGAGCACGATCAGCGCACCGGTGTTGCCGCGCAGGATCCGCTCCAGGCCTTCCCGCAGCGCGGTGCCCGGCGCCATCAGCGCGAGCGTCGCGCGCAGCGGATCATCCCGGTCGATTGGCACCTCGCCGCTCCTTCGATCTCCGCCGGAGAACCGGGGCAGCCCGCCCCGAGCGCGGACCACCCCGCCCGGCACAGTGTAGGGAATGCGGGCCTTGCCAACAGCGCCCCAACAACCAGTCGATCACGCTTCGTGTCCGAAGCGATGTGCGCGCCCCCGGCCGGGCGGCGGCCCGGGACCCCAGCGGCGCCGTTCACGGACAAAACCGGGCGTTTTCAGTCGCGCGATCCCCGAGCGGCGTCGGCCACCGCCCGTAGCGCCGCACCCAGGTCCGGCACCTCGGTGACCGACAGCCCGGCCGGTGCGTCGACCCCGGTGGCGGCCGGGCCGCAGCCGACCGGGACCAGCGCCCGGGTGAAGCCGAGCCGCGCCGCCTCGGACAGTCGGCGCGGCACCGCGGACACCGGCCGCACCTCGCCGGCCAGGCCCACCTCGCCGATGGCCACCAGGTCGGCCGGCAGCGGGAAGTCGCGGGACGCCGACGCCACCGCGAGACTCACCGCCAGGTCGGCCGACGGCTCGTTCACCCGCACCCCGCCGACCGTCGCGGCGAACACCTCCCGGTCGTGCAGCCGCACCTTGCAGCGCCGTTCCAGCACCGCCAGCGCCATCGCCACCCGGGCCGAGTCGAGCCCGGACACCGCGCGCCGCGGCGACGGCAGCACCGACGGCGCCACCAACGCCTGCACCTCGGTCAGCAGCGGTCGGCGGCCCTCCACGGTCACCGTCACGCAGGTGCCGGGCACCGGGTCGGCATGCCGGGACAGGAAGAGGCCGGACGGGTCGGCAAGGCCACGGATGCCGCCGTCGTGCATCTCGAAGCAGCCCACCTCGTCCGCCGCGCCGAACCGGTTCTTCACCGCGCGCACCAGCCGCAACGTCGAGTGCCGATCGCCCTCGAAGTGCAGCACCACGTCGACCAGGTGTTCCAGCACCCGGGGGCCGGCGATCGCACCGTCCTTCGTGACGTGACCGACCAGCACGGTGGCGATGCCGCGCTCCTTGGCGACCGCGACCAGCGCCGCGGTGACGGCCCGGACCTGGGTGACGCCGCCGGCCGAACCGTCCACCTCGGGCGAGGCGATCGTCTGCACCGAGTCGAGGATGAGCAGGCCGGGCTTGACCGTGTCGATGTGCCCGAGCACGTTGGCCAGGTCGGTCTCGGTGGCGAGGAACAGGCTGTCGTGCACGGCTCCGGTGCGCTCCGCCCGCAGCCGCACCTGCGCCGCCGACTCCTCGCCGCTGACCACCAGCGACGGGCTGGCCGCGACCGGCCGCGGGGCGCTGGCACACCAGCGGTAGGCCACCTCCAGCAGCAGCGTCGACTTGCCCACGCCGGGCTCGCCGGCGAGCAGCACCACCGAACCGGGCACCAGCCCGCCGCCGAGCACCCGGTCGAGCTCGCCGACACCGGTCGGCCGGTGCGCCGCCTCCTCCAGGTCGACCGCGCCGATCGGACTGGCCGGCACGGACGGCGCGCGCGCGGCCAGCGCCGGCGCCGCCGCCGGTGCGGCCGCGGCCGGCGCGGCCTCGACGATCGAACCCCAGCTGCCGCAGTCCGGACAGCGACCCACCCATTTCGGCACCGCGAACCCGCACGCGTCGCAGTGGTAGGCGGGGCGGACGGTGCGCACTGCCGGGCCGCGCGAGGCGGAACCCTGCCGAGTGCCGGAGCTTCGGGAAGTCACGGCCGAAACGCTATGCCCCGGGTACGACAGTGCCGCGACGCCGCGCCCGGATCGGCGCGATGCCGCGGCACCGTGTTGCGGGTCCCGGCTGCGACCTCAGCCCTCCTTGGGGTGCTCGACGCCCGCCGGCGAGCGCGTGGTGACCTGCTGCGGCGGCGCCATCGGCACGTCGACCTGGACGTCGCCAGCCTTCTCGAAGTGGAACACCAGCCGCACCGTCTGGCCCGGCCGCAGGTCCCGGCGCACCTTGTACAGCTCGAGGTATTTGCCCTGGTCCGGCAGCAGGGTCAGCAGGTCCTGGGTGGCCACGGTGAGGTGGAACCGGTCCGAGCCGGGCGGCTGGTCGTTCGGCGTCGGGGAGGCGCTGCCGGACGGCGAGGCGCTGCCCGACGGGGAGGCGCTGCCGGACGGGGAGGCGCTGCCGGACGGCGACGCGGCGGCCGACGCGGTGTTGTCGACATAGACGACGGACTCGGCCGCGTCGGTGCTCACCGAGGTCAGCGCGTCGTCGGCGGCGCCGGAGTTGGCGATCCGCACCACCAGCGGCGCGTCCTGCCCGCGGTGTACGTCGCGTCGCCGCCACCGGGGAACAGCACCGTCAGGTCGCGCAGGGCGATGGTGCCGGAGTCGGACTGGGCGTTCGCGCCCTGCACGGCGGGCTGGATCTTGGCGGTCTCCGAGATCTGGCCGGCACCGCAGCCGGCCAGCACCGCGGCGGCACCCACGCCGGCAACCAGCGCGAGCGCGCCACGTCGGGTGAACCGACGCAGCCGAGGCGATCGAGACGACACAACACTGCGGCTCACGGTGCGGATCCTCCTTGCAGCAATGCCCAGGTAGGCCACCGGACAGCCTAATCCCGGCCGTGTCGGTGCGTGCGGAGAGGTACCGATCGGCTCCCCCGGGCCCGCCCGTTCGGCGGCGCAGCCGATCGCCGGGCTCTCAGCCGGCGGCAGCGCCAGCGAGCACCAGCAGCGCGACGTCGACCAGGGCGACCACCAGGACCACCCGGAAGCTGGCGCGGGAGCCCGGTCGGCGGCCGGCCACGGCGCCGACCACCAGCGCCGCGAGCGCCACCGCGAACCCGGCCGGCCCGTACCAGCCCGGTACCCCGTAGGCGAGCAGGCCGGAGGCGACGAGCAGCAGCGCCGCGCCGACCCACCAGGAGGTACGGGCGCCGAGCCGGTGCGGCAGCCCCGCGATCCCGGCGGCCCGGTCGGCGTCCAGGTCGGGCAGCGTGTTGAAGAAGTGCGCCCCGCCGCCGAGGGCGGCACCCGCCGCGCACAACCACCACGGCACCGGTACGCCGGCGCCGAGCAGTACGAACGCCGGCAGCAGGCCGAACGAGGCGAGGTAGGGGAGTACCGAGGCGGGGGTCGCCTTCAGCGGCCGGTCGTACAGCCAGGCGCTGCCGACCGCGACGAGGTGCGCGCCGCCTGCCAGCCAACCGGACAGCAACGACAGCGGTACCGTCGCGGCCGCGGCGGCGAGCGCCGCCCGGCGCAGCGTCGCCGGCGTGACCAGCCCGGCCACCACCGGCTTGTCCCGCCGGCCGGCGGCGAGGTCGCGCGCCGCGTCCAGCCAGTCGTTGGCCCAGCCGACGGACAACTGGCCGGTGCACACCGCGGCCGCCACCGACAGGGTGCCGGCGGCGCCGCGGCCGACGGCGACCGACAGCACCGTGGCCACCACGGTGACCGCCGCCACCGGCTCCGGGTGGCAGCCGCGGACCAGCCCCATCGCCGCACGTCGCACGCCCACCGGCGCACCGCCGTCCGCCGCCCGCGCACCGGCCCGGCCCCTGGACACCATGTCGCCAGTCTGCCGCCCGCATCGCGATCCGGCGTTGACGCCGCCAGGGTGGACCGGCGCACCGTCGGGGATGCGACGCTGCCCGGTCCGCGATGAACCTCCCGGTCATCCGGTTCGTGTGACAGGGTCGAGGGGTGATCGCGATGGTGCACACCGTCGATTCGGCGCCCGGCCGGCACCGGGGCCGGAACGAGCTGTCCCAGTACGAGCGGCTGCGCGACGAGTGGTGGCGTCCGGGCAGCGTGTTCACCCCGCTACGGTGGCTGGCCGAGGCGCGGGCCCGGCTGGTCCCGCCGGCCGGCCGGCCCGGCGCGGTGCTCGTCGACCTGGGCTGCGGCGGCGGGTTGCTCGCGCCGTGGCTGGCCGGGCGCGGGTACCGGCACGTCGGCGTGGACCCGGTGAGCATCTCGCTCGCGCTGGCCCGCGAGCACGGGGTGACCCCGCTGCGCGGCGATGCCTACCGGGTGCCGCTCGCGTCCGGCTGCGCCGACGTGGTGGTGGCCGGTGAGCTGCTGGAACACGTCGCCGACCCGGCCCGGGTGATCGCCGAGGCGGCCCGGCTGCTGCGGCCCGGCGGGCTGCTGGTGGGCGACACGATCAACGCGACGGCGCTGGCCCGGCTGCTGCTGGTCACGCTCGGCGAACGGGTGCCGGCGGTGGCGCCGCGCCCGGACGGGCCGGGCGATCGGTCCCGGTTCCGGCCGGTGATGGCGGCCGGCATCCACGACCCGGACCTGTTCGTACCGCCCGCGTTGCTGCGCACCGCGGCCCGCGCGCACGGCATGGACCTGCAGGTACGTGGCCTGCGGCCGGGCCTGCCGGGGCTGCTGCGGTTCCTGACCACCGGGCGCGGGCCGGTGCCGATGCTTGCCGGCGGTTCGCCGGCGCTGCTCTACCAGTTCCGCGCGACGCGACGTGCCGCCCCGGCGCGTGGGACGCGACGTGCCGACCCGCCGCGCGGGACGCGACGTGCCGACCCGCCGCGCGGGCCGTCGTGACCCGGCCGTGGCGCGCGAGGCGGCCCGGCCGGCCGTTCGGGGGAGGCCGTGGGCTGAGTCGTTTCGTGCCGGGCCGCGTGCCGAGCCGTTTGGTGGGAAGCAGGGTGACGAGCCGTTTCGCGAGCGCGGTTCCGCCGCGCGGCGGAACCGGCAGGATCCAGGGAGGCGACGTTGACCAGCACGCGTGAGGTGACCGAGGAGCAGCCGCTCACCCCGGAGCGGGCGGTGGCGGCGGCCGCCGCGCTGGTACCGGACCTCGCGGCGCGGGCCGCGGAGTACGACGTGGACGGGGCGCTGCCGGCCGCGGACCTCGCCGCGCTGCGCGACGCCGGGCTGCTCGGCCTGATGGTGCCGCCGCGGCTGGGCGGTGCCGGAGCCGGGTTCGCCGACTACGCCCGGGTGGCGATGGAACTGGGCCGCGGCAACGGTGCCACCGCGCTGATCTACAACATGCACGCCTCGGTCACCGGGGCGCTGGCCCAGACGCCGGACGAGCTGGCCCGCGCGCTCGGCGCGACCGACGCGTACTTCGCCGCCCGGGACAGGATCCTCACCGCCGCGGTGCGCGACGGCGCTCGGTACGCGGTGGCGATGAGCGAACCGGGCGCCGGTTCCCGGCTGTCCGAGCTGGTCAGCAGCTACCGGGCGGACGGCGACGGGTTCCTGGTGGAGGGCCACAAATGCTTCGTGTCCGGCGCCGAGGGGGCCGCCGGCTACCTGGTCGCGGCGCGCTCGGCGGCCGAGCCGGACAAGGTCTCCCAGTTCCTGGTACCGGCCGGGGACGGTGTCCGGATCGCGCCGAACTGGGACGTGCTCGGCATGCGCGCCACCGCCAGCCACGACCTGCACCTGTCGGCACGGGTACCGGCCGATGCCCTGCTCGGCGGCGTCGAGGGGCTGGCGCTGCTGGTCGCCGCGGTGATGCCGCAGTGGCTGGTGGCCAGCTACGCCGCGGTGTACGTGGGGGTCGCGCAGGCCGCCGTGGACGCCGCGGTGGCCTATGTGGGGGGCCGGAAGCTGGCCACGCTGCCCGCGGTGCGGGCCCGGATCGGCCGCGCCGAGGCGAGCGTGGCCGCGACCCGCCTCGCGGTGCTGGAGGCGGCCCGCCGGGTCGACGACGATCCGGGTTCCCCGGAGACCAACCGCTGGGTGTGGCGGGCCAAGCTGCTCGCCGGGGACACGGCGGCCCGGGTGGCGAGCGACCTGCTGGAGGCGGCCGGGGCCGGCGCCTCCCGGCGGGGTCAGCCGCTGGAACGGCTGTACCGGGACGCCCGCTGCGGCGCGCTGCAACCGGCGACCAGCGACGTGTGCGCCGACTGGCTCGGCGTCGCCGCCCTCGGCGGCGACCCGAACGCCGCGGGGACGGCCCCTCGATGGTGACCACCCCCGGCGCGCCGCCGGTGCCGAGCCTGCCCGCGGTGGCACCACTGCCCACACCGGCGGCGACCACGCGGGCCGGCGGCGACGGCCCGGCGGTGACGCCGGTACTGGCGGGGTTGGCCGCGGCGTTCCCGCCGGCGGTGGACCAGTCGACGCTGTGGACGGACTTCTTCGCCACGCACTACCGGGACGTGCGCAGCGCCGGCCGGATCTTCGCGCACGCCGGCGTGCGGCAGCGGCACCCGGCGATCAACCCGCTGGTCGAGGACATCTCGACGGCCGGCACCGGGGACCGGATGCGCCGGTACCTGACCGAGGCGCTGCCGCTGGGCCGGTCCGCGGTGACCGCTGCGCTCGCCGACGCCGGCCTGTCGGTACGCGATCCGGGCCTGCTCGTGGTGGCCTCCTGCACCGGCTACGTGACGCCCGGGGTGGACATCCGGCTGGCCGCCGAACTCGGGCTGCGCGACGACGTGCAGCGGCTGCTGATCGGCCACATGGGCTGCTACGCGGCGTTGCCGGGGCTGGCCGCGGTCGCCGACTTCGTCACCGTGCACCGGCGGCCCGCCGTACTGCTGTGCGTCGAGCTGACTTCGCTGCACCTGCAGCCGGCCAGCCGGGACCTGTCCCAGGTGGTGGCGCACTCGTTGTTCTCCGACGCGGCGGTGGCGGCGGTGCTGCGGCCGGCGGAGGCGGCGCACCCGGTGCCGGGGCTGGCGGTGGTGGACGTGGCGGCGACCACCGACGTGTCCACCGCCGAGCAGATGACCTGGGACGTCACCGACCACGGGTTCCGGATGGGGCTGTCCGCCCAGGTGCCGGACACGCTGGCCGGCCAGCTGCCGGGCACGGTGGCGGCGCTGCTGCGCCGGCACGGCCTGGCCGTCGCCGACGTCGCGCACTGGGCGGTGCATCCGGGCGGCCCGCGCATCCTGGACGTGGTGCAGGAGCGCCTCGGGCTGTCGGACGCGGCGCTGGAGCCGTCCCGCGCGACGCTGCGCAGGCACGGCAACTGCTCGTCCGGCACCGTGCTCGCGGTGCTGCAGGATCTGCCGGTACGCCCCGGTGAGCGCACCGTGGCGCTCGCGTTCGGTCCCGGCCTGACCCTCTACGCGGTGCTGTTGCGCGCGGTGTGACGGCGCCGCTCAGCCGGCGAGGGCGGGTACCCGTTCGGCGAAGTCGGTCGGATCGACGGTGGTGGCGACGGTGGCGGTCAGCGCGCCGTGCTGGTCGACCAGCAGCGCGGTCGCGGTCTTGTCGGCGAGCTTCGTCCTGTGCTGTCCGGCGGCGACCGCCTCGGCGAGCTGACCCCCGCTGTCTCGGACCGCGGTGACCCGGCTGCCGGCCGGCAGGGCCGGCAGCGTGGGCGGGGTGGTGGCGCCGACCACGAGCACCCGGACGTGGCTGCCGGCCGCCTGGGCGGTCCCGCTGATCAGGCTGCCGCAGGCGCAGTGCCGCAGCACCAGGACCACGGCGGGGTGCACTCCGCGCAGCGACACGGACCGGCCGGACGCGGCGGCGAGGGTCAGATCGGGCAGCGGTGCGCCGGTCTGCACCGCGGTGGCCTTGCTGCTGGGGGTGGTGCCACCGCGCCGCCCCTGCGGGAACAGGGCGGCGAACAGGCTGGTGGTGGCGACCAGCACGGCCATCGTGAGCAGCACCAGGGGCAGCATCAGGTGCTGCATCCGGCGCCCGGGGCGCAGCCCGTGGCGGTGCAGCAGCGCTTCGCGGCGCAGCTCGCGCCGCACCTTCGTCGCCTCGCGGTCGAGTTCGGCGGCGTCGTCGGGAATGACGATGCGTCCCCACTCGGGCGGGAAGCCGGGCAGTCCGTCGGGGTCGGGCGACCTGCGGCCGCCGTCGTCGTCACCAAGTTGACCGCTCACCGCTGCCTCCTCGGCTGCTTGGTTCCACTCTCTCTCACGTTCCCGGAGAGCACCAGGGATGGCACCGGACGAGATCGGATCCGGGCTGTACCCACGTGCGTTTCAGGACGAAGCGGACAGCTGACTTTTCGTGCCCATTAGATCACCAGTAGTCGCGATCGGCTCGCGTGTGCCGGGTGAATCGGCGTTTGTCAAGTCGAGTAGGCCTCCTCACACGCCGCTGACCAGCGGTTATGGCGGCATCCGGAGTCCCGGTCCGGGGCAACGGCGTGTTACCCTTAACACAGCGAAAGGGGTTTCGAACCTATGGCTTTCAGTGTCGGCGAGACCGTTGTTTACCCCCACCACGGGGCCGCACTCATCGAGGCAATCGAGACCCGGACCATCCGGGGCGAGGAAAAGCAGTACCTCGTGCTCAAGGTTGCGCAGGGCGATCTGACGGTGCGGGTTCCAGCTGAAAACGCCGAGATCGTCGGTGTCCGGGAAGTGGTTGGCGAAGAGGGCCTGAACAAGGTCTTCGATGTGCTGCGCGCTCCGCACACCGAGGAGCCGACCAACTGGTCGCGGCGGTACAAGGCAAATCTGGAGAAGCTGGCGTCCGGCAACCCGCTCAAGGTTGCCGAGGTCGTGCGGGACCTGTGGCGTCGGGAACGGGAGCGTGGGCTGTCGGCTGGCGAGAAGCGCATGCTCGCCAAGGCCCGCGACATCCTGGTCGGCGAGGTGGCCCTCGCCGAGAAGAGCACCAAGGACGAGGCGGAATCGCTGCTCGATCGCGTTCTGTCCGAGGCCTGAGCAAGTCACAACGCAACATCGCATGAACGAGGACCGCGACGTGACCGCGTCGACAGCAAGACGCGGCGACGTCGCGGTCCTCGTGCCTGCTGCGGGCCGGGGTGAGCGGCTCGGCCCCGGGCTGCCGAAGGCGCTGCGCGAGCTGGCCGGTTCGCCGTTGCTGGTGCACGCGGTGCGCCGGCTGGCGCAGGCCCGTTGCGTCGGTCACGTCGTGGTCGCGGTGCCGGCCGGCGCGGTCGAGTCGGTGTCCGCGCTGCTCACGCCCGTCCTTGCGGGGTCCGGGGTGGGCTTGGATCTGGTCGTCGGTGGCGCCGAGCGGCAGCAGTCGGTGGCGGCGGCGCTGGCCGCCGTGCCGGGTGGTTACCCGATCATCCTGGTGCACGACGCGGCGCGGGCGTTCGCGCCGCCGGAGCTGGTCGACCGGGTGGCCGCCGCGGTGCGCGCCGGCAGCGACGCGGTGATCCCGGTGCTGCCGGTGGTCGACACCATCAAGCGGGTCGACCGGGACGGCGCGGTGACCGGTACGGTCGACCGCACGGTGCTGCGCGCGGTGCAGACCCCGCAGGGCTTCCGGCGGCCGGTGCTCGCCGCGGCGCACGCCGCCGACGCGGACGGCGGCGCGACCGACGACGCCGGGCTGGTGGAGCGGATGGGCGGCCGGGTGACCACGGTGCCCGGCGCCGAGGCCGCGCTCAAGATCACCAGGCCTTTCGACCTCGAGGTCGCGGCTCTCCTGATCGACCTGTAGCCGCCGCTGCGGCGGTCTGGTCCGGTTCGGCCGCTGGTGCGGCGCCCGCCGCGCCGTTCGTTAGGCTCGCGGCGTGATCATCCCGCTGGTCGGCGTCGGCACCGACATCCACGCGTACCAGGCGGACCGCGACTGCTGGGTGGCCGGCCTGCACTGGCCGGGGCAGCCCGGGTTGGCCGGCCACTCGGACGGCGACGTGGCCGCGCACGCCGCCTGTGACGCGCTGCTGTCCGCGGCCGGCCTGGGCGACCTGGGCGCCAACTTCGGCACCGCGGAGCCGGAGTGGGCGGGCGCGGCCGGTACCGCGCTGCTCGCCGAGACGGCCCGCCGGGTCGGCGCCGCCGGGTACGCGGTGGGCAACGTCGCGGTGCAGCTGATCGGCCGGTCCCCGAAGATCGGGCCGCGCCGAGCCGAGGCGCAGGACGCGTTGTCGGCGGCGCTGGGCGGCGCCCCGGTCCGGGTGTCCGCGACCACCAGCGACGGGCTGGGGTTCGCCGGGCGGGGCGAGGGGCTCGCCGCGATCGCCACCGCCCTGGTGTATCGGCCGTGACGGGTGAGTGGCGGTCGGCGGGGGCGTCGGGTCGTTAGGCTCGGGGCGTGACGGGGGAGCCGGACGAGACGGGGCGGGACACCGCCGCCGAGGTGCGCACGTTCATCCAGCGCGCCGACCTGCTCGACGACCTGGGCCACTTCGCGGAGGCGGCCGAGGAGCTGCGTGATGCGCTGCGGCTGGCGCCGGACAACCCGGAGGCGTTGGCCACCCTGGGCATGGTGGAGCTGCGCGCCGGTCGCGCCGAGCAGGCGCTCCCGCCGGCCCGCGCCGCGCTCGCCGCCGACCCGGAGCATCTGCTCGGCCAGGTCGTCTGCGGGTATGCGCTGGTCGCGCTGGAGCGCAAGCAGGATGCGATCGACGCCGCGGAGCGCCTGGTCGAGGTCGATCCGGAGTCCTGGCTGCGGCAGCTGCACTTCGCGGCGATCGTGCGCCGGGTGCGCAACGGGCAGGCGACCCTGGACGCGGCCTGGCAGGCGGTGCGGCTGGCGCCGGACGAGCCGGAGACGCATCTGGTGCTGTCCGCGGTGGCGGCCGATCTGGGGCTGGTCGACCTGGCCCGGCGCGCGCACACCGAGGCGATCAGGTTGGACCCGCGGGCGGCGGACGACGAGCAGCCGTCGGTCCTGCGGCTGCGCCCGTCCCGGAGCGGGGGAAGCCGGCGCCGGACGAGCGGACCGAGCCGGTCGGTCCGGCGGCGCACGGGGTGCGGAGCGGGATGTCCCGGTTCCTCGCCGTCGGCGCGCTGTACGCGTGGGGCGGGCCGCTGGTGGTGGCGCTGACCACGCTGGCGGGCGGCGGTGCGGCCCGGGTGGTGGCCGCCGCGGTCGGGCTGCTCGGGGTGCTGCTGTTCGGGGTGTTCCGGGTGCATCCACCGGCCGGTCCGCAGCCGGCGTTGCGGGCGCTGCCGTCGCTGGATCGTTGGCTCGCGCTGGGTGCCTGCTGCGTGTTGGCGTGCCCGCCGATGATGCTGGTGTTCGCGCTGGTGACCTCGCCGTGGCCGCTGGGCGTGCTGATCCTGCTGGGCGCGTTCGCGTTCGCCGCGCTGGTGCTGCGCGCCGACGACCTGCACCGCGCCGGTCGGGGCCGCTGAGCCGCCACCGGCCGCGGGCCGGCCGGCGCCGGTGGCTCGCCGGTGCCGCACACCGTCGGTGCCCGGCGGGCGAGGTGCCGTGCCGCACCCCGGTGCCGGTGGCTCGCGGCCACCGGCACCGGGCCCGGTCAGGCCTTGCGGTTCCAGGTCCAGGCGTAGCCGGTGTCCTCGACGGACAGCCCGGGGTCGCACAGGTCGAGCGGGCGGAACGTGTCGACCATGACGGCGAGCTCGTCGAAGAACTCGACGCCGAGCGCGCGCTCGACGGCGCCCGGCTGGGGGCCGTGGGTGAAGCCGGACGGGTGCAGCGAGATCGAGCCCTGCTCGATGCCGGAGCCGCGCCGGGCCTCGTAGTTCCCGCCGGTGTAGAACATCAGCTCGTCGGAGTCGACGTTGTGATGGTTGTACGGGATCGGGATGGCGAGCTCGTGGTAGTCGACCTTGCGCGGCACGAACGAGCAGAGCACGAAGTTCGGCCCCTCGAAGGTCTGGTGCACCGGCGGCGGCTGGTGCACCCGCCCGGTGATCGGCTCGAAGTCGAAGATCGAGAAGGCCCACGGGTACAGGCAGCCGTCCCAGCCGACCGCGTCGAACGGGTGGTGCGCGTACACGAACTTCGTCCAGCCGCCGCGCTGCTGCACGATGACCTCGACCTCGGTCTCGTCCACCAGCAGCGGCTCGCTCGGGCCGCGCACGTCGCGCTCGCAGTACGGCGAGTGCTCCAGGAACTGTCCGCGGACCGAGAGGTACTTCTTCGGCGGGCCGATGTGGCCGGTGGACTCGACGGACAGCATCCGCAGCGGCTCGTCGCCGGTGGGCAGCACCCGGTAGATGACCGACATCGGGATGATCACGTAGTCGCCGAGGTGCACGTCGAGCGCGCCGAACTGGGTCTCGATCGTCGCGGTGCCGGCCTCGACGTAGAGGCACTCGTCGCCGATGGCGTTGCGGTACAGCGGGCTCGGCGCGTCGGCGGTGACGTACGAGACGCGGACGTCGTCGTTGGCGACCAGGTGCTGCCGGCCGGTGATGGCGTCCGCGCCGGTCGTGTCGAGCTTGTGGGTCTGCAGGTGCCGCGGCTTGAGCGGGTGGTTCGGGGTGCGGGTGACGCGGGGCGCGTCGTACGCGTCGGCCGCGAGGATGGCGGTCGGCGGGTAGCGGTGGTAGAGCAGGGAGGAGTCGCTGGAGAACCCCTCCTGGCCCATCAGCTCCTCCTTGTAGAGGGAGCCGTCGGGCTGCCGGAACTGGGTGTGGCGCTTCGGTGGGATCTCGCCCACCCGCCGGTAGTACGGCATCGGCCCTCCCGGGTACGGGCGCCGTCGGCGGTTCGCGTCGACCAGCGCCAAGCGTTCGTCCGATAATCGGACACTATTGTCCTATACACGTAGCGTCGACTACGGTCAGCGGTATGTCAACCGAGTCGCCGATCCCGGCGCTGTTTCGTGCGCTCGTCGACGACGCCGCCCTCTTCCCGCCGGGCAATGCGCCCATGTCGGTCGCGGTGGCCGAACACCGACACCACCGCTCGGCACCGTACACCGATCTGGTCGGGCCGCTGCTGCTTCCCGCCGCCCGGTGGAGCGAACTGGTCGACTGCCTGGACGCCGCGCCGGGCGGCATCGAGACGCCGGACGCGCAACGGCTCGGCCACCGTCCGGTGCGGCTGGACATCGGTCTGATCGGACCGATCGACCAGCTCGACGCGGTCGTTCCGGCAGCGCGCGCCGAACCCCGGGTGGCGCTGCGGCAGCTCGAATGCCCGGTCGGCGCCGAACCGGACCCGGTCGGCGCGGTCCGGGACGTCGCCGCCCGGCTCGACGCGGCGGTGGACCGGACGGTGCGCCGGTTCGTCGAGCTGCCCCGCGGGCCACGGCTGCTCGACGCGGTCGACGCGATCGCCACCGCTCGCGGGGACGGCGCCGCCGGGGCGAAGCTGCGTACCGGTGGGCTCACCGCCGACGCGTTCCCGACCGAGCCGGAACTGGCCCGCTTCGTCGACCGGTGCCGCGGGCACGGCCAGCCGTTCAAGCTCACCGCTGGGCTGCACCATGCGGTCCGGCACACCGCCGCGTCGACCGGGTTCGAGCACCACGGTTACCTCAACGTGCTCGCCGCGGTGTGCCTGGACTGGTTGCCCGACCCGCCGTTCGCCGGCACCGAGCAGGCGCTGGCCTGCCGCGAGGCCGGCCCGCTGGCCGAGGTGGCGCGGGCGATGCTGGCCCGCCCCGGCGAGGCCGGCCGGTCCCGGGCCTGGTTCGCGTCGTACGGGTCGTGCAGCGTCGCCGAGCCGCTGACCGATCTGGTGGAGCTCGGCCTGCTCGACCGCACCCTGCTGTCCCACCTGCCCGCGCCCAGAAAGGCCGACGCGTGACCAGCTGGATCGAGGTACCGGAGAGTTCGCCGTTCCCGGCGACCAACCTGCCGTACGGGATCGTCAGCAGGGGAGGCGGTCGGCGACACGTCGCGGTGGCGGTCGGCGACCAGGTGCTGTCGCTCGCCGCGACGGCGAACACCGGGCTGCTGGACGACGCGCTGCGCGACGAGTTCGGCGTGGTGGACCGCGCCGTGTTCGACGCGCCGAGCCTCAACCCGTTCCTGGCCAAGGGGTTCGACGTCTGGCACGCGGTGCGGGCCCGGCTGCTGGAGCTGGTCACCGACGCCGGGTACCAGCCGGCGCTGCGGTCCGCGCTGGTACCGCGGGACGAGGTCGCCGTGCACCTGCCGGTCGAGGTGGCCGACTACGTCGACTTCTACTGCTTCGAGGAGCACGCCGGCAACGTGGGCCGGCTGTTCCGGCCCAACCAGCCGCCGCTGCTGCCGAACTGGCACCGGCTGCCGGTCGGCTACCACGGGCGGGCCGGCACCGTCGTGGTCTCCGGCACCGACGTGGTCCGCCCGTCCGGGCAGCGGCTGGTCGACGGCGAGCCGGTGTACGGGCCGAGCATCCGGCTCGACATCGAGGCCGAGGTCGGCTTCGTGGTCGGCACCCCGAGCCCGCAGGGCAGCTCGGTGTCCACCGTGGACTTCGAGCGGACGGTGTTCGGCGCGGTGTTGGTCAACGACTGGTCCGCGCGCGACATCCAGGCGTTCGAGTACGTGCCGCTCGGACCGTTCCTGGGCAAGTCGTTCGCCACCAGCATCTCGCCCTGGGTGGTACCGCTGGAGGCGCTCGCCGCCGCGCGGGTGCCGGCCCCGGCGCAGGATCCGGTGCCGGCCGACTACCTGCTGCCCGCCGGCAGCGGCTACGACCTATCGCTCGCGGTCGACTGGAACGGCACCGTCGTGTCCCGCCCGCCGTTCGCCGGGATGTACTGGACCGCCGCGCAGCAGCTCGCGCACCTCACCGTCAACGGCGCCAGCCTGCGCACCGGCGACCTCTACGCCTCCGGGACGGTGTCCGGTCCGCGGCCGGCCGGCAGCGGCTGCTTCCTGGAGTTGACCTGGGGCGGCGCCGAGCCGGTGATGCTGGACGACGGGTCGCAGCGGGTGTTCCTGAACGATGGCGACACCGTCACGATCACCGCCACCGCACCGGGCGCCGACGGTACGACGATCGGGTTCGGCGAGGTCACCGGCACCGTCCTGCCAGCGCGCGACTGAGACCCGCGCGCCGCGATCCGGCCGCCACCACCCACCTGTTCGCTGTCCTTTGCTCTGCGCACACCAGCGCACCACCGGTGGTGCATATGCGTGCGCAGAGCAAAGGAGGCTGCGAAGGGGTGGTGGGGTCGGGGCGTCGCCGCGCGGTCATCGAACTCTGCGCGTCGCTCCGATCACACGAAGTATCGTGCGGCTCGGGGTGGTCGGATGGGGAGGCACCGCGCCGCGGAACCGGACGAGCCGGTCGCCGTCGAGGTCCCGGGCGTGGGCTCCCGCTGGGTGGTCCTCGCGCTGCTGTCGGCGTCGCTGCTGATCATCGCGATGGACGCGACGATCCTCAACGTCGCACTGCCGGCGCTGGTCGAGGACCTGCACGCGAACTCGGTCGAGCAGCTCTGGATCGTCGACGGGTACGCGCTGGCGCTGTCCGGGCTGCTCGTCACCGCCGGCGCGATGGGCGACCGCACGGGGCGGCGGCGGGTGCTGCTGATCGGGTACGGCATCTTCGGTGTCGCCTCGCTCGGCGCGGTGATGTCGACCAACCCGGCCGAGCTGATCGCGAGCCGGGTCGGGCTCGGTGTCGGCGGCGCCGCGATCATGCCGGCGACGCTGTCGATGCTGCGCCAGGTGTTCACCGAGGCGCGCGAGCGCACGTTCGCTTTCGGTGTCTGGTCGGCGGTGTTCGGCGCCGGGATGGCGCTCGGTCCGCTGCTCGGCGGCTGGCTGCTGGAGCACTTCAGCTGGCACGCCGTCTTCCTGATCAACGTGCCGATCGCGATGGCGGCGATGGTGCTGGGCCGCTGGCTGCTGCCGGACTACCACCGGCCGGTACCGTCCCGGTGGGACTGGGCCGGCGTGGTGCTGTCGATCCTGGCCATCGTCGGCATCGCCAACGCGATCAAGCTCGCCGGCAAGAACGGGCTGCGCGACCCGGTCGTCTGGGTCTCGCTGATCGTCGCCGTGGTCTGCGGGTACGCGTTCGTCCGCAACTCGCTGCGCCGCCGGCATCCGCTGCTGGACGTGCGGCTGTTCGCCCGGCGCGGCTTCACCGGCGCCGTGGCGGCCATCGCGCTCGCGATGTTCGGCCTGGTCGGACTGCTGTTCCTGACCAGCCAGTGGTTCCAGTACGCGGACGGCGACACCCCGCTGGAGGCCGGGGTGCGGCTGCTGCCGCTGCCGCTCGCGCTGATCGTCGGCACGCTCGGCGCGCCGGCACTGATCACCCGCTTCGCCCCGCGGTACGTGCTGGCGCTCGCGCTGCTGCTCGTTGCGGTGGGGATGGCGGTGCCGTGGTTCGCTGCCGGTACCGGCGAGCCGTCGTACCCGCCGGTCGGTGCGTTCCTGGCGCTGACCGGTCTCGGCGCCGGCGCGTCGTCGACGATCGCCTCGGTACTGCTGATGGCGTCGTCGCCGGCCGACCAGGCCGGCAGCGCGGCCGCGGTCGACGAGGTCAGCTACGAGCTGGGCGGCGCGTTCGGGGTCGCCGCGCTCGGCAGCCTGGCGGTCCGGCTCTATCGCGCGCACCTGCCGGCGCTGCCGGCCGAGCACGCCGGCCCGGCCGCCGAGTCGGTCGGTACCGCGGCGCAGGTCTCCACCGACCTGGGCCACCCGCCCGGCACCGGGGGGCCGCTGGCCGGCGCCTTCACCGCGTTCGGCCACGCGTTCGTCGACACGGCGCTGGTCTCCGCGGTGATCCTGCTGCTCGCGGCGCTGGTCAGCCTGGCACTGATCCCGTCCGACCTGCGTCCGGCCGGCGGCGGCCACTGAGCCCGGACCGCTCGTCGGCCGGACCGGCCCGTTCGGCCGGGCGGCGGAGGATCGATCGGCGCCGATCGGACGGGGCG
Organism: Actinocatenispora thailandica; assembly: GCF_016865425.1. Classification (NCBI taxonomy): domain Bacteria; kingdom Bacillati; phylum Actinomycetota; class Actinomycetes; order Micromonosporales; family Micromonosporaceae; genus Actinocatenispora; species Actinocatenispora thailandica. The sequence goes on along the minus strand of NZ_AP023355.1, from coordinate 6,160,212 downwards.
AGAAGTTTCGCGGCCCGGGGATGCGCTGTTAACCGATTTATTCGTACTATCCGGACATGAAACTACATGCCCTGACACTCCGCCGAGCGCTGGTGACCACCGTCGCCGGGCTCGCCGGGGTCTTCGCCCTCGGTACCGGGGTCGCGCAGGCCCAACCGGCCGGCCCGGTACCAGTCAGCTCCGCGCCGACCAGCTCCGCGCCGAGGTCCGCGCCCACCAGCCACGTCGCGGCGGCCTCCGTCGTCGCGCCGGCCGACATCTCCGACTGCTCGCTGAGCGGCCTGCCCACCCAGGCCACCGACACGGTCGACCTGATCCACTCGGGCGGACCGTTCCCGTACCCGGACAACGACGGGGTGGTGTTCGACAACCGGGAGGGCATCCTGCCCGCCGAGTCGTCCGGCTACTACCACGAGTACACCGTCATCACGCCCGGCTCGTCGAACCGCGGCACCCGGCGGATCGTCACCGGCGGGTCGCCGCTGACCGACCCGGCGCACTACTACTACACCGGCGACCACTACGCCTCGTTCTGCGAGATCACCGACGCGAACGGCGGCGGCGGTGGCGGCGTACCGGCGTGCACCGACCTGCCGTCGCAGGTGCCGGACACCATCGACCTGGTCGAGGCCGGCGGCCCGTTCCCGTACGAGCAGGACGGCACCGTGTACCAGAACCGCGAGGGTGTGCTGCCCGTCGAGTCGGCCGACTACTACCACCTGTACGTGGTGCCCACGCCCGGCGACTCCACCGCCGGTGACCGGCGGCTGATCAGCGGCTCCGGCGGCGAGTACTACTACACCCCGGACGACTACGGCAGCTTCTGCCAGGTCCAGTCCTGACCGGTCCGCACCGAACGGCTGCCGGCCGGGCCGGCCGCAGCCGGTCACGCGGCGCTCCTACTGGCGTCGCGACCCCGACGAGCGCGGGCGGGCACCACCGGTGCCCGCCCGCTTCGTGCCGCCGTCAGTTCAGGTCGCGCTGCCGGCGTACCGGGCCGAGGGCCAGTACCAGCGGGGCGGCGAAGGTGACCGCGCAGGTCAGGGCGAGCGCGCCGCGGTTGCCGACGGCGCTGGCGACGAGCCCGGCGACCAGTGCGCCGAGCGGGATCGCGCCCCAGGAGACGAACCGTACCGTCGCCATCACCCGGGACAGCAGTTCCGGCGGTGTCACCGTCTGCCGGTGGGTACGGGTCAGCACGCTCAGCACCACCACGCCGGCGGCGAACCCCGCGTTGCCGGCGGCGAACACGAGCAGCCCCCAGCCGCTCCGGGCCAGCGGCATCAGCAGCGCCAGCACGGCGCCGACGGTACCGGCGAGCAGCAGCGCCCGGGCCGAGCCGAGCCGGCGCGCGAGCCGCGGTGTCAGCGCCGCGCCCAGCAGGCTGCCCACCCCCTCGGTCGCCATCAGCACGCCGACCAGACCCGGCGCCGCGCCGAGGGTACGGAGCAGGAAGACCGGGACGAGAGTGAGCAGCGCGCCGCAGACGAAGTTCACCAGCGTCGCGGCGGCGACGCAGGAGCGCATCAGCCGGTGCCCGGCCACGTACCGCAGGCCGTCGGCGATCATCCGCAGCGGCGCGCCGGCCGGCGCGTCCCCGGTACGGCGGGGGCGCGGCAGGCCGGCCAGCAGCACCGCGGAGATCAGGTAGCTGAGCACGTCGAACAGCAGGCTGGCCACCGCGCCGACCACCTGGACGAGCACCCCGCCGAGCGACGGGCCGGACAGCTGGGTCGCCGCGTGGGTACCGGAGGTGAGGCTGTTGCGGCCGGTCAGTTGGTCGGCCGGCACGATCGCGGGCAGCAGCGTCGAGTTGCCGACGAAGAAGACGACGCTGGCCAGCCCGACCACGAGCGCGACGACCACCAGTTGCGGCAGGTGCAGGATGCCGAGTGCGGCGGCGGCCGGGATCGACAGCAGCGCGACGGCGCGCAGCAGGTCCATCGCCACCTGGGTACCGCGCAGCGGCAGCCGGGCGACGAGTACCCCGGCGGGCAGGCCGATCAGCAGCCAGGACACGTACGACGCGGCGGCGATGAGGCTGACCTGGAACGTCGAGGCGTGCAGGGTGGCCACCGCGAGCAGCGGCAGTGCGACCGCGGTGACGGCGTCGCCGACGTTGCTGATCGTGGAGGCGGTCCAGTACCGCCAGAACGCGCCGGTCGCGGCCCGCCGGTCGAGTGTCGTCACACGTCCCCCTGAGCAGATCTGTTCTGGAACGGACCGGCTGCCGAGCGGACCGGTTCCCGGCCGGTGTTCCCGGGCGGTCGGTTCCCGGGCGGTCGGGTTCTCGGCAAGTCAGTTCCCAATGGGAACTGACTATAATGGCGGGGGCGGGGCGGCGAAAGCAGGGGAGAGATGCGATACACGGACCTGGCCGACGCCGACTGCGCCATCGCGCAGGCGCTCGCCGTGGTCGGCGACTGGTGGACGCTGCTGGTGGTGCGCGACGTGGCCGGCGGGCTGCACCGCTTCGACGCGCTGCAGGCCGAACTCGGTGTCAGTCGCAAGGTGCTGGCGCAGCGGCTCGCCAGCCTGGTCGAGCACCGGGTGCTCGACCGCCGCCGCTATCAGGACCACCCGCCGCGGTACGAGTACCACCTCAGCGACGCCGGCCGCGGCCTGCTGCCGGTGCTGATCGCGTTGCAGGACTGGGGATCGCGGTACGTCAGCGGGGACGGCACGCTGACCGCCACCGGCGTCGAGGGCTCCGCCGAGGTCCGCGCCGCGCACGCCCTGGTCGGTACCCGGATCCCGCCGGTACTGCTCGGGCACGGCGACGGCACCGTCGATCCGGTCGCGGACACCCCGCGTACGGTGCTGTTCTGCTTCCCCGGGGCGTACCGGCCGGGCGTGCAGGGCTACCCGCCCGGCTGGGGCGACATCCCCGGCGCGCCCGGCTGCACCCTGGAATCACGTACCTACCAGGCGCGGGCGGCCGACTTCGCCGAACGGGGCGCGAGCGTCCGCGGGATCAGCACCCAGCGGCCGGACCAGCTCGACGCGTTCGCCGAGCACGAGGGGATCCGGTTCCCCCTGCTGTCCGACGCCGAACTGACGCTGACCGCCGCACTCCGGCTGCCCACCTTTCGGGCCGCCGGCGTCGACCGGCTCAAGCGGCTGACCCTGGTGGTGGACGCCGACCGGGTGGTGCGCGCGGTGGACTACCCGATCACCGACCCGGCCGGCTCGGTCGACGACGCCCTCCGCCTCGTCACCAACGCCGCCTGACCCGTCCCAGCCTGTTGATCATGGTGTTGTCTTCCCGGTAACCGCTTGCTCGCCGAGACAACACCATGATCAACAGAGGCTGGCCGGGTCAGCGGGTGGAGTCGCGGGCGGCGGCGAGGAACGCGTCGTTCTCCTCCGCGGTACCGATCGTGACGCGGACACCCTCCGGGAACGGGCGGACGATCACGCCGTGGCTCTCGCACTGCTTGCCGAACCCGACCGGGTCCGCCACCGGCAGCCAGAAGAAGTTCGCCTGCGACGCCGGCACGTCCGGGACCAGCGCGCGCAGCTGCGGCAGCAGCCGATCCCGCTCGGCCAGTACCAGATCGACCCGGCGGCGCATCTCGTCGGCGGCGTGCAGCGCCGCGATCGCGGCCGCCTGCGCGAGCAGGTTCGTCGCGAACGGGGTGAGCACGGTGCGCAGCGTGTTCGCCACCTCCGGCGAGGCGACCAGCCAGCCGCAGCGCAGCCCGGCCAGCCCCCACGCCTTGGACATCGTCCGCAGCACCACCACGTTCGGCCGGTCGGCGTACTCGACCAACCCGTCCGGCACCTCCTCGTCGGTGATGAACTCGCGGTACGCCTCGTCCAGCACCACCAGCACGTCGTCCGGCACCGCGTCCAGGAACCGGGTCAGCTCGGCCCGGTGCAGCGCCGTCCCGGTCGGGTTGTTCGGGTTGCACACCAGCACCAGCCGGGTCGCCGGGGTGATCGCCGCGAGCATCGCGTCCAGATCGTGCCCGTGGCCCGGCTTGTTCGGTACCCGGACCGAGCGGGCGCCGGCGCCGAGCGCGACCAGCGGGTACGCCTCGAACGAGCGCCACGAGTAGACGATCTCGTCGCCCGGCTGGCAGGTCGACTTGCACAGCAGGTCCAGCAGCCCGACCGAGCCGCAGCCGGTGACGATCCGGTCCGGCGTCACCTCGTACCGCTCCGCCAGCGCGTCGCGCAGCTCCAGCACCGCGGCGTCCGGGTACCGGTTGACCTCCGCCATCGCGGAGGTGATCGCCTCCGGGACGCCGGGCAGCGGGCCGTACGGCACCTCGTTGGAGGCGAGCTTGATCGCCGCCGGGATGCCCAGCTCGCGGGCGAGGTCGGCCGGACTGCGCCCCGGCACGTACGGCGGGAGCGCGGCCAGGTCCGGCCGGGTCAGGGGACGACGATCGCTCTCAGTCATGAGACGTCCTTCCGTCGTCGACCGGCCGGTCCGCGGGCGGCGGCAGGTCGGTCGGGCGGGCCGACACCACGATGGTGCGGGCCGACTTGTCGTGGATGCACTGCGCGAGCGGCTTGTCCCAGGTGCACCAGAGCACGTCGATGAGCTGCACCGGCGCGCAGCACGGGAAGAACAGGTTCGGGATCGCCATCACGGCCCAGCGGCGGAACGACGAGCCGAAGTCGGCCGGCGCCCCGTCCAACCGGACCACCTTGATGCCCACCAGCCGCTTGCCGAACGTCTGCCCGTTGCGCGCGGTACCGATCACCTCGTAGGCGAACCAGAGCACCAGCGAGATCGCGATCATCGCGTAGAGCAGGGTGGTCAGCTGCGGATCGTTCGGCACCTCGGTCTGCGGGTTGACCATCGCCTCCCGCACGTACGGCATCAGGGCCGCGACGTACTTGTAGCCGAGCCACGCGTTCGCCACGATGCTGAGCGCCCCGACGATGGCGACGTCGATCAGCCGGGCACCGAGCCGGCGCTCCAGCGACGCGGACACGAAACCCGCCGGCATCGTCGGTTTCGGCAACGTGGGCAGCACCGTACCGGGACGCAGCAGCTCCGGCGGCACCTGCTGATCGGGCCGCGCCGCACCGTGGCCGGGCACCTCGGCACCGGTCCAACCCGGATGTACCTGCGGGATCTGCGGGACGGGCGGCGGTGGGGGCGGCGGCTCCGGCGGGGTGGCGGGGGTGTGGCATCGACCGGCAGCGGCTCGCCGAGCCACTGCTCGCCATCCCAGTAACGCTGCGTCTCCGGCGCCGCCGGGTCCTTGTACCACCCGGACGCGATCGATTTGCTCATGCCCGTTCTCCGCCGCGTTCCGAACGGGCACGCGGCACGACGGCGCGACACCTGGGATTCGCTCGCTGCTCGCTCATGAACCTTCCTCGACACCACCGCGCCGACCCGGGCTCCCGAGGGGCCGGTGCCGGTGGGCGCGACCACGCACGCACGGTGGAGGGCCCGGCGAAAGCTGACAGAGCAAGGTTACGGGTAGCGGCAACCGCGATGCCCGCCCCCGCCCCCGGGGCCGACCGGCGCGGGCCGCGACGTCGTTGGCGCGACCCGCGCCGGAAGTACGGGGCGCGAGGCTAGAGGTTGCCGCGGCGTTCCTGCTCGCGCTCGATCGCCTCGAACAGCGCCTTGAAGTTGCCCTTGCCGAACCCCATCGAGCCGTGCCGCTCGATCAGCTCGAAGAACACCGTCGGCCGGTCCTGCAGCGGTGCGGTGAAGATCTGCAGCAGGTAGCCGTCCTCGTCCCGGTCGACCAGGATGCCCCGGTCCTGCAGCTCGGAGATCGGCACCCGGACGGTGCCGATCCGGGCGCGCAGCTCGGGGTCCTCGTAGTACGAGTCGGGTGTCTTCAGGAACTCCACGCCGGCGGCGCGCATCGCGTCGTAGCTGGCGAGGATGTCGTTGGTGGCGATCGCGATGTGCTGCGCACCCGCCCCGCCGTAGAACTCGAGATACTCGTCGATCTGCGACTTGCGCTTGGACACCGCCGGCTCGTTGAGCGGGAACTTCACCTTCCGGGTGCCGGAGGCGACCACCTTGCTCATCAGCGCCGAGTACTCGGTGGCGATGTCGTCGCCGACGAACTCCTGCATGTTGGTGAAGCCCATGACCTTCTTGTACCAGTCGACCCAGTAGTCCATCTTGCCCAGTTCGACGTTCCCGACGACGTGGTCGATGGCCTGGAAGAACCGCTTCGGCTGGAGGCCGGCGTCGATCAGCTGCTGCCGGTTCACCATCGGCTCACGCGCGACGAACCCGGGCAGGAACGGGCCGTCGTAGCGCGACCGGTCGATCAGCGTGTGCCGGGTCTCGCCGTAGGTGGCGATCGCCGCGACGCGCACCGTGCCGTGCTCGTCGCCGACGTCGTGCGGCTCCTCGATCCCGACCGCGCCCTGCGCCACCGCGTGCGCGTAGTTCCGGTCCACGTCCGGTACTTCCAGCGCCAGGTCGACGATGCCGTCGCCGTGCTTGGCCCAGGACTCGCCGACGGCGGTACCGGCGTGCACCTCACCGGTGATCACGAACCGCGCCGAACCGGACGTCAACACGTACTCGGCCAGGTCCCGCTGGCCCTGCTCCGGGCCGCGGTAGGCGACCACGGTCATGCCCATCGCGGAGGAGTAGTAGTGCGCCGCCTGCTTGGCGTTGCCGACGTAGAACCGGACGTGGTCGAGCCCCTTGACCGGGAACGGGTCCGCGCTGATGTCGTGCTCGACGGCCCCGATCAGGGTGGCCTCGTCGATGTTGTCGGCCGGACGGTCCATGGCGGTGGTCATGGTGCGCCTCCCAGGCTGTCGTACCGGTTGGATGCGGGCAGCATCGTGCAGCCGGCCACCATTGGGCAATAGTGCGAGAGAATGCTGGTCAGGTTGCTCCACAAGCCGGTCACGGGCGGTGAGACAGTGCGCAATGTGTACAGCGAATCCGGGCATTCACTGGACAGCCTGGATGTCCGGTTGCTCTCCCTGCTGACCGCCGAACCGCGGATCGGCGTGCTGGAGTGCTCCCGCCGGCTCGGCGTCGCCCGCGGCACCGTGCAGGCCCGCCTCGATCGGCTGACCAGCCGTGGGGTGATCCGTGGGTACGGGCCGAGCATCGACCCGGTGGCGCTCGGCTATCCGGTGACCGGTTTCCTGACGCTGGAGATCCGGCAGGACCGGGGGCACCGGGAGGTGGCCCGGCACCTCGGCACGATCCCGGAGGTGCTGGAGGCGCACACGATCACCGGCGCCGGCGACATGATGTGCCGGGTGGTGGCGCGTTCCAACGCCGACCTGCAGCGCGTCATCGACCTGATCCTCGGCTACGACGGGGTGGTCCGCTGCTCCACGATCATCGCCCTGGACGAGCAGATCGCCTACCGCGTCCTCCCGCTGGTCACCGAAGCCGGGACCATCAATCGGTGAATGTGCGAAGCCCGTCGGCGATCGCGGCGAGATCAAGCTGCGATTGAGCCGCGGCAAGGGTCAGCTTCACCATGGCATCGATGTCAACCGGCTTGCTCAACGGATGACCATTGATGTCGAGGAACACGATCGCGGAGTTGAGCGCGGTGCGCTTGTTCCCGTCCACGAAGGCATGGTTGGCGGCCAGTGAATGCAGCAGCGCGGCGGCCTTCACGTGTAGGTCGGGATAGGCATCCTGCCCGAACATGCTCGCTTGCGGCCGGGCCACTGCCGAGGCGAGCAGGCCGAGGTCACGTGGCGCGATTCGCTCGCCGGCGATCGTGCTCGCGATGGCGACAATGTCCTCGATGTCGAGATATTCGACCGATTCGGTCACAGCTCGGCCAGCCGCTTGTTCACCTCGGCCAGCGCGTCGACCGTACGTTTCGTCGCCGTCTGCACCCTGCGCTCGTGCAGAGAATGAATCGTCGCCTTGTGCACCAGGGCCTTCATGCTGACGCCCTCTGCTTCGGCGACTCGGCGCAGCTCGTCCATCTCATCATCGTCGAAAGCCACGTTGAGTGCTGCCATGCCGCGATGGTACCTGATCCAGTACCAGAATCGGTACTGACTCACTCCGGGGTGAGGTCGGTGGGGTTGCGGGGGGCGAACTCGGGGCGCCGGGGCGCGTAGTCGCCGTGGAACAGCGGTGACGAGATCAGGAAGTCGGCGGTGGCGACGTTCGTCGCGACCGGGATGTTCCACACCGTGGCCAGCCGGAGCAGCGCCTTGACGTCCGGGTCGTGCGGCTGGGCCTCCAGCGGGTCCCAGAAGAAGACCAGCATGTCGATCTCGCCCTCGGCGATCTTGGCGCCGATCTGCTGGTCGCCGCCGACCGGCCCGGACAGGTACTGGGTGACCGGCAGCCCCAACTCGTACTGCAGCATCGAACCGGTGGTGCCGGTGGCGTAGAGCCGGTGGCCGCGCAGGGTGGTCCGGTTGAAGTCGGCCCAGCGCAACAGTTCGACCTTCTTGTTGTCGTGCGCGACCATCGCGATGGTCCGTACCGTCCGCGGCTGCTGCGGCATGATGTCGCGTTCCCCTTGCTGCATCGGGTTTTGCGGGCTCTCCCAGTGTCCTCGCCGACGGTGTCGGGCGGGTGACGTCGGACGTGCCCGCGCGGTAACCGGCACACCGTGGCGTCAACCAAGGTTGACACGGGCCCGATGTCAACGTAGGTTGACGGCATGGCTACTGGAGTGCAGCTGGCCGAGGCGGCCGGCAGCAAGGATCCGGCGATCGGCCTCCGGGCGGTGCGGGCGTTGCGCGAGCTCGCCGAGCGGCTGGAGGCGTTGCAGGTGACCGCGGCGCGCGACCAGGGCTGGTCCTGGGAGGCCATCGCGGTGCTGCTCGGGGTCAGCCGGCAGGCCGTCCACAAGAAACATGCCAAAGGGCGAAAGGATCGCTGACGATGTTCGATCGGTTCACCAAGGGTGCCCGCGCGGCCGTGGTCATGGCCCAGGAAGAGGCCCGGGCGCTGCGGCACGACCACGTCGGTACCGAGCACGTGCTGCTCGGCATTCTCGCCATCGACCGGGGGCCGGGCGCGGCGGCGCTCGCCTCGCTCGGGGTCGGGTTCGAGCCGGCCCGGGCGTACGTGGCGGGGCTGGGGCACCAGCACGACGACGCGCTGGACGCCGACGCGCTCGCCACCGTCGGCATCGACCTGGCCGAGGTGAAGCGCGCCGCCGAGGAGTCGTTCGGGCCGGGCGCGCTGGACCGGTCACCGAAGCCGTTCCAGGCCGGGCACATCCCGTTCGACCCGGCCGCGAAGAAATCGCTGGAGCTGGCCGTGCGGGAGGTGGTGCACCGGCAGGACACCGAGATCAACGACGGGCACATCCTGCTCGGGGTCGTCGGCGCCGAGCCGAACCCGGCGACCGCGACACTTCGGGCGCTCGGCGTCGAGCCGGACGCGGTACGCGAGGCGGTCGAGCGGGAACTGCCGCACCAGGCCGCGTGATCCTGCCGACGCTGCGGTGGGTGCCGGAACCGGGGCCCACCGCGCGGTACCGTCGCCGGGTGGAACAACTCGACCGGGGCAACGCCGCCCGCGGCTGGGTGGCGGACGCGGTGCGCAAGGTCGCCGCGGACGCCAACCGCAGCGCCGACACCCATCTGCTCGCCTTCCCGCTGCCGTTCGACTGGGGCATCGACCTCTACCTGAAGGACGAGTCGGTGCACCCGACCGGCTCGCTCAAGCACCGGCTGGCCCGGTCGCTGTTCCTCTACGGGCTGTGCAACGGCTGGATCACCGAGGGCACCACGATCGTCGAGGCGTCGTCCGGCTCCACCGCCGTCAGCGAGGCGTACTTCGCGCGCATGCTCGGGTTGCCGTTCGTCGCGGTGATCCCGGCGTCCACCAGCCCGGAGAAGATCGAGCTGATCGAGTTCGCCGGCGGCCGGTGCCACCTGGTCGACGACGCGTCCCGGGTGTACGCCGAGGCGCGCACCCTGGCCGGCAAGCTCGGCGGGCACTTCATGGACCAGTTCACCTACGCCGAGCGCGCCACCGACTGGCGCGGCAACAACAACATCGCCGAGTCGATCTTCGAGCAGCTGGCGCTGGAACGGCACCCGATCCCGGAGTGGATCGTGGTCGGCGCCGGTACCGGCGGCACGTCCGCGACCATCGGCCGGTTCCTGCGGTACCGGCAGCATCCGACCCGGCTCGCCGTCGTCGACGTGGAGAACTCGGCGTTCTACCAGGGCTGGGTCGACGACGACGCGGAGCACACGGTGAACGCCGGATCCCGGATCGAGGGCATCGGCCGGCCGCGGGTCGAACCCTCGTTCCTGCCCGGCGTGGTGGACCGGATGATGCGGGTACCGGACGCGGCGTCGATCGCCGCGATGCGGGCCGCGGCGACGCTGCTCGGGCGGCGCGTCGGCGGCTCCACCGGTACCAACCTGTGCGGGGCGTTCGCGCTGATCGCGGAGCTGCGCGCGGCCGGCCGGACCGGCAGCGTGGTGACGCTGCTGTGCGACTCCGGCGACCGCTACGCCTGCACGTACTACGACGACGACTGGCTCGCCGCGCAGCACCTGGACCCGGCGCCGTACCTGGCCACCGTGGAGCGGTTCCTCGCCACCGGCCACTGGCGCGAACCCTGACCCGCCGCGCCCGGGACGCTGTCGATCATGGCGTTGTCCGAGAAGACATCGATGTCCAAGCCGGACAACACCATGATCAACGGCGCGGGGGAGGTCAGCCGACGCGGTCGGCGAGGCCGGGATAGTGCCGGACCAGCCCGTCCGGGTCGACGGTGAGTTCGGCCGCGAACGACCCCGACTGGTAGCGCACCTTGTCGTCGCCGACCGCCCGATAGGTCTGCTCGCTCGGCAGCACCGTCAGCTCCGGTAGCAACACCCAGGCGGCGGTGATCGTGTGCGGCACGCTGTCCGGCTCGTGCAGCAGCCCGCGCCGGCGCAGCGGCAGCATCGCCGTCAGCGGCGAGAACTGCAGGTCGACGTCGGTGGCCGGGGTCAACTCCTCGGGCAGCTCGGCACCGGGCAGCGCCGCACCGGGGCGCCCCGCCCGGGCGAGCAGCTGGTCGAGCCGACCCGCCTCGTTCGCGGTGACCCGCCACCGGCCCGCGGCCCGCTCCAGCCGCACCCGGCGCCGCCAGCCGGCACCCTCCGCCTCGACCTCGAACATCCGGGTCGCCCACGTCTCATCGGTGAGCAGCTGGTACTGGCACACGTACGGCACCGGGTCGGCGCTGACGACGGTGCCGCGAGCGCGCAGGCCCTGGCTGTCGTCGTACAGCACGTGCTCGGTGCCGGTGGTGTCCAGCCGACGCCACAGCGCCGACCTGCCCAGCGTCGCCATCTCCGCCTCCCGGGTCCGCGATCCACCGCCGTCGGAGCGGCCGGTCGGCTCCCGCCTCCCGGTCGTCGCGGCGGACCCGACCAGCCTGCCACGCCGACGGCCGGATCAGCGGGACCGACGGTGCTTTCCGCCCGCACCGCTCAGGACAGGAACACCCACAGCCCCACCCCGATCAGTACCAGGAACACCACGCCGACCAGCAGTACCAGCAGGGTGCGCCGGGTCGACGTCTGCTGCCGCAGGTCGCCGGTGGCGTCCGGCGGCGCGTTTCGCGGCCCGAGGATGCTGCCGGCCAGCGACCCGGTCGTCTCCAGCGGGTTCAGCGCCGGATAGCCGGCCGGCGCGGATGCCCCACTGCCCGGCCCGGGTCGGCCTCCGCCCGGCGCGCCCGGCGTGGGCGTACCGCCGGGGCCGGCTCCCGCGGCGTTCGGGCCCGGCTGGCCCGGCGCGGTGGATGACCAGCCGGTGCCGTCGGCGGCGCTCCGGGCCGGGCCGGCGGCACCGTCCTGGGCCCACGGCGGTGCGCCGGCCGGGTTCGGCCGGGCGGCGGCCCGGTCCGCGTCGGTCCACGGCCGGGGCGGCGGATCCGTCGCGTACCGTGGCTCGCCCGCGTCGCCGGATCGGGCTCCGGCGTCGCCACCCGGACCGGCATCGTGCCGGGCCGGATCGGCGTCGGGTCGGGCCGGGGCGGTCCTGTTCGGACCGGCGTCGGGTCGGGTGTGCGCGTCGCCACCCGGCCCGGCGGTCCTGTTCGGGTCGGCGTCGCCGGGGTGGCCCCGGGCCTCGTCGTTCGCTCCAGCGCCGTGCCGCCGGGGGAGTCCGGCTCCGCCGGGCGTCGAGCCCGGCGCACCGCCCGGCTGGTACCGAGCGGCACCGGCGGGGTTGTCCTGCTGCTGCTCGTGCCGGCCCGGGGCGGCGGACCGGTACTCGTTCCGGTCCGGTGCCTGCGGGCGGTCCGCATCGGCCGCGGTGCGGTCGTGCTCGGCGGCGAGCTGGGCAGCGAAGCGTTGCGCGGGTGGCAGGGAGCCGGGCGGAGCCTCGGCCCCGTCACCCAGGAACGCGGGATTCTGCTGTCCGTGGTGGATGCCCGGGCCCCCTGGACCGCCCCCACCGGTACCGCCGCCCTCGCCGCCGTCCCGCCGGGCCTGCTCGCCGCCGGCCCGGTCCGAACCGCTCTGCCACCACGAACCGGCGTCCGGCGCGGCGCCGTTCGGCTCCGGCGGGGCCGGGAACGGCGGCGCGGAGTTCGGATAGCGCGGATCCGCCGGCGCCCCGTACGTGCCGGGCTGGCCACCGGCCGGCTGCTGGCCGGGCGCGCCGTACTGCTGCTGCGGCGCGCCGTACTGCCCGGGCGGGTACGCCTGGTCCTGCGCCGGCTCGCCGTACTGCGACCCACCGTACTGCTGACCGCCCGGCTGCTGCCCCGACCCGTACTGGCCGTCCGGTGAACCGGCCGGCTGCCGGTACGCCTGGCTCGGCGGCGCACCCGCCTGGCTCGCCGACCGGTACGGGCCGTCGCCCTGCGGCCCGCCGTACGGACTGTCGCCCTGCGGCCCGCCGTACTGCCCGTTGCTCTGCGGTGCGCCGAACGGGCCGTCGCTTCGTGGTGCGCCGTACTGCCCGTTGCCCTGCGGTGCGCCGAACGGGCCGTCGCCCTGCGGCGTGGCCGCCGCGCCGTACGTGCCCGGGCCGGCGTCCGGCGGCGCGGCGCGGTAGGACCCCGCGTCCTGCCCGCCGTACGCGTCGGGCTGCTGGGCCCGGTAGGGGTCGCTGGTGTCGCGCTGCGGCAGCCCGCCGGGCTGGCCGGCGCCGTGCGCTTCGCCCGACGGCGGCCACCCGGGCCGGCCGGGCTCGGCGTTGCCGGCCGCGGCCGGGTCGCCCGGCGCACCGTGCTCCCACCAGGCGTTCGCCCCGCGCGCGGCGTCGGCCTCGGCGTTCGCCGGGGCCGGATCCGGGGACGGCGCCGCGGCCGGCGGCTGCGCCGGGTGCACGGGCTGCGCCGGGCTCGGCTCGCCGCCGGTGCCCTGGTCCAGCAGCGAGGCGAGTTCCTCGGCACTGATCCGGTTCGCGGCGGGCACCGTCGCCCGGCCACGCGCCGCAACCACCGGCGGCACGTCGTCGCCCGGCCACGGCGCCGCGGCCGGTGGCCACGCGGCCGGCGGCCCGTCGTCCGCTGGCCGTGGCGCGTCATCGCCGCGCGAGTGCCGGGCCGGGTCGCCACCCCTGCCGTACTCGACCGGTTCGGGCCGGGCCTGATCGTGCCCGACCGGCGCGGCCGGCCCGGCATCCTGCTCCTGCCGTGACTGCGCATGACCAGGCTGCTCGGAGCGGGCCTGCCCGTATCCGGACGGTGCCGAGCGGTCCGCGTCGTACCCGGACGGTGCCGGGCGGTCCGCGTCGTACCCGGACGGTGCCGGCTGGGCGTACCCGGCCGCCGGCTCAGGCTGCGCGTGGCTGGGGCCCGCCGAGTGATCGGCCTGCTGGGGCCGGGCAGACTCGGGGCGGACCGGCTCGTGGCCGGGTTGCGTGGCCCCGCCGGCCGGCGGCGCCGACTGGTCGACCGGTTCCTGCCAGGCGTCGGCGAACGCCGCCCACGGCGACCCGCCGTCCACCGCCCCCGACGGCTGCGCCGCGACGTCCGCCGGCGCGTACCGATCGACCGGATCCTGGCCGGGCACCGCGAAGCCGCCCGGCGCCGCACCGTGTCCGGCACCGGCCGAGTCGTCCTGCGCGGCGTGCGCTCCCGAGCCACCGTCGGCCGGCGCGTAACGATCGACGGGCGCCTGGTCGGGTACCGCGAAGCCACCGGCACCGTCCGCGGGCGTGTACCGGTCGGCTGGCGGCTGCTCGGAGCTGCCGGAACCGCCGTCCGGCGCGTAGCGGTCGACCGGCGCCTGGTCGGGCACCGCGAAGCCGCTGTCCGCCGGTGCGTAGCGGTCGACGGGTGCCTGGTCGGGCACCGCGAAGCCACCGGCACCGTCCGCGGGTGCGTAGCGGTCCACCGGTTCCTGGTTTGGTACCGCGAAGCCGGCCTGCTCGGCCGGGGCGTAGCGGTCCGCGGGTGCCTGGTCGGGCACCGCGAAGCCGCCGTCCGCGGGTGCGTAGCGATCCACGGGCTGCTGGTCGGGCACCGCGAAGCCGCCGGCGCCGGCGTCGCCCGGCTGCGCGTGCTGCCCGCCGTCCGGCTGCTCCAGCGGGGCGGGGTCGGACCAGGGTGCCGGCCGGTCGGTGCCCGACGGCGAATCGCCCGCCGGTTCGCCGTCGCCCGCCGGTGCGGCCGTCGCCCACGGGTCCGGCGGCAGCTCGTCCGAGTCGTAGCCGCCCAGGTCGGCGGGGGCATCCGTGCTGTCGGCCGGCGCCGGGTTCGGGGGCTCCTCCGGGCCGGGCGCGGCACCGCCGGCCCAGACCGGCCCGTCCACCGGCGGCGGAGGTGGCTGGTACGGCTCGGGTAGTGCCGCGGCCTCGTCCACCTGCGGCTCGCCCCAGCCGGGCGGCGGTTCCGGCGGTTCGGCCGGCGAGACCGGGTCGTCGGCCTGGTCGGGCCTGTCCCGCAGTCCGGCGTCGGGCGAAGTCGGCTCCGGCCGGCCGCCCCAGCCGGGTGCGCCCGACGCCTCGGCGGCCGGCGGCTCGCCCCACGGATTCCCGCCCCCGGCGGGCCGGCCGTCGGGTTGCGCCGGCTCGCCCCAGGCGTCGGGCCGGTTGTCGGGTTGCACGGGTTCGCCCCAGGCGTCGGGTCGGCCGTCGGGTTGCGCGGGTTCGCCCCAGGCGTCGGGTCGGCCGTCGGGTTGCGCGGGCTCGCCCCAGGCGTCGGGCTGGCCGTGCTGTGCGGGGGCCGCCCCGTGCTGTGCCGGCGGCTCGCCCCAGGCGTTCGCCGGTGCGGCCGGCGGCGCGCCCCACGGGGTGGACTCCGGCGGCACGCTCTCGTGGCCGGCCGACCGCTGCGGTCCGTCCCACCCGCCGCCGGCGGGCTGGGCGGGCGACTCCCACGGGTTGCCGCCGGCAGCGCCCGCCGGCGGGGCGCCCCAGGGGCCGGCTTGGCCTGCCGGAGAGCCCGGCTGGTCGGCGGGCGGCCAGGACGGCGGTTGCGCCGAGCCGCCGGGCGCCCGGTACTGGCCGGCAGCCGGTGGCTGGTCGACCGGCGTGCCGCAGCGCGGGCAGATGCCCACGGCTGGTGGCACGCGCTCACCGCACGTCGAACACGTCCGGTCTTCCATCGAGCCCTCCCAAGGCTTCCGGCAAACGCTCCGTTCACGGTGCCATATCGCCGCGATCAGGCCCACGCTGCGCATGGGCCATCGAAGGGAACGTCACGCTGCCCGGTCAGGATCGACCCGGCCACGTGAGCCTACGAGGCATCGGCGGCGTTCATTTGACAGGGATCACTTGGTTTGCCCACATCATGAGACCCACTGGAGTCGACGCCACGGACCGTACCGGCGGGGTACCGGCATGCAGTGTCCAGCTCGTTCGACAGTGGCTGATTCAGCAGGTCGGCGACGGGCTCGCCGACCCCGACGGGCTGGCCGACGCCGACGGGCTCGGGCTCGGCGACGCGGAGTCGGACGGCGACGGGCTCGCCGAGCAACTCGGCGACGAACCGGACGGCGAGGTGGACGGTGACGTGCTCGGCGAGGTCGACGGGCCGCCCGGGGTGGTCCCGCCGGAAGCGGACGGCGACGGGCTCGGCGAGGTGCCGGACGGCGACGGGCTCGGTGAGGTGCCGGACGGTGACGGGCTGGGCGACGTCGGCGGCGTGGGCTTCGTCGGCTTCTTCCTCACCGCCGGCACCACCCGGGTGGCGCCGTAGAACCCGCCCAGCGACAGCGGCACCACCTGCACCGGGATACCGAACGTCGGCGCCTGCACGACCTTGCCGTGCCCGACGTACATCGCGACGTGGTAGATCGAGGTGGAGACCCCGGGCGTGGTGCCGTAGAAGATGAGGTCGCCGGGCAGCAGCTTGGACAGCGGCACCGGTGAGCCGGCGGTCGCGCGGTACTGCTGGTCGGCGATGCGCGGCAGTGCCACCCCGGCATGCTGGTACGAGTCGAGCACCAGGCCGGAGCAGTCGTACGCGTTCGGCCCCTCGGCACCCCACACGTACGGCTTGCCGAGCTGGCGCAGCGCGAACTTCACCGCGGCGAGCGCCTTCGGGTTCGCCTGCATGCCGTCGACCGCGCCACCGACCGTGCCGAGGTACTGCCGGGTGGCCTGCTGTTGCTGTTGCTGCAGGGCCGACACCGAGGTCTTGTTCTGGTCCTGCAGCTTCTTCAGGTCGGACTGGGCCTGCTTGAGCTGCTTGCGCAGCGAGGCGTAGTGGTCTTGCGCCGTGCGCTGGTCCTTCAGCGCCTTCTGGTAGGCGGAGTCCGCCGCCGCGTACAGCTTCTTGGCCTGCTGGTAGGAGGCGCCGGCCGAGCTGCCCTGCACGGTGCCGGGCTCGGCGAGCCACGGCGCGAGCTTCGCGAGCTGGCGGTACTCCCGGGCGGACGGGTCCAGCCGGCGCGGGATCTTCGCCGCGCTGCGGTACGCCTTGCCGCCGTTGTCGCCGGCCCGGTTCTGGAAGTAGTGCATCTCCTGCTTGGCCAGGTCGAGGTTGCGCTTCGCGGCGTCCACGTTCGACTTGGTGGTGTCGATCTGGTCCTGCGCCTGCTTGGCCTGCTCGGCGAGCGTCTGCACCTTGACGGTCTGGGTGGCGATCCGGCTGCTCAACGGCCCGGTCGGATCGGTACCGGCGGCGGGCAGGTCGGTGCTGCCGGGCGTACTGCCGGTGCTCGGTGGAACCACCGGGCCGCCGGTCTGCGGGCTGGCGCCGGCGTCCGGCGGTGCGGCCGGTGCGCCGCTGCCCTGGCCGTCGACGGCGGAGGCGCCGGTCGCGTTCGGTGCGGCGGTGGCGGGGGCGCCGCCGGCCGAGGCCGCGGCGCCGCCGGCGACGAGGATGACCGCGGCCAGGCCGGCGGCCGCCAACCACGGTCGACGTCGCATCCTGCGGTCTGTCCGCCGTGCCGCTTTCCGCATCTCACCATCCCGCATCACCGTCGCCGGGCCCGATCGCCGCGGCCAAGTTGCGCGCCGCGACCGCCGTCGCCGGCATTGGCCGCAGACCCTGATGAACCTCGCCAAGGCGGTCACCACGGTACGGCACACGCCGCGAACCTTCTACCGATCGCCGGTCACAAAAGCCTGGGAACAGGGGCGGTGCCGGACCCGGCGAAGCCGGGCTCGTAGGCTCGACGGGACGAGTCGCAGACGGTGCCGGCGCAGGTCGGTGGCGGGGAGAGGAGTTGCGCCATGGCGGCACCAGAACTGTCGGTACGCGCCGACATCGAGGCCAGGCTGGCCGCCGGTTCCCGGCTGACCGCCGACGACGCCGTCGCCCTGTTCGGCAGCGACGACCTGGCCTGGCTCGGCGGCCTCGCGCACGCCCGCCGGGTCGCCGCCGCCGGCGCGGTCACCAGCTACCTGCCGGTCGCCGACCCGGCCGCCACGCCGCAGGTGCTGACCTGGCAGTACACCCCGGGCCAGCCGGCCGCCGACCGGGTCACCGAACTGCTCGCGCTGCGCGACCAGCCGACCCGGGTGTTCGCGCCGGTACGCGCGGCGGCCGGGCCGGACGGCCACGAGGTGTCACCGGCGGAGATGCTCAAGCTGTTCGCGGTGTGCCGGCTGCTGTTCGACGAGGCCGTCACCATCGGCTGCGACCTGGCCAGCCACCCGGAGTCGACCGCGCAGCTGCTGCTCGACTTCGGCGTCGCCGACCTGCTGGTACCGGCCGACGGGTTCGACCCGCAGCACGTCGCCGAGCTGATCTGGGACGCCGGCGGCACCCCGGTGCACCGGGACGCCGACTTCGGCACGGTCCGTGACTACGGCCCGGCCACCCCCGCCGCGGACCGCCGCGCCGAACCCCAGTCCGTCTTCACCTGATCCACGCCCCGCACACCCCGCCGCCCCGCCCTCCCGAAACGGCCAGGCAGCGTCCGGATCCGATCCCCGACGCTCCGAGGCGGGCCCGGCGGCATCCCGCCCGCCCACAATCCCCGTCGTCCGAAGCGGGCCCGGCGGCGTCAGGATCTCGCCACCGCTTCCCCGGCGGGGGATCGTCAAGGGGGCGACTGCCCCCTTGACGGGGAGGGGTGTGGGGAGGGGCGAAGCCCCTCCCCACGTTCCCCCACGCGGGGTGAAGACGGCGGACAGAGGTGGGCTTTACACCGCCGGCACGAACACCATCCAGGCGAAGCGCGCCGCACCGCCCCCCCGATCGGCAAACGCCGATCAGTGGTGCAGGTTGGCGAACTCCTGGCGAACGATGCCCCCGAGGATCGCGCACCAGGTGGTGGTGTCGGCGAGCCCGTTCGGGGGCAGGCCGTGCAGCCGCTGCATCTGGCGTACCGCCTGGCGGGTGGCGCCGTCGTAGTTGCCGTCGACGGTCACGTCGTAGCCCTTGTGCGCGAGGATGCTCTGCGCCGCCTTCACCGCGTCGCCGCTGGCGTGCGGCAGCAGCCGCGGCGCGAGCGCCTCCCAGGTCGGCTGCGTGACGGTGCCGTCGCTGGCCACCTCGAAACCGTGCTTGGCCTGGAAGTCCTGCACCGCGGCCTTGGTGGCGGCGTCGAACGCGGCGTTCGGCGTCACGGTGTCGTACCCGTTCGCGACCAGCAGGTACTGCAGGGTGGTGACGGTGGAGCCGGCGGACGAGGTGAAGATGTCCGGCCAGGTGCGGGCCGGTACGTCGGCCAGCCGCTCGCCGCACGCCGCCGCCACCTCGCGGCGCAGCGTCGGGAACTCGCGGTAGAACGCGATGCCGGGGCAGTCGGTGTTGTTCCAGTCCCAGTGGCCGAAGATGTTCCAGGCGTGGATCCCGTACTGCTGGCAGATGGTGGTGCAGAGCCGGACCAGCGCGGTGAACTGCGGCACCGTCGGGGTCTCGGTGACGTAGGTGCCCTCGTTCTCGATGCCGATCGACTGGGTGTTCTCGCCGATGCAGTGCGCGCCCTGCACCTGCTGGGTGCCCAGTTCCAGGGACGGCAGCGACTCGTGCCGGCCCTCCAGGACGTACCCGCCGCGGCTGACCGTGAAGTGCTGGCCGGTGTCGGCCCAGCCGTTGTGGTCCATGTGCAGGTCCTGGCAGTCGCGCGCCAGTTGCTTGGCGTGCTCCTCGGAGTAGTCGGTGACGTTCGGGAACGCCATGTGGTGCACCACGATCTTGCGGGTGGTGCCGTACCGGATGGTCAGGTCGCTGTCCGGGACGAACCGGGCGTTCCAGCCGGCGCAGTCGATGATCCACGGGATCTTCGTGGCGGGTGCGGCGGCGTCCGCCGCGGTGGCGCCGGAGTCGGCGAGCGCCGCGTCGGCGCCGGCGAGCAGCCCGAGGCCGGCGGCGCCGGCGACGGCTGCGCCGCCGACACCGGTACGGACGACGGTGCGGCGGCTGATCCCGTGCTGGGGTGGGGTCATGGGGGTCCCTTCCGGCTATGGCAGAGATATGCGGGAAGTGGTGCCGACATCGGAGGATATTGACAAACGCGGTGCCGGTGACCCCCACCTGCACACCGAGCCCCGAATCGTGATCTGTGGACGCCGAGTCCCCGTTGCCGGTTGTTCGTAATGTGCGGCTATGGCCGGTTGGGCGCTGGCTCGGCGTCCCTGCCCGACCGCCGCACCGGCGGTCACCGTCGCGCTGGTTGGGCGGCGTGCCAGGCGGTCTGCTGGGCGCCGGCGCGGCGCCACAGCGCGGCCAGCTCGTCCGGCGGCAGCGCGGGGAGGCCGAACTCGTCGACCAGCACCGCCGCGAACTCGTCGATCTCGGTCAGCTCGCGGGTCTCCCGGCCGGCCAGCGCGGAGCGGGTCAGCGACCGGGCCCGCAGGCTCAGCGAGTGGTCGGCCCGCGGCTGCTGCACGAGCAGCGTCCGCAGGTACGGCGAGGCCGGGTCGGTGGCGAGCGCGGTGCAGCGCGGCGCGAACTCGGCCAGCTCCAGCGCGTCGGTACGGAACTCGAAGCCCGGCGCGGCCCCGGCCTGGTGGTGCACCAGGTGCCAGACCCCGGCCAGGTCACGGCGCAGCTGGAACTCGAACGGCGGCTGCCGGTGGCTGCCGATCGCGAGCGGCAGCGGCGCCAGGAACCCGTCACCGAACCCGACGTCGGCGAGCATCGGCCCGCGCTCGGTGCCGACCAGCAGCGCGAGGTGGTTGCCCCAGGCGGACTCGCCGTCCCGGAGCCGGTTGACCGCGGCGGACACGAACCGCACCGGGAACCCCAGCTCGGTCAGCAGCAGGCCGAACGCTCCGTTCAGCTCGAAACAGAAACCGCCGCGGCGCTCGCCGACGATCCGCCGGTAGAGCGCGTCGCGGGTCAGCGCCGGCACCCGGCCCAGCTGGATGCCGAGGTTCTCGTACGGCACGGTGGCGAGGTGCGCGCGGTGCAGCGCGGCGAGAGTGCCGGAATCGGGCCGCACCGGGCCGGCGTGCCCGATCCGCGCCAGGTACTCGGTCGCTTCGATCACGCCGCGATGATGCCCGAGCGGTACGACACCCCGGCGGCGGGCGGCGGTGCCGGGCGCCCCGCGTACTCTCGGTGAACGAGGTGTCGGTGAGGGCAGGGGTGCGATGGAGCGCGCGAGGTTTCCGCGCCGTGATCCGGACGGCCGGGTGGCGCGGTTCGGCGACCTGATCGCCGCCGCGGTGGTCTGGCTGGTGGTGGCGTTCCTGGCGCTGACCGTGATCGACGTGCTCAGCTCGCTGGTCGGGGTGGGCGAGGTGGGTTCGTCCCGCGGCTGGTTGATCGCGATCCTCGCGCTCTGGCTCTACGTCGAGGACTTCCGGGCCTGGCGCGGGGTGCGCTCGCGGCTCGGCATCATGCTGATCGCGCTGCTGCTCGCGGTGCTCGTCGGTGGCGCCGCCGGGTACGGGCTGGCCTACCTGGCGTCCGGGCTGCCGGCGCTGGTGACCGGCTCGGTCGGCGCCGCGGTCGGCGTGCTGGTGTACGCGCCGGTCTGGTTCTACGGGATCCGCTTCGTTGAGTGAGGCGAGTGAGGAGACACGACGGTGAGCCCTGCGGTGAAGTACACGCTCGGGCGGATCGGGTTGTTCGTCGTCATCGGTGCCGCGGTGTATCCGTTCGGGCTCAACCTGTTCGTCACGCTGATGATCGCCCTGGTGGTGTCGATGCCGCTGTCCTACTTCGTGCTGCGCAGGTGGCGGGAGCAGATGGCCGAGCGGATCGACGGCTCGGTGCGGCGGCGCAAGGAGGAGAAGCAGCGGCTGCGGGCCGCGCTCTCCGGTGAGGACGACAACGCCAAGTAGCGATCGGCCCGCCGGTCGCCGCGTGGGGGAACGCGACGCCGGCGGGTCGAGGGGCGCCCGGACGAGCGCCCGGGACGCCGGGGCCGCTCGCGGCGTCCCGGCCCGGACGCCGCGAGCCGCCCCGGCTGCC
The DNA here is from genome assembly GCF_016865425.1 of Actinocatenispora thailandica. Lineage (NCBI taxonomy): Bacteria > Bacillati > Actinomycetota > Actinomycetes > Micromonosporales > Micromonosporaceae > Actinocatenispora > Actinocatenispora thailandica. Next base: position 6,138,541 of record NZ_AP023355.1, on the reverse strand, counting down.
GATCAGCCCCAGTTGGGGTTGCGGCGGTCGGTGACCTGCGGCCAGGGCAGGTGCGACGCCTTGTACAGGTAGGCGACGCCGCCGGAGCCGCTGCCGGTCCCGCCGCTGGTCAGGTGGCGCTTGGTGCGCAGCCAGATGGTCTCGAACTGGTGCCGCTCGTACACGTGCCGCACCTTGCTGTCGTCGGCCGACGCCGGGTCGTTGACGATCACGTCGCCGTCGGCGGTGAAGCCGACGATCACCAGCAGGTGGCCGGAGGTGTTGTAGCCGGCGCCGTCCAGCTCGCTGGCGTAGAACGACACCGAGCAGACCACCGGGATGCCGTGCGCGACGAGCCGTTCCGCCTCGTTCAGCGAGCGGATCTGGGTGACGATGCAGTCCAGCCCGCCGTAGGTGGCGGCGTACGCGGCGTTGAACGGCCAGTTGCCGCAGCCCTCGTACTGGTAGTCGTAGGTGTACCGGGCCGAGTAGTCGACCTGCGGGTCGGCGTAGCTCGGGTCCACCCACGCCAGCTGCCGCGCGGTCGGGTGCTTGCCCCAGCGGTACAGGACCATGGTGGTCGAGGTCGGGCTGCACCAGGCCTCGCCGCCGTTGTCGTACTCCGGGTACTGGCCGGCGTGGATGTCCTGGGAGAACGTCGGGACGTCGATCTCGACGTGGCCGCGCAGCCCGTACGTGGAGACCGGCACGTCGAACCGCGCCGGGATGGTGGAGGCGAACGCGCCCAGCCGGTACACCAGCGGGGTCGCGTGGCTGCCCTTCGGCCGGTACAGGGTGAGTCGCAGCTGGTAGTCGGTGAGCAGCACGCCGTTCGCGGCGTCGTCGGAGTCGACCGCGAACGTGTCGGTGTACACCCCGGACCACTCGTCGCCCTGCCCGTCCAGGGAGGTGCGGCGGATGTCGGCGTCGCTGTCGCCGGCCGTCCAGCGGCCCATCACGTACCACGGCGTCTTGTTGCCCGTGGTGTAGCTGCCCTGCATCTCGACCTGGATCCAGGTGCCTTCGGGGGTGTCGGCGTTCCACGACGAGACCAGCTCGGTGGCGCCGAAGTCGAGCTTGTACACCGGCGAGGTCCACGTCGCGTACTCGTACTCGCGGGTGGTGCTGGTGTGCGGGTCGGTGTAGCTGGTGGTACCGACGGGACGGGCGATCACGACGCCGGGCTTGCGGCCGGGCCACACCACGGTGCCGTCGTTGTGGCCGCGCCACCAGTCGGCGAGCTTGGTGTACCCGTGGTAGTTGATCGGGACGTCGTCGGTCGCGGGTTTGCCGCGGCCCGGCGCGGCGAGGGCGCTACCGGGCACCGCCAGTGCCCCGGTGACCGCGGCCGCGCCACCGAGGAGGGTGCGTCGGCTGACCGAGAGGGAACGTGTCATTGCAGCTCCATATGCGCAAAGGTTCCACGACGCCCGTCACTATTCTCCAGGTCGAGAACTTTCGCCAGAGCTTCGGTTGGATGGAAGATTTCTCGTTACCGGCAAAGCGGTACGGACCAGTGCCGCACCGGGAACAGCCCAGCCTGACCGGCCCGTAGCGGCAGGAAACCGGTCGAATCACCGTTTACCACCCGCCGGCGGGCGGGTGGTCAACGCCACCTATGGGCTGCGCTTGCGCCGGGTCGCCCGATACGGTGACGCGATGCGCGGGGCACGCCGATCGGCACGATCCGAAGAGACACCGCAGATCCGCCGCACCCTGCGCGACTTCGGCTGGACGCCACCCGGCGAGGCCGGCGCGCCGCGGCCGGGCAGCCCGTCGCCCGGTCCCGGCCGGCACCGCACCCGCCGGCACCGCGGCCGCCGCATCGCGGTACTGGTCGCGGTCACGCTCGCGATCGCCGTGCCGGCCGCCGGCGGGTACGGCTGGCACTGGGTGCACCAGCACCCGGACGGTGTCGTCGGTACCGCGCTGGGGGTGAACGACGGCCGGGGTGCGCCGGACCGCGCCAGCCGTGGCGGTGCCCGTACCACCCCGTCCGGGTCGCCGAGCGGGTCCCGGTCCGCCTCGGCCTCCGCGTCGGCCAGCCCGTCGAAGCGCGCCTCGGCGTCCGCGACGCCGAGGCACTCCGGTGGCGGCTCGGCGTCGCACTCGACCGGCTCCGGTTCGTCCGCCGAGTCGACCGGCACCAGCCTCGCCAGCCGGTACGAGCAGCAGGTGTTGACGGAGATCAACGCGGCCCGGTCGTCGGCCGGCTGCGGCGCCCTGCGGTACGACGCGCGGCTGGCGAAGGCCGCCCGCGGGCACAGCGCGGACATGGCCGCGCACAACTACTTCGACCACACCGCGCCGAACGGCAGCACCCCGTGGGACCGGGCCAAGGCCGCCGGCTACGACCAGCCATCGGCGGAGAACATCGCCGCCGGCCAGCGCACCCCGCACGATGCGGTGCAGGCGTGGCTGCACAGCTCCGGGCACCGCGCCAACATCATGAACTGCGACTCGCACGCCACCGGCATCGGCTTCGCCCGCGGCGGGTCCTACGGCTACTACTGGACCGAGCTGTTCGGCTACGTGTGATCGGCTGCCGGCCGCCGGGACGGATCCGGCGTCCGGTACCGCACCCGTCCGGTCCACCTGGCGGCAGGTTGCCGGCGCGGTCGCGGAACCCGTTCACGCGTTCCGCCGTCGACCCGAAACCCGCTCAACTACAGTCGAATCGGCAAGTCGAACGTACTGCGACAGGTGGTCTCTTGTTGTTCGCCGGTGGTGCCGGAACCGTGGAGAGATCTGCAGGGCACAGCTTTTCGTAGCGATCTCTCGAGCTGCCATGCCCCGGCGAGATTCGTCACGGGGAGAGCGAAGTGGCCAAGCAGTTCAACGGCGTGATCAACGTCGACATCCGCGATTCCGAGCCGGACTGGGAGCCGTACGGGCAGCCGACCGCACCGGAGGGCGCGCCCAACGTCCTCTACATCGTCCTCGACGACATGGGGTTCTCGGCCGCCCAGCCGTGGGGCGGGCTGATCGACACGCCCAACATCAACCGGCTGGCCGAGTCCGGGCTGACCTACACCAACTGGCACACCACCGCGCTGTGCTCGCCGACCCGGTCCAGCCTGCTCACCGGGCGCAACCACACCACGAACGGGATGGCCTGCATTGCCGAGGCCACCACCGGATTCCCCAACGGCAACGGGCACATCCCGTTCGAGTGCGCGACGATCGCCGAGGTGCTCGGCGAGCGCGGCTGGAACACGTACATGCTGGGCAAGTGGCACCTGTGCGCGTCCGACGAGATGAACATGGCGTCCACCAAGCGGAACTGGCCGATCGGCCGCGGATTCGAGCGCTACTACGGCTTCCTCGGTGGCGAAACCAACCAGTGGTACCCGGATCTGGTGTACGACAACCACCCGGTCGAGCAGCCCGCGACGCCGCAGGAGGGCTACCACCTCACCACCGATCTCACCGACAAGGCGATCGAGTTCGTCAAGGACGCCAAGGTGATCGCGCCGGACAAGCCGTTCTTCATGTACTTCTGTCCCGGCGCCACGCACGCCCCGCACCACGCGCCGGCCGAGTGGATCGAGAAGTACGCCGGCAAGTTCGACATGGGCTACGAGCGGTACCGGGAGCTGGTTTTCGAGCGGCAGAAGCAGCTCGGCGTGCTGCCGGACAACGCCGAACTGACGCCGATCAACCCGTACGTCGAGGAGACGAGCGCGGACGGCAAGAAGTGGCCGGACCTGGACGTGGTGCGGCCCTGGGATTCGCTGTCGGCCGACGAACAGCGGCTGTTCTGCCGGATGGCGGAGGTGTACGCGGGTTTCCTGTCGCACACCGATCACGAGATCGGCCGGCTGCTGGACTTCCTGGAGTCCTCCGGCGAGCTGGACAACACCCTCGTGGTGTTCGTGTCCGACAACGGCGCCAGCGCCGAGGGCGGGCCGAACGGGTCGGTCAACGAGAACAAGTTCTTCAACTCGATCCCGGACGACATGGCGGAGAACCTCCGCTACCTCGACCGGATCGGCTCGCCGGCGACGTACAACCACTACCCGTCGGGCTGGGCGTGGGCGTTCAACACGCCGTTCAAGCTGTGGAAGCGCTACAACTTCGAGGGCGGCGTCGCGGACCCGCTGATCATCTCCTGGCGGCGCGGCATCTCCGCGCACGGCGAGCTGCGCCACCAGTACTGCCATGCCACCGACATCGTCTCCACGGTGTACGACTGCCTGGGCATCGAACTGCCCGCGGAGGTCAAGGGGTTCCAGCAGATCCCGCTGGAGGGCGTCAGCCTGCGCGCCACGTTCGAGGACGCGAACGCGCCGACCCCCAAGCAGACCGCGTTCTACTCGATGCTCGGCTCCCGGGCGATCTGGCACCGCGGCTGGAAGGCGGTCTCGGTGCACCCGACGATCGCCGGGTGGAGCAACTTCGAGCACGACCGCTGGGAGCTGTACGACACCAGCCAGGACCCGACCGAGATGCACGACCTGGCGGCCGAGCACCCGGCCAAGCTGCACGAGATGATCAACATCTGGTTCAACGAGGCCGGCAAGTACCAGGGCCTGCCGCTGGACGACCGTACCGCGGTGGAGGTGCTGGCCGACCCGACCCGGCCGCAGATCTCGCCGCCCCGGGACCGGTACGTCTACTACCCGGACGCCGCCGAGGTGCCCGAATCCGCCGCGGTCAACATCCGCAACCGCAGCTACCAGATCGCGGTGTCTCTCGACGTCGACTCGCCCGACGCCAACGGGGTGCTGTTCTCGCAGGGCGCCCGGTTCGGCGGGCACAGCCTCTACGTCAGGGACCGCCGGCTGAAGTACGTGTACAACTTCGTCGGCAGCAACCTGCAGGTCGTCGAGGCGGACACCGACCTGCCGACCGGCGAGGTGGTCGCGGCGGCGGTGTTCGAACGCGAGGGGGACGCGATGCCGGCCACCGGCACGCTGACGCTCTACCTCAACGACCGGAAGGTCGGCGAGGGCCGGATCACCACCCAGCCCGGCAACTTCTCGCTGGTCGGCGAGGGGCTCAACGTCGGCCGGGACCCGGCCGAGCCGGTGACCGACGACTACCCGGGCGTCTCGCCGTACGAGTTCGTCGGCGGCACCATCCACCAGGCGATCGTCGACGTGTCCGGCGAGCCGTTCGTCGACCTGGAGAAGGAAGCGGTCGCGATGGCCAGCCGCGAATGACGCCACGGTCGCGGTGGGTGCGCCGGGCACCCACCGCGAGCCGCGGGTGCCCGGATCTCGCGCGGCGTGGGGACAGGGTGCGCGGGGTTCGCGCACGGTAGGGACCGGAGCGCCGGGCCGTCAGCGGCGGCCGTGGGCGGCGCCCAGCACGAACGCGAGCACCAGGGTGAACAGCCAGCCGAGCGCGAGCGGCACGGTCACGGCATCCGCCGCACCAGCAGGCCGGACAGCCGCGCGTAGAACACGGTGACCGCCGGGTCGGCGTCGAGCTGATCGACCGGTACGACGCGCAGGTAGACCGCGCCGTCGACCAGCGCCGGCATCCGGGACACCACCATCGCCCACCAGCAGCCGTGCCCGTGCACGCCGGCGGCCGGCGAGATGAACACCTGGTCGCCGGCCCGGATGTCGTCCGCGGAGAGCACGTATGTCGCGGTTGGCCTGGACTTCGCCACAGCCGGTACCTCCACTACCGGTCGTGCTCCCGGGCGTCTTGCCCGACTCCCGGAGAGCCGCCTGATGCTGTGCTGGCTACGCTACGTCATTCGGTCTATCCTGTCTAGCCAGTCTTAGGTATCTAAGGCGTCGTAGACGGTATAGACGTCTTGACCTGCTCATACGCTGGCGGCGTGGAGATCACGGTCGATATCAAGGACCCGACTCCGGTCTACCGGCAGATCGCGGATCAGCTGGAGATGCTCATCCGCTCGGGCCATCTCAAACCGGGGGAGAAGCTGCCCAGCGAGTCGACGCTCGTGCAGCAGACCGGGGCCGCACGGATGACCGTGCGGCATGCCCTGGAAACGTTGCGGGACAAGGGGCTGATCGTGACCGCTCCCGCCCGGGGCTCCTGGGTCAAGGAGTAGTGGCGCCGGTCCCGAGCCCAATGACGACACCGAGTCCCGGCGGCAAGGGATACGGCGTTCCGGCGGGGGTGGGCCAGGGTGCGTATCCCCGTCGCGGCGGCGCATCGTCCCGTGGGCGGCAACTTGGGTCGGGTTGTCCGCCCGTCGCCGGAACCACCGAAGCTGGACGAGCCATGCTGTTTGCGAAGCGTGTCAGTGTTCAGCAAATAGGTGCTCTCCGTCCGCGGCGGAACTGCGTTATTATCTGAACATGACTGACAGGGCATCGCTGCCCACGGATCGTGAGCTGGTCACGACGGCTACCCGGGCGCTGCAGGAGCGGTTGCCGTCGACCTGGGCATTGTCTCTCGGCGAGGCGCCGCAGCCGTGGGCCCCGGATGCCGACTCGGTGCTGTCGCTCCGCTCGCCCGACGGCGCTGAGGTAGCCGTGATCGTCGAGGTCAAGAGTGTCGTCGAGCCGCGGGATGTTGCCGCAATGCAGGACCGGCTCGTCAGGCTGCTCTCCCGGCACCCGGGAAGCATCGGCTTGGTCGTGTCGCGGTACCTGTCGACCTCCGCTCGCGCGCGCCTTGCCGAGGCGGGCCTGTCCTATGCGGACGCCTCCGGGAACATGCTGGTGCGCGCCGACGAGCCGGGCCTGTTCCTCTCGGACCGTGGCGCGGACCGGGATCCGTGGCGCGGCCCGGGGCGTCCTCGACAAACCTTGGCCGGAGAGCCCGCGGCCAAGGTGGTCCGAGCGTTGGCCGATCTCGCCGGGCCATGGAAGATTCGTGAGCTGGTGCGTGCCGCTGCCGTGTCGACCGGCTCGGCGTACCGGGTGCTCGCGTTCCTGGAGTCCGAAGATCTGGTTCGACGTGACGGTGCAGGGCTCATCAGCGTTCCGGACTGGCGGGCGCTGTTACGACGTTGGAGCGAGGACTACCGGTTTCTGGGCACGAATGCCGTCCTGCGTTGCATCGCGCCGCGTGGCCTGCCCGCGTTTCTCGATCAGATCCGGGGTGCCGGAGTGGACAACTACGCGTTGACCGGTTCCGTGGCCGCCGCGGCGTGGCAGCCGTACGCGCCGGTCCGTTCCGTCATGGTGTATGCCGGTGACCCCGAGCAAGCGGCGGACGCATGGGGCGCGCGCGCGACGGACGCCGGGACCAACGTACTGATCGCCCGGCCGGCCTATCCGGTCGTTCTCGATCGCACGACCGAAGCGCTTGACGGGCTCGTCGTGGCCGCGCCAACCCAGGTTGCCGTGGATCTGATGACGGGACCGGGGCGGGCGCCTTCCGAAGCTGCCGAACTTTTGGATTGGATGGAACGTCATGAGGACGCCTGGCGATGAGCAGGCCGACCTGCTGGTGCGTGCGCGAGCCGCACTGCTCGATTCGCTCGAAGCACTCGCCGAGCAACGAGCAGCCGTCATCGTCATTGGCGCCCAGGCCGTCTACCTGAGAACGGGCGGCATCGACGTGGCTCTGGCGGAGGCAACCAAGGACAGCGATGTCGCGCTCGACCCGCGTCTTCTCGTCGACGTGCCCAGGGTGGAAGCGGCGATGCAGGACGCGGGGTTCGCTCCCGATGTGAACGGGCAGCCGGGCGCCTGGGTGAATCCGGACGGTATTCCTGTCGATCTCATGGTCCCGGAACAACTCGCTGGAGCTGGCGGACGACGTGGCGCGCGGATTCCGCCACATGGCAGTCGAGCAACACGGCGCGCCCGAGGCATCGAGGCAGTGCTGGTCGATCATGACCCGCTGGTCGTGCGTTCTCTCGATTCCGTCGACCAGCGTGCCGTAACCGTGAACGTCGCCGGCGCAGCGGCGCTGCTCGTCGCGAAACTGCACAAGATCGCGGAGCGTGTCGGCAGTCCCACCAGGCTCAACGACAAGGATGCGCACGACTCCTACCGGTTGCTCCGAGCCAGCGATACATCAACTCTCCGGACGTCCTTCGAGTGCCTGCTCGAACACGAGCTGTGCGGGGATGTCACCCGGCAAGCCCTGGAGTATCTCGATTCCCTGTTCGCGGCGGGCCCGGATGCCCTCGGGTGCACAATGGCCGGCCGCGCCGAGGAAGGGGTCGGGGAGCCGGAGCAGGTTGCCGTCGCGGTGTCCCTGCTGGCCGGCGACCTGCTGGCGAGCCTGCGCTGACGGCGGCATCCGACTGTGCCCGCTGGTCAGCGGTCGGTGAAGGCGCCGTGCCGGGCGGCGAGCGCGGCGGTGCGGGCGGCCTGGTCGGGCAGTGCCGGGTCCGGCGGTAGCCGCAGCAGCACCAGGTGGTGGTAGACCGGCGCGGTCGAGGCGACCAGCAGCGGTCGGGCCCGGGTACCGGCGGGCAGCTCACCGTGGCCGATCGCGCGGTCCACGATGACCTCGCAGCGCGCGTACCGGTCGGCCCAGAGGCGTCGCTGGGCCGCGTCGGCCTGCGCGGACCGGAACGACGCGGCGATCAGCGCCGCCATCACCGGTGGTTCGGCGGTCATCGCCGCCTGGATCTCGTGGTTCAGCGCCGCCAGGTCGCCGGCCAGCGAGCCGGTGTCCGGCGGCTGCCAGCCGTCGTCGCCGGCCGCGTCGAGGACGTCGGCGAGCAGCCCACCGACGTCGCCCCAGCGCCGGTAGACGGTGGCCCGGTGCACGCCGGACCGGGCCGCGACCGCGTCGACGGTGAGCCCGTCGTAGCCGTGCTCGCCCAGCTCGGCGCGGACGGCGTCGAGCACCTGGGCCCGCACCCGGGCGGTCCGGCCACCGGGGCGCCGGCGGGGTGCACCGCCGCCCCGGCCGGGCGGCACGTCCGCCGGGTGTGGCGAACGGCCTGGGTCGGGCACATCCGCCGGGTGCCGCGAACCGTCCGAGCGCGGTGCAGGGGCGAGGGACGTCACGGTGTTTCCGATTGCTCGGCGGGCGCGGTCATGGCAGCATCTTAACGCGCCAGTTGTCGCAATACTGGCCTGTCCGGTGACGGTCGTCGACGGGCAGGCTCCATCCGTCGTCGAAGGGACCGACCGTGCCGATGGCCCCGCCCGACCCGACCGTGCTGCACCCGATGCCCGAAGCGCCGCGGGTGGTGCTGCTGAAACCGCTGGTCACGTCGCCGCTGATCGAGGTCGGCGAGTTCAGCTACTACGACGATCCGGACGACCCGACCGCGTTCCAGACCCGCAACGTGCTCTACCACTACGGGCCGGAACGGCTGGTGATCGGGAAGTTCTGCGCGCTCGGCGAGGGGGTGCGGTTCGTCATGAACGGCGCCAACCACCGGATGGACGGCCCGTCCACCTTCCCGTTCCCGATCATGGGCGGCGCCTGGCGCGAGCACTTCGACCTGATCACCGGGCTGCCCGGCCGCGGCGACACCGTGATCGGCAACGACGTGTGGCTCGGGTACCAGGCGATGGTCATGCCGGGCGTGCGCATCGGGCACGGCGCGATCGTCGCATCCGGTTCGGTCGTCGTCGCCGACGTGCCCGACTACGGCATCGTCGGCGGCAACCCGGCCCGGCTGATCCGGAGGCGGTACGACGACGCCGACATCGCCCGACTGCTCGAGATCGCCTGGTGGGACTGGCCACTGGAACACCTGACCCGGCAGCTGGCCACGATCATGTCCGGCACCGTCGACGACCTGGTCCGCGCCGCACCCGGACCTCGCTGACCGGCGCACCGCAGCATCCGCCGGCCGGCACCGATGCGCCGCGCGGTACCGAGAAACGGAAGACACATGCCCACTGCACCATCCGAACCGTTCGTCGACTGGCTGCGCGAGCACGCCACGCCGCTCGGCCACCTCGACCCCGCCGCGCCGCTGGACGACCTGGCGCCGCTGAAAGCCGCCATCGGTACCGCCCGGGTCGTCGCGATCGGGGAGAACGCGCACTTCATCCGGGAGTTCGCGACGCTGCGCGAGCGCCTCCTGCGGTACCTGGTCGAGGAATGCGGCTTCACCGCGCTGGCCTTCGAGTACGGGTTCAGCGAGGGGTTCGGGCTCGACGCCTGGGCGCGCGGCGACGGCGCGGACGGCGACCTCGACGACCTGCTGGCCGGCACCGTCCCGATCGGGGTGGACGGGCCGCTGCGCTGGCTCCGCCGGTACAACCGGGACGCGGCGCGGCCGGTGCGGTTCGCCGGGCTCGACGTGCCGTCGGCCGGCGGGTCGCTGCTGCCCGCGCTGGAACCGGTCGCCGACTACCTGCGCCGGGTGGATCCGGAGATCGCCCCGACGCTGGCGGAAGCGGTGCGGATCGCCGGCTCGTTCGCCGGTGGATCGGCCGCGGACGCGGCGCCGCGCTGGGCCCGGCTGCCCGCTGCGGAGCAGAACGCGCTCACCGCGATCCTGTCCCGGCTGCTGGTCCGGATGCGCGCGATGGAACCGCGGTACGTCTCGCGCAGCGACCGGGACGACTACCACGTCGCGGTACGGCGGCTGGAGGGTGCGCGGGCCGGCGACTACGGCTTCCGCGCGATGGCGGAGCTGTTCGCCGGTACCGGGCTGACCGCGGACACCTCGGCGCGTGACGCGTACCTGGCGGGCTCGGTGCGCTGGCACCTGGACCGTCTCGGGCCGGACGCCAGGATCGTGCTCGCCGCGCACAACGCGCACATCCAGACCGAGCCGATCGCCTTCGACGGCCGGCTCACCGGCCTGCCGATGGGGCACTACCTGCGCCGCGAGCTCGGCGACGGGTACTACAGCCTCGGCCTGACCGGCAGCGCCGGGCACACCGCCGAGATGGTCCGGGACGAGAGCGTGCCGTTCGGCTTCACCATCGAGGAGACCGCGCTGGACGACCCCGAGCCGGGCAGCATCGAGGCGGCGTTCACCGGCGCCGGACTCGGACGCAGCCTCGCCGACCTCCGCGGCGGACCGCCGGACGCGCCTGCCCCCGATCGGATCCGGTTGCAGGGCGGCTACCTGCACACCCCGGTGACCCGGGCGTTCGACGGCATGCTGCACGTCCCGACCACCACGGTGACCCCGCACTGACCGCGCGGGCCGGCCCGGATCGGTCCGGCACGACACCCGGTTCGACGGCCGCCCGACCGGCGGCTCAAGCGACCGCGGGCAGTTGGTGCGCCAGCCAACCGGTGAGGCTGCGCACGTAGGTGGCGGTCAGGTGCGCGTCGTTGCGGTAGACGATGACGTTGCCGATCACCGCCGGGCAGGTACCGTCCCGGCACAGCATCGGCGCCACGTCGATCGACCGCACGCCCGGTACCTCGTCGGCGGCCTCCCCGTTGACCGGCTGGAAGTCGAGCGCCTTGCTCTCCGGGAAGGCGCAGTCGGTCAGGTCCCGCATCGACTTCGACACGCAGGACGGGATGTCGGTCGGTGGGCGCGGGTTGTCCTGCATCACGGCGATCTTCGCGCCGGTGCCGCGCAGCCGGTCCAGCGTCTTGACGTACCCGTCGCGCAGCGCGTCGGCGCTGGCGTCACCGGTGAGCCGGTCGCCGCCCTCGATCACCGACTCGGTGGCCAGGTTGCCGGTCACCACCAGCGCCGGATGCTCGTCGGCGATCCGCTTCAACGCCGCGTCCCGGAAGTCGTCGCACTCGCTGTACTCCCGCTTGAACTGGTAGTTGTACGTGCGGACCTGCGCCGGGGTGCACGCCGCCTTGCCCAGCGCCACCAGCCGCCAGCCGCGGTCCTTCGCGATCGTGTCCATCGCCGCGAAGTACTGCAGGGCATGGGAATCGCCGTACAGCACCACGGTGGTGTCGCCGTTCGGGTCGCCGTACACGCAGTCGCCCGGGGTGCGGGTCTCCTTCTGCCGCACCAGGCAGTGGTCGTCCTGTGCCTGCCCGTCGTCCTGCACCGCCTTCGCCGGTACCGGCGCGAGGGCGCGGGCGGTGCGCTGCATGCCGTCGCCGTCCTTCAGCGCCTTCGCCCCGATCGCCTGCCGCGGCGAGGCCTGCGGCACCGTCGGTACCGCCACCAGCGCACCGACCCCGACCAGCACCGAGACCGCGGTGCAGGCGAGGCCCAGCGGCAGCGCGCGGCGCGGCCGGGCGAGCGCCCTGGCGTGCCGGAGCCGGTCCTCCACCAGATGGTGGCTGATCGCGGCGGGGATGCCGGACAGCAGCACCACGATCGCGAGCTGGGACGCCGGCAGGTCGCCCAACCAGGCGGTGACCAGCGCGATCGCCGGCCAGTGCCAGAGGTACCAGGAGTACGAGATGCGGCCCACGTAGCGCACCGGCGGCAGCGACAGCAGCCGGCCGGGGGCGGTGTCGACCACGGCGGTGCCGGCCGCGATGACCGCGACGGTGCCGAGTACCGGCAGCAGTGCGGTGGCGCCGGGGAACGGCGTGTCGTCGCGGTAGCCGACGATGGAGATCGCGATCGCGACCAGCCCGAGCGCGGCGGCCGGCGTCGCGAACCGCCGCAGCCGGCCGAACGCGGCGGCCGGGACCAGGGCGAGCAGCCCGCCGGCGGCGAGTTCCCAGCCGCGGGTCAGCGTGGAGAAGTACGCGGCGCCGGCGGCATCGGCGACCTCGACCACCGCGTAGCCGAACGAGGCGGCGGCGAGCACCCCGAGCGCCACCGCCAGGCGGGGCCGCAGGGCGACGTGCCGGTACCGGCACCACAGCACGACGGCGATCACCACGATCGGCCAGACCAGGTAGAACTGCTCCTCGACGGCGAGCGACCAGAAGTGCTGCACCGGGCTGGCATCGGCGCCGAGCGCCGAGTAGTCGACCGACTGGCCGGCCAGCCGCCAGTTGATGACGTACAGCCCGGCGGCGATCACGTCGGCGAACACCGACTTGCCGCCGACCGGCGACAGCACCCACCAGGACGCCACCACGACCGCGACCAGCACCGGAACGGTCAGCGGCAGCAGCCGCTTGGCCCGGCGGGCGTAGAACGCCGCCGCCGACACGGTGCCGCGCCGTTCCGCCTCCCGTACCAGCATGCCGGTGATCAGGAAGCCGGAGATGACGAAGAACACGTCGACACCGACGTACCCGCCGCCCAGCCAGGCGATGCCCGCGTGGTACCCGAGCACGGCCAGCACGGCGACCGCGCGCAGTCCCTCGACGTCCGGCCGGAACCGGTGCGGTGGCGGCGAATCCGTCCGCGTCGAGGGTTCGGTGCGGGGCGCCACCGCGGCGGATCGATCGGCACTGGTCGATGTCTGCTGGACGTCCATGCCTCTCCGGTATCAACGCTGGATGTGTGCCGGCTGGGTGCTGGCTGGCAAGCGGACCCGGGTGCCCAACGCCATTCGGTCTGGCGGGCGAATCGTGATCCCGATCGCACGCCGGGTGCGCCCGGCGCCGGTCACCGACAGGCCACCTGTGCGCCACCCTTTGCTCTGGACACTTCCATGCACCACCTGTGGTGCGCTCAGGTGTCCAGAGCAAAGGTGGTGCGCTCAGGTGCGCAGAGCAAAGGAACGTCGACGGGGTGGGGCGGGTGGGGCGCAGTAGGCGGCATGTGTCGGGGCATACCCGCGCCGCGGTGTTCGCATGCATCTGGCCCGGCGGCACCGACCAGATCGGCCGGTTGCGGACAGAAACGGTTCGGCGGTGGCGCACCGGATCCGTCGGCGACCGGTTCGCGGCCGGCCCAGCGGTGCAAACCGAACGGGTCCCGCCGCGCGTGGCGGACGAGACCCGTCGCTGGGGCGGGCCGTGCCTCAGCGGCCGACGGCGTAGCCCTGGGCGCCGCGCGGGTTGGCGGCCGCCCGCAGGAAGCCGGTACCGGGCCAGTCGGCGTCCCGGGCGACCGCGGACAGCCGGCCGAGCGACCACGGCGGCTGCGTCTCGACCTGGTGCCCGCGGCGGCGCAGCTCGGCGATCGTCGCGGCGTCCATCCGGTCCTCGACCAGCAACACGTTGGCGCGGCTGCCCCGCGGGTAGAACGACGACGGGAAGTGCATCGAGTGGAACATCGGCGCGTCGATCGCCTCCTGCAGGTTCAGTCCACTGTGGACGAGCGAGAGGAAGAAGTTGACGCTCCACTGGTCCTGCTGGTCGCCGCCCGGGGTGCCGAACGCCAGCCACGGCCGGCCGTCGCGCGTCGCGAACGACGGCGTCAGCGTGGTGCGCGGCCGGGCGCCGGGCCGCAGGCTGCCCGGCAGGCCGTCCTGCAACCAGAACATCTGCCCGCGGGTGCCGAGGCAGAAACCGAGCGACGGGATCGTCGGGGAGGACTGCAACCAGCCGCCGCTGGGCGTCGCCGACACCATGTTGCCCCACCGGTCCACCACGTCCAGGTGGCAGGTGTCGCCGTTGACCCGGCCGTTCGCTCCGGTCCGCGCCTCGCCCGGCTCCGCGGAGTCGGGGGCGGGCATCGAGACCGTCGGCTCGCCCACGCCGCCCACCACGCCGGCGGCGGCGGTCGCCGTGATCGGCCCCGGGTACTCCGGCAGCCGCGGGGTGCGGCCGGCCGGGCTGCCGGGCCGCAGCTCGGCGTTGGCCGCCGCGCCGATCAAGCCGCGCCGCGCCTCGTTGTACTCCTTGCTCAGCAGCGCGGTCAGCGGCACGTCGGCGTACCGCGGGTCGCCGTACCAGGCCTCCCGGTCGGCGAAGGCGAGCTTGGCCGACTCGGTGACCGTGTGCACGAACTCGGCCGGTGCGGCGGCGTCCAGGTCGAACCCGGACAGCAGCGCCAGCTGCTGCAGGAACACCGGCCCCTGACCCCAGCTGTCCGTCTTGTACACCGTGTGATCGCGGTAGTCCAGGTGCACCGGCTCCTCGACGGTCGCCCGCCAGCCGGCCAGGTCGTCGCCGGTGAGCAGCCCGGTGTGCTCGGCGCCGGAGGTGTCCCGCCAGCCGCGGCCGGCGCAGAACTCGGCGATCGCCTCGGCCACGAACCCGGAGTACCAGGCCGATCGGGCCGCCTCGATCTCGCTCTCCCGGCTGGAACCCCGGCCGGCCCCGCCGTGCGCCTCGGCCTCGGCGACCACCCGCCGGAACGTGGCGGCCAGCACCGGGTTGGCGAACCGGCCACCGGTGACCGGTACCGCGCCGGCGGGCAGCCAGGTGACCGCCGAGGTCGGCCAGTCGGCCCGGAACATGTCCGCGACCGTACCGATCGTGTTCGCGATCCGCTCCAGCACCGGGATGCCGTGCTCGGCGTACCAGATCGCCGGCTCCAGCACGTCCCGCAGCCGCCAGGTGCCCCAGCGCTCCAGCATCAGCAGCCAGCCACCGAACGCGCCGGGCACCGTCGCCGGCAGCAGCCCGGTGCCGGGCATCAGGTCGACGCCCAGCCCGCGGACCGCGGCGACGGTGGCCGCCGCGGGCGCCACGCCCTGCCCGCACACCACCGACACCCGCTGCTCGGCCTCCGGCCACACCAGCGCCGGCACCTCGCCGCCCGGGCCGTTCAGGTGCGGCTCGACGACCTGCAGCAGGAAGCCGGCGGTGACCGCCGCGTCGAACGCGTTGCCGCCGCGCTCCAGCACGCTCATCCCGGCGGCCGACGCCAACCAGTGCGTACTGGCCACCATGCCGTGATCGCCGGACAACTCGGGCCGGGTGGTGAACATGGGCATCCCTTCTACTGCGCGAGGCTCGGTACCGAGTCCTCGGTCACCAGGTGGCAGGCAACCGGATGGTCGGGGGAGCGGACCGGCGTCAGGCTCGGTACCACCGTGGCACACCGGTCGATCGCGACCGGGCAGCGGGTGTGGAACCGGCAGCCGGACGGCGGCGCCAGCGGCGACGGTACGTCGCCGGACAGCACCACCCGGCGCCGATCGCGCTGCGCCGCCGGATCCGGTACCGGCGCCGCCGACAGCAGCGCCCTCGTGTACGGGTGCTGCGGGTCGGTGAAGATCTGCTCGCGCGGGCCGGACTCGACCACGCTGCCCAGGTACATCACCGCGATGCGGTCGGCGAGGAACTCGACCACCGACAGGTCGTGCGTGATGAACAGGCACGAGAAGCCCATGTCCCGTTGCAGGTCGGTGAGCAGGTTGAGCACCGACGCCTGCACCGAGACGTCCAGTGCGCTGACCGGTTCGTCGGCCACCACCAGCTTCGGCCCGCACACCAGCGCGCGGGCCAGGCCGACCCGCTGCCGCTGGCCGCCGGACAGCTCGTGCGGGTACCGGTGCCGCATCTGGGCGCGCAACCCGACCCGTTCCAGCATCTCGCAGACCTTGTCGGTGGCGGCACGACCGGACGCGATCCGGTGCTGCCGCAGCGGTTCCGCGACGATCTGGCCGATGGAGAACCGCGGGTTGAGCGACGAGTACGGGTCCTGGAAGACGATGTGCACGTCCCGCCGCAGCGGCCGCATGCCCCGGCGGGACAGGTGGGTCACGTCGGTACCGTCGAACACGATCCGGCCCGAGGTGGGCTCGGTCAGCCGCAGGATGCACTTGCCGATCGTCGACTTGCCGGAGCCGGACTCGCCGACCAGCCCCAGCACCTCGCCGGCGCCGATCGACAGCGAGACACCGTCCACCGCGTGCACCACCCGGCCGCGCCCGGACGGGTAGTGCTTGACCAGGTCGGTGATGGTGAGCAGATCAGGCATCGACAGCCTCCACAGTGGACACGCCGGGATGGAAGCAGGCCGCGAAGTGGCCGTCGCCCTGCGGGTCGAGGGCCGGCCGGGCCGCGGTGCAGTCGTCGGCGGCGATCGGGCAGCGCGGCGCGAACGGGCACTCGTCCGGATCGGCGTACGGCGCGGGCACCATGCCGGGGATCTCCCGCAGCCGGCGCCGGTCCGTACCGTCCCGCTGCGCAGCGCTGGGCAGCGCGCCGAGCAGCCCGCGGGTGTAGGGGTGCAGCGGCCGGGCGAACAGCTCGGTCACCGTCGCCTGCTCGACGATCCGGCCCGCGTACATCACC
The DNA here is from genome assembly GCF_016865425.1 of Actinocatenispora thailandica. Taxonomy (NCBI): domain Bacteria; kingdom Bacillati; phylum Actinomycetota; class Actinomycetes; order Micromonosporales; family Micromonosporaceae; genus Actinocatenispora; species Actinocatenispora thailandica. Next base: position 6,121,735 of record NZ_AP023355.1, on the reverse strand, counting down.
GCGACCCGGTCGGCGATGTCCGCCACCACCCCGAGATCGTGCGTGATCAGGACGATCGCGGTACCGAGCCGGTCCCGCAGCGAACGGAACACGTCCAGCACGCCGGCCTGGATCGTCACGTCCAGCGCCGTGGTCGGCTCGTCCGCGATCAGGATCCGCGGTTCGCAGGCGACCGCGATCGCGATCATCACCCGCTGCCGCATCCCGCCGGACAGCTGGTGTGGGTACTCCCGCAGCCGGCCCGCCGGGTCCGGGATGCCCACCAGGTCCAGCAGCTCGACCGCACGGGCCCGCGCGGCGCGCCGGGACAGCTTCTGGTGCCGGTGCAGCACCTCGGTGATCTGGAAGCCGACGGTGAACGACGGGTTCAGCGACGTCATCGGCTCCTGGAACACCACCGAGACGTCCGACCCGCGCAGCGCGCGCAGCTCGCGGCCGTCGAGCCGCAGCAGGTCCCGCCCGTCGAGCCGGACCTCGCCGGACACCCGCGCGGTCGGCGGCAGCAGCCGCGGTACCGACATCGCGGTCACCGACTTGCCCGAGCCGGACTCGCCGCACAGGGCCAGGATCTCGCCCGGCGCCAGGGTCAGCGAGACACCCTTGACCGCCTGCACCAGGCCGTCCTCGGTACCGAACGAGACGTGCAGGTCCGCCACCGACAGCAGCGCGGTGTCGGCCGCACCGCGCGCGCGGTTCACTCGCTCGCTCATCGACGTTCCTCCTTGACCGCAGTGCCGACGCGGCACGCTCGTCCGGTGCTCGTCATCGGGCGCTCCTGGGGTCGATCACGTCGCGCAGGCCGTCGCCGAGCAGGTTGAACCCGAGCGTGGTCACCGCGATCATCACGCCGGGCCACACCGCGAGCCACGGCGCCTGGGAGAGGAACTGCTGGGCGGTGGTCAGCATGACGCCCCAGGACGGGGTCGGCGGCTGTACCCCGAGCCCCAGGAAGGACAGCGTCGCCTCGCCGATGATCGCCGCCGGGATCGCCACCGTCGCCTGCACGATCAGCGCGTTCGCCGCGTTCGGCAGCACGTACCGGAACAGGATCGTGGCGTCGTTGGCGCCGTCGGCGATCGCACCGGCGACGAAGTCCTGCTCGCGCACCGACAGCACCTCGCCGCGGGTGATCCGGACGATCGCCGGGATCTGCGCGACGCCCAGCGCGAACACCACGTTGCGCAGCGACGGGCCGAGGATCGCCGCCAGCCCGACCGCGAACACCAGGAACGGGAAGGAGAGTACGACGTCCACGGTGCGCATCACGACCGAGTCGAGGTAGCGCCGGTAGAACCCGGCGACCAGGCCGACCGGGATGCCGATCACCATCGCCAGCGCCGTCGACAGCACCCCCGCCTGCAGCGAGACCCGGGCACCGGACGCGATCCGGGCCAGCTGGTCGCGGCCGAGGTCGTCGGTGCCGAGCAGGTGCGCGCCGGACGGCGCACCCAGCACGTCGTCGAAGTGCACCGCGGTCGGGTCACCGAACAACGCCGGCCCCAGCAGCGCCAGCAGCAGGAACAGTACGACCAGGACCAGTCCGGTGAGGGACATCGGCTTGCGGTAGAACCGGCGCCACATCCGCCGCCAGCGGTCCGACCGGCCGGTGGCCGCGACGGCCGTGGGCGCCGGGGTGGTGAGCACGTCAGCCATGGGTCGCTCCCGTGGGGGTGTCTGATGGATCTTGGCCGAGCGAGCCCGGCGCAGCCGGCTGAAGATCCATCAGATGCCCCCTAGCCGGATCCGCGGATTCAGTGCGGCGTAGGCGACGTCGACGAGCAGGTTGACCACGATGTACCCGACGACGGTCACCAGCACGACCGCCTCGATCACCGGGTAGTTGCGGGTCAGTACCGCGTCGACGGTCAGCTTGCCGAAGCCGGGGATGACGAAGATCTGCTCGGTCACCACCGCGCCGGAGATCAGCGCGCCCAGTTGCAGGCCCAGTACGGTGACGACGGTGGTGAGGCTGTTGCGCAGCGCGTGCACGCCGACCACCCGCGGGGCGGACAGCCCCTTGGACCGCGCGGTACGCACGTAGTCGGCGGACAGCGCGCCGAGCATCGCCGAGCGGGTCTGGCGCATCAGTACCGCGGCGAAGCCGGTGCCGAGTACCAGCGCCGGCAGGATCATCCGTTCCAGGTTCTGCCCCGGGTCCTCGGTGAACGGGACGTACCCCGACGCCGGCAGCCAGCGCAGCTTCACCGCGAACAGCAGGATCGCCAGCAGCCCCAGCCAGAAGTGCGGCACCGACAGCCCGAGCAGCCCGAAGCCGGTCGCGGTGTAGTCGGCGAACTTGCCGCGCCGGGCCGCCGCGATCGTGCCGAACAGCACGCCGACGACGATCGCGACGAGCATCGCGAGTACCGCGAGTTCCAGCGTCACCGGGATCCGGTTCGCCAGGATCTGGCTCACCGGCAGCTTGTCCTGGGTGGAGGTGCCGAGGTCGCCGGTGACCAGGTGCTTCAGATAGTCCAGGTACTGCACCGGCAGCGGCTTGTCCAGCCCGTACTCCGCCCGGATCGACGCGATCACCTGCGGTGTCGGGTTCTCCCCGGCCAGCACCACGGCCGGGTCACCGGGCAGCGCGCGGACGCCGAGGAACACCACGACGCTCGCGATCAGTACCACGATCACGGCCGCGCCGAGGCGGCGCAGCAGATACCAACCCATCGTCCTGCCACCTACTTCGCAAAGCCCGCGGTGGCGAACCGCGGGATGCCGTCGGAGTAGTACCGGATGCCTGCCACGTTCGCCGCGGTACCGAGGAAGTACCGCTCGTGGTACAGGTAGATGATTCCGTTGAGTTCGTGCTCGCGCGCGATCACCTTGCTGTACAACGCGCGTCGTTGCGCGGTGTCGGTGGTCGCGGCGGCGTGCACGCCGTTGTCGATCACCGGGTCGTGCAGGCCGCTGTAGTTGTTCGAGCCGCCCGAGGTGACCAGGTCGTTGATGTCGCCGTCCGGGTCCACCCGGCCCGACCAGCCGACCTGGATGGTGTCGAACTTGCCGGCCCGGGCCTGGTTGAGCGTGGTGACGAACTCGCCCGGTACCACCTTGACCGCGAAGCCGGCCTCCTTGGCCATCGCCTGGATGACCTGGCCGAGCCGCTCCGAGACCGGGTCGGCGGTCAGCGACAGCGTCACCGGTACCGGCGTCTCGACCCCGGCCTTCTTGACCAGCCGGCGTGCCTTGGCCAGGTCCCGCTTCGGGCAGGTGGCCTTCGGGTCGCGGTACGGGGAGTTCTTCGGCAGCGGTGAGCAGTCCGGGTCGTACAGGCCGTTGAAGACCACCCGGTTGATCACGTCCCGGTCCAGTGACAGCGCGAACGCCTCGCGCAGCTCGGGATGTTGGGCGAGCGGGGTGTCGACCTTGCCGGGCTTCTTGTCGGTGCCGTGCACGTTGGCGGTGTTGATCGTGATGCCCTGGTAGCTGATGCCGCCGCCGGGCAGGATCTTCAGGCTCTTGTCCGCCGACAGGGTGCCGACGTCGGAGGTCGCGAGCCGCTCCGCCACCTGGATGTCACCGGACTGCAGGTTCGCCGACCGGACGTTCGCGTCGGTGACGATCTTGTAGACCAGCCGGTCCAGCTTCACCTTGGCCTTGTCGTAGTAGTACGGCGACCTCTTCAGCACGATCTGGCTGCCGGAGGTGCGGCTGACGAACGAGAACGGGCCGACGCACTGCGGGTGCGCGCCGAAGTTCTTGCCGTACTTGCGCAGCGCGGCCGGCGACATGATCATCCCGGCCCGGTCGGCGAGCTGCGCGGCGAGCGGGGCGAACGGGCGGCTCAGGTGCAGCCGTACCGTGTGGTCGTCGACCACCTCGACCGAGGTCACCGCGCCCAGCTCGCTCTTGCGCGACGACGTCGGCAGGGTGAGGTCCCGGACCAGGGTGGTGCGCACCGCCTGCGCGTCCATCGTGGTGCCGTCGTTGAACTTCAGCCCCTGCCGCACCGCGATCGTCGCGGTGCGGCCGTGGTCGGAGAGCTTGGGCAGCGCCGCGGCGAGCTGCGGGACGATCTTCAGGTTCTCGTCGACGTCGTACAGCTTCTCGCACATGTTGGCGAACACCTCGCGGGCCACGAAGGTGTTCGCGGTGGTGGGGTCGAGCGCGTCGGGATCCTGGGACAGCCCGACGGTGAGTGTGCCGCCGTCTCGTACCGGTCGGGCGTCGAACGGTGCCGACCCGGTGAGCTGCTTGCCGACGCTGGTCTCGGTGCCCGAGCAGGCCGCTGCCGTCAACAGCAGCGGGACGACCGCCAGCGCGGCCACCAGCCGACGGGTACGCATGGGGGACTCCTCGAACCTTGGGGGTGTGCTGCGCCACTCGGGTCGCCGCCAACGGCTTCTGTATACAGGATCCAAGTACCGGCACCAGGATCTTCCTACTATGTGAACATCGCCGTGACACCAGGGCACTTCAGCATCACCCACAGCAACACCTGGCCTCGTTGATCATGGTGTTGTCTCGGCGAGAGCGCATGCGCCAGCGGACAACGCCATGATCAACAAAGCCGGAGGGAGCGCCGGGGGAGCGCGGGGTGGGGTGGGTCAGGGGGTGGGGTCGGTGTGCGTGGCCGCGTGCGCGAGATAGGAGCGGCGCGCGGCGGCCACGTGCGCGATCGCCAGCGCCTGCGCGGACTCCTCGTCGCCGGCCACGATCGCCGCGTAGATCCGCTCGTGCTCGGTCAGCGACTCGCCCGCCCGGGTGTACGCGGTCTGCAGGAACACCCACTGCGCCCGCCGCAACAGCGGCCCCACCAGCTGGTGCAGGTGCTCGTTGCCGGAGGCGGCGGCCACCTCGGTGTGGAACCGCGTGTTCAGATCCGCGACCGCCCCGACCTGGTCGGCGTCCCGCTGCTCGTCCAGCACGCTGCGCAGCCGGGCGAGCGCCGCGCCGTCCCGCCGCCGGGCGGCGAGCCGGGCGGCCAGCCCCTCCAGCGCCATCCGGATGTCGAACAGTTCCTCCGCGTGCGCCGGCCGGGGCCGCGCGACCGCCGCGCCGCGCCGCGGCGCGACCTCGACCAGGCCCTCGGTGGCGAGCACCCGGATCGCCTCCCGGACCGGGTTGCGGGACACGCCGAGATCCTCCGCCAGCCGGTCCTCGACCAGCCGCTCGCCGGGCGGCAGCAGCCCGGTCAGGATCCGCTGCCGGATCTCGTCGGTGACCAGATCGCGCAGCGGGACATGGGACGAACCCAGCGTGTGCTCGGACATGATCTGCATACGGTATGCAATCCGCGCCAGCATTGCTCGCGCGGCCCGCCATCTGGACACCCGGCCGGCCGGCACCGGCAGCGGCCCCGCCGCCGCTGTGGCGGGAAGCACGGTGCGGCGATGCGGCCCGCCCGCGGGCGTAGCGCGGGGAAGCACGGTACCGGGAATGCGCTACGGTCTTGGCGGACCGTGTCGAAGCGAAGCCGGTGTGAACCCGGCGCTGTCCCGCAACTGTGATGACCGGCCCCGATCCGGGGGCGGTACGAGCCAGGTCGCCTCCGGCACGGATCGCGTACTGCGCTTGCGAGGAACGGGCGCCCCGCAGACAGCATCCCCTGTCGGCGACAGCCGTTCTTCGACCGACAGGAGGACACCATGAGAACGTCACTGCGCCGGCTCGCCCCGGCGCTCGTCGCGCTGACCGCCGCGGCCGTCGCGCTGGCCGGCTGCGGTTCGTCCGGTTCCGCCGGTACCGACGCCGGGGCCAGCGCGTCCGCCGGCACCGGCTCGTTCCCGGCCACGGTCAAGGGCTCGGCCGGCAGCGTCACCGTCGACCGCCGGCCCACGCACATCGTCTCGCTGTCGCCGACGACGACCGAAATGTTGCACTACATCGGAGCCGACGGCCAGGTCAAGGCGGTCGACGACCAGTCGAACTACCCGGCGAGCGCGCCGCGCACCAAGCTGTCCGGCTTCAAGCCGAACGTGGAGGCCATCGCCGGGTACGACCCGGACCTGGTGGTCCTGTCGTACGACACCGGCGGCGTGGTCAAGGGCCTGCGGAAACTCAAGATCCCGGTGTACGTGGCGAGCGCGGCGACCACCATCGACGACAGCTACCGGGAGATCACCGACCTCGGCACGCTGACCGGGCACGCCGACGGCGCGAAGCGCACCGTCCAGAAGATGAAGTCCGGCATCGCCAAGGCGGAGCAGGGGCTGCCGAAGCGCACCGCCAAGCTCAGCTACTACTACGAGCTGGACCCGCAGCTGCACACCGCGACCAGCAAGACGTTCGTCGGATCGCTGTTGCGCCAGCTCGGCCTGACCAACATCGCCGACAAGGCGGACAAGGGCGGCACCGGCTACCCGCAGCTGTCCAAGGAGTACCTGGTCGAGGCGAACCCCGACCTGGTCTTCCTGGCCGACACGAAGTGCTGCGCGGCGTCGGCCGCGACGGTCGGCAAGCGGCCCGGCTGGAACACCCTCACCGCGGTCAAGGACAAGCACGTGTACGGGCTGAACGACGACATCGCGTCCCGCTGGGGCCCGCGCGTCGTCCAGCTGGTGCAGGCCGCCGCCAACGCCGTCCAGGCGGTACCGGCGACGTGACCAGCCGGCTGCGGCTGCGTTGGGTGCTCGCCGGGCTCGTCGCGGTGGCGGTGGCGCTCGTCGCCGGCCTCGCGTTCGGGCCGGTGTCGCTGTCGCCGGTCGACGTGGTCACCGACCTGGTGCACCACCTGACCGGCGGCGCGGTACCGACCGGGCTGTCCGCCCGCGACGACGCCATCCTGACCCAGCTGCGGCTGCCCAGGGTCGTACTCGGGCTGCTGGTCGGCGCCATGCTGGCGCTGTCCGGCGGCTGCTACCAGGGGGTGTTCCGCAACCCGCTGGCCGACCCGTACCTGCTCGGGGTGGCGGCCGGGGCCGGTCTCGGCGCCACCACGGTCATCGTGCTGCGGCCCGGCTCCTCGGTGACCGCGCCGCTGCTGGTCCCGCTCGCCGCGTTCGTCGGCGCGCTCGCCGCGGTCGCGGGTACCTACCTGCTCGGCGCGGCCGGCTCCCGGTTCCGCTCGACGGTGACGCTGATCCTCGCCGGGGTGGCGATCGCCGCGTTCTGCACCGCCATCCAGACCTACCTGCTGCAGGCGCACAGCGACACCATCCAGGAGGTGTACTCCTGGCTGCTCGGGCAGCTCACCACCTCCGGCTGGCACGAGGTGCTGATGCTGCTGCCGTACGTGGCGGTCACCTCGGTGGTGGTGCTCGCCCAGCGCCGGGCCCTGGACGTGCTCAGCGTCGGCGACGAGGAGGCGGCCAGCCTCGGCCTGCACCCGCAGCGGATCCGGGTGGTGCTCATCCTCGCCGCCACCCTCGGTACCGCCGCGGCGGTCGCGGTGTCCGGCCTGATCGGGTTCGTCGGCATCATCGTGCCGCACGCGGTGCGGCTGCTCGCCGGTTCCAGCTACCGGATCATCCTGCCGCTGTCGCTGCTGTTCGGCGCCGCGTTCCTGGCGCTCGCCGACCTGCTCGCGCGTACCGTGCAGGCCCCGGCGGAGATCCCGATCGGCGTGGTGACCGCGTTCTTCGGCGCGCCGTTCTTCGTCGTGGTGCTGCGGACCACGAAGCGGGTCGCGCCGTGACCGGGCGTGCGCGGGCGACCGGCCGGGACCGTGCGGTGTCGCCTGCTGTCCGGGCGGGCCGCAGCGAGGGCCGGGCATGAGCATCGACGAGGCGATGGTGTCCGCCCGGGGCGTCGGCGTCCGGATCGGCGCCGCGGCGTTGCTGTCCGATGTGGACATCGACGTGGCGCCCGGTGAGTGGCTGACCGTCATCGGGCCCAACGGAGCCGGGAAGTCCACCCTGCTGCGGGTGCTGGCCGGGCTGCTGCCGGCGGCCGGCGAGGTGCGGATCGGCGGCACCCCGGTGACCGCGCTGCGCCGCCGGGACCGGGCCCGGCAGATCGCCCTGGTGGCGCAGGACCCGGTGGTACCCGCCGGCATGTCGGTGTTCGACTACGCGCTGCTCGGCCGCACCCCGTACATTCCGCCGCTGGGTGTCGAGAGCGCCGCAGACCTGGCCGCGGTGCGCGACGTGCTGGCCCGGCTGGACCTCACCGCGCTCACCGACCGGGAACTGTCCACCCTGTCCGGCGGGGAGCGCCAGCGGGTCTTCCTGGCCCGCGCGCTCGCCCAGGGCGCCCGGCTGCTGCTGCTCGACGAACCGACCAGCGCGCTGGACATCGGCCACCAGCAGGACGTGCTGGAACTCGTCGACGAACTGCGGACCAGCGGGCCGGCGGACGAGCCGCTCACCGTCGTCGCGACCATGCACGACCTGTCCGTCGCCGGCGAGTACGCCGACCGCATCCTGCTGCTGGCCGACGGCCGCCGGGTCGCGCTCGGTACGCCCGACGAGGTGCTCACCGAGGAGTTGCTCGCCACCCACT